>NZ_WPCE01000313.1 GCF_009742825.1 Halorubrum sp. CBA1125
GCACGGCGTGCTGGCGAACCGCGTCGTCGCCGGTGCCGAGGACGTTCAACAGGCCGAGCCGCAGGGCTTCGATCTCGTCGCAGCTCAATGAACGAAACTCGGCTTGCACTTCTATAAAGTCTGGTGGACGAGGTCGCTCACGATCCGGTCGGCGCTCGACGGCGGACGACGATCCGCTCGGCGTCGTCGGCCTCGCAGCCGCCGTACCAGACGCCGTCGGGGTACTGCGCGACGACGGGGCCGTCGCCGCACTGGTCGAGACACGACGAGCGCGTCACGTGGACGTCGGCCCCGGCGTCCCGGACGGCCTGCCGCAGCGTCTCCAGGACCGCGGGAGCGCCGTCGGCGGCGCAGGTCTGGTTCGTGCAGACCGCGAGGTGTGCGGCCGGGGCGTCGTGAGCGTGGGGCTCGTCGGCGACCGCGTCGCGGTCGGCGTGCGCCTGCTGGTGGGTGAGCGCGCGCAGCATCGCGCGGGCACCGCCCTCGTCCGTCTCGTAGCCGTCGAGCTCCACCTTGTACTTGCAGGTGTCACACGACATGTCGACGGAATCGGTGCGCGCCTCCTGCCAGCGGTCCGCGAGGACGTCGAGCAGGCGGTCGTCCGTGCCGAGCGGGTCACCCGCGGCGGCGGCGACGTAGGGGGTCGACGCGTCGAACTCGCCGGCGCCGTCGCGGATCCGCCCGGTCAACACGCCGTCGCCGAGCATGTACGGGAGGACGACGACCGCGTCCGGCCGGGCCCTCGCGACGTCGCGGAGCGCCTCGTCGAGCAGCGGCTCCGTCACGCCGATGAAGGCGGTCTCGACCCGGGCGAACGAGCGCCCCTCGTAGAGCAGGCGCGCGAGCTTGTGGACGTCCGCGTTCGAGTCCGGGTCGGAGGAGCCGCGCGCACAGAGCACGACCGCCACGTCGTCGCTCGCGCGGTCGACGCCGAGCGTCTCCTCGACCGCCGCGGCCCGGTCGTCGAGCAGGTCGAGGATCGCCGGGTGGATCCCGAGGTGGGCGCCCCCGTGGAACCGCACGTCCGGGTGCTCGTCGCGGGCGCGGTTCACCGCCAGCGGCAGGTCGTTCTTGACGTGCGAGGCCGCGAACAGCGACAGCGGGACGAGCGTGAGCCGGGAGACGCCGGGCGCGAGGTGGTCGATCGCGTCGGGGATCGCCGGCT
This sequence comes from Halorubrum sp. CBA1125, assembly GCF_009742825.1. Classification (GTDB taxonomy): domain Archaea; phylum Halobacteriota; class Halobacteria; order Halobacteriales; family Haloferacaceae; genus Halorubrum. Next base: position 1,166 of record NZ_WPCE01000313.1, read on the forward strand.
CCGCGAGTTCGAGAAATGCGGCGTCGGTCGGGACGCCGATCCGGGCCTCCAGTCCCGCGGCCAGCTCGCGGACCGACTCGTTCGACCGCTCGCGCCGGGAGCCGTGGCCGACCAGCAGCACCGCCTCGTCGCTCCCGATCCCGACCGCGTCGGCGGCTCGGCTCACGGGTCGGCCTCGCCTCTCTGTTGGTCACCTCCGTCCCCTTGCGAGTCGGCGTCCCCGTCCCCCGCGGGTCCCGTCCGGACTGTCGACGAGCGTTCCCACCGCCAGCCCCTCGGCGCGCTCGACGCTCCGGAGCGTCTTCTGCCGGCGGTCCGTCGCGAACAGCCCGGACGCTCGGCGCCGGCGTAGACCCACTCGGCGAAGGCGGCCGTGTCGGCGTCGGCGACGCCGAACCAGTACCCGCCCGAGGAGGCGGCCGTCGGCTCGTCGGCGGCGAACCCCTCGGCGTCGAGTAGGCCGCGGACCCGCTCCAAGAGACGCTCGTCGTCGTGGACGAACGAGATCCCGACGGCGCCGGCCGACTCGCGGAAGCAGACGACGCCGCAGGACTCGAGCAGCCCGCGGAGCAGCTGTCGGCGGTGATCGCGCAGCGAGTCGAACCGGTACCCGCCGGGGTCGCCGTCGACCGGGAGCCCGAGCGCGGCGCTCGCGTTCGCCGCCAGCGACGGGTCGATCACCTGCACGGTGTAGGCGTCCTCGCGCCGGGTGACGGCCGCGTCGTGCGCAAAGTCGCGCTCGGCGATCCGGTGGTCGACCGTCCCGCCGCCGGCGATCGCCGCCAGCCGGCGGGCGGCGTCCTCGTCCGTCGTCTCGACCGTGACGCTCCGCTCGGTGACGCTCCCGTCG
>NZ_WPCE01000350.1 GCF_009742825.1 Halorubrum sp. CBA1125
GATCGCCGCGTACGCCCGGGCGTCGACGCCGACGTGGCGTACGTCGAGCGGGTCGCGGCCGAGCGGATCGCGCAGTACGCGGTGGCGTTCGCCGGGCTCGAAGTCGACGTGGTGATCTACCGCGAGCGGCTGTTGGGCTCCGACGCGTTCGAGACGAAGTACGCCGTGGTTGAGCCCGACCTGCTCCCGGGCGACGAGGCGCTGATCGCGGAGTGCAAAGAGCGGATCTGGGAGACGACCGTGAACGGCGTCGTCGAGGACCGCGAGGCGTTCGTCGCCGCCCACGCCCGGCGGTTCCTCTCGCGGCGGCTCACCGCGCGCAACACCCGCGCGTGGCTCGGCGCGGCGGTCCACCGGGCCCGGTCCGGGCTCGCGGAGCGCGGGCTCGCCGTCCCGCCGGTCGACTCGCGGTACGCCCGCGACCGCCTCGACGACCTCGCGTACTACGTGCTCCGCGACTTCGTGGGCGAGGGGATCCTCACCGTCCCGATCCGCGATCCCCACCTGGAGGACGTCGAGGCCAACCGCGTCGGCGAGCGCGTGAAGGTCGTCCCGCGGGCGTCGGTCCTCGCGGGGGCGACGGCGGACACCGACCGGGGAACGCCCGGAGTCGGCACCCGCGTCCCGACCAACCTCGCGTTCGAAGAGGAGACCACGTTCGTCAACGTCGTCACCGGGCTGGCGGCCCGCGACGGGACCGAACTCAACGCCTCGACGCCGTCGGCGAAGGTGAACCTCGACCTCGACGGCGTCGACGAGACGGTCCGCTGTGCGGTGGCGCTGCCGGTCATCTCCGAGGGCGGCCCGCACGTCTCGATCCGCAAGCAGTCGGCGGACGCGCTGACGCCCGCCGACCTGATCGACCGCGGGACCCTGTCGGTCGATCTTGTCACCCTGCTGTGGCTGCTGTACGAGCACCGCGGGGTCGTCCTCTTCGCCGGGCCGACGGGCGTCGGAAAGACGACGCTGCTCAACGCCCACACGCCGTTCATCCCGTTCGACGCCCGGCCGGTCTCGATCGACGAGGGGTCACGCGAGGTCCGGCTCCCGCACGAGACCGGGGTGTCGCTCACGACCCGGGACCACGAGGACGCGTACAAGGCGGTGACCATGTCGGAGCTGATGACCGAGGCGAACTACCTCAATCCCGACGTGGAGGTGATAGCCGAGATCAACACCCCGGCGAGCTTCGAGACCTTCGCGGAGAGCGTGAACACGGGTCACGGGGTGATCGGGACGACGCACGCCGAGGACGTCGAGGCGCTCGTCAACCGCGTGATCGAGCGGGGGATCCCGGCGTACCTCCTCCGCGAGGTCGACCTCGTCGTCTTCCCCCGCCAGACCGGCGGCGAGCGGTACGTCGCGCGGGCGGTCGAGCTGCTCTCCGCCGACGAGCACGCGGCGCTCGACCCGGCCGCCACGCGCGACGCGGCGCCGACCGACCC
>NZ_WPCE01000267.1 GCF_009742825.1 Halorubrum sp. CBA1125
GCCGCGGCCGAGCGGCGAGCGGTCCGAGCCCGGACCGCGCGGCCGGGCCGGCCCGGACTCCCGCCCGGTCGCGGCCCGGGATCGGGACGTCGACGTCGTCGACGACAGCGAACTGCGAGAGGTCCGCGACGCCGGCGTCGACGTCGTCGAGGGCGTCGTAGGGGCGCCCGACGACGACGTCGCCGGCCGTGTTCCGGTTGATCCCGGGAATCGCGGTCAGCTCGTCCATCGACGCGGCGTTGACGTCGAGCGGGTACGGTACGCCGGTGACCGACCGGTACCCGTGGTCGGTGATCGCCACGTCGATCGCGGTTCCCAGCTCGCGCTCGCCGGGGACCGCGACGAGCAGCGCGTAGGTGCCGAGCTGGCGCCCGAACGTCTTCCCGTCCTGGTGGTACTCCAGGTGGACGTCCGGGAGGATCGTCCCCGGCGGGACCACGCGGTCGAGCATCGGGTTGTCGATCGTCTCGCGGACCTCGCGTTTGTACGACTGGAACTGGTCCCTGTGCTCGTTGGCGATCTCCGCGCCGGTCTCGGCCATCTCGGTGCCCGCGAACGCCATCACCTGTCGGATGTTGATCCGGCGGAGCATCAGCCCCTCGTCGTACACCCGCTGGAGGAACCGCTTGTTGTGCTCGTACGTCTCCGGGCGCTCGCCCGCGAGCCCGTGGACGAGGTTGATCCCGGGCAGGAGCTTCGGGAGCCGCGGCGAGGCGTCGGGGCCGGTCGACGGGCCGGTGACGCGGCTGGTGTCGTTCGGCGTCGTCTCGGGGTCGTCGCCGGGGCGCCAGCCGCCCTCCTCGTTGACGACGCGGACCGCCTCCAGGCACTCCTCGGCGGTGACGAGCAGGTTGTTCTCCTCGCGGACGACCGGGTCGGCGGACTCGAGTCCGAACGCGGCGGTGTCGCCCGGCGTGTTGTGCTCGGCGATGACCCGGATCGCCTCCCTGGACGCCTCGGGGTAGTCCACGATGGTGACGGGGTTCATGTTGTCGAGGTGGAGCGTCCGGAGGTCGGGCGCGACCGCGCGGATCCCGCCGTACAGCTCGCGGAGGGCGTCGGGGTTCGGGGCCTCGCCGTCGCCGCCGAACGCGAGGATGTCGGCCTGCCGGCCGAGCCGGAAGTGCCGCACGCCGCGGTCCGAGAGCGCGTCGACCTCGTCGACGACCGACCCCGCCTCGCGGAACGCCGGGTCCCCGTACAGCGGCTCCGTGCAGAACGAACACCGGTAGGCGCAGCCCCGGGAGGTCTCCAGCTCGCAGATGAGGTAGTCGGGGTGGTTCGGGTGCTGCTCGACCACGAACGCCCCCTCGCGGGCCCACCGGTCGACCTCCTCGTTCGTCCGCATCCGGTTGCCGTACCCCTCTAACCCCTCGCGGACGAGGTCGTGTGCGGCGGCCTCGACGTCGCCCATCGCGACGAAGTCGTAGTCGAGGTCGTCGCGCTCGGTCTCGGTCGCGCCCGCGTTCTCCTCGCCGACGCCGAAGCGGACGGGGCCGCCGAGCAGCGTCACGCCGTCCGCGGTCCAGCCGAGCTCGCGGACCTCGTCGGGCTCGGCGGGCGTCCCGCCGACGTACTTGCCGGGCACCGTCATCCCGCCGACGTAGACGAACAGGTCGCGTCGGCGACGTCGGCCCGCTTGTTCCGGTCCTCGCGCAGCTCGTCGATCGTGTGGTAGGTGATCCCCGACTCGGGGACGCCGGCGTCGACGAGCGCGCCCGCCGTGTACCGCGGGTACGTCGAGAGGTACGGCGGCACGCCGAAGTGGGCCGGCTCGTCGACGTAGCCGTCGACGATGGTGACGGAGAGATCGGCCGGGTCCGGCGGCAGCGAGCCGCGACTCCCGGCGGCCGAATCGGTCATGTTACCCGCCCGTTGGCGGCCGAGACGGGAAAAGCGTGCGGAACGTCGAGACGGGAAACGCGTGCGGAACGCCCGGACGGCGGCGTCCGTCCGCGTCGTCTCCCGATCGCTTATCAGCCAGCGCCGAGAGCGATCCGGCGTGTCCCCCCGCCGCGCGACCCTCCTCGCGGACGCTTCGATCGGGCTCCTCGCCCTGCTGAGCCTCGGCAGACTCCTCGACGCCGGCGCCGTCCCGTGGCCGGTCGTCTTCGCGATCGCGGCGGTGAGCGCAACCCTCGCCGGTCTGGTCGCGTGGGCCGTCCGCGACCGGCTGTCCGAGCGCCGCCGCGAGACCCTCGGGCTCGTCGGGATCGGCCTCGCGGTGCTCGCGCTTCCGGTGTGGCTCGGCGTCGCGCTCGCGCTCGGGTTCCCGGTCGTCCGGTCGTGGGACGTCGCTCTCGTGGGCACCGCGCTCGGCGGCGTGACGGCAGATAACAACCGTTAATCGGCGGCCGCGCTTCCGGCCGGGCATGAGCAGCCAGCGGGCGTCCGCGTTCGTCCCCGGCCACGTCACCGCCTTCTTCAGCGCGCACCCGGACGAGCGCCCGCGGTCGCCGGCTCGCGCGGCGCCGGCTTGACCCTGACCGACGGCGTCACCGTTCGCGGTGTCGCCCGCCGACGGGGCGGCCGGCGACCGGACCGTCGACGGCGCGCCGGCGACGATCGACCCGGTCGAGACGTCCTCGACGCGCTCGGGCTGGCGGGACAAGCGCGTGACGCCCCGTCGCCGGTCGACGTCGCGGTCGAGAGCGACCTCCCGATCGGCGCCGGCTTCGGGGGTCTCCGGGGCGGCTGCGCTCGGGACGGCGCTGGCCGCGAACGCGGCGTTCGACCGGGGACGCTCCGAGAACGAGCTGGTCCGCGCCGCCCACGAGGCGGAGGTGCGGTGCGGGACCGGCCTCGGCGACGTGGTCGCGCAGGCGCGCGGCGGGGTCCCGATTCGGCTGGAGCCCGGCGCGCCGGGCGCGGCGAACTCGACGGCGTCCCCGCGAGCGCCCGCGTCGA
>NZ_WPCE01000368.1 GCF_009742825.1 Halorubrum sp. CBA1125
CGAGCCCGCCCTCGTCGCCGCGAGCCTCAGCGGCGCGGCCGACGTCGACTGGGCGCGCGCCGCGGCCCCGCACGTCGACGCCGCGGTCATGGGCGGGATCGCGCTCGACCCGGCGAGTCGGGCGGCCGCGCGCGACCTCGTCGCCCGCGACCGCTCGGAGTTCCTCCCCGACGACCCGATCGCGTGGATCGACCGACAGCTCCGCGCGGCCGCGGACCTGCCGCTCCGTCCCGGCGTCAACGTCCGGAGCGCGACCGTGGAGCCGGTCCGGGCGGCCGCCGCGGTCTGTGCCGAACGCGGCGCGGTCTGCGAGGTGAACGCGCACTGCCGGCAGCCCGAGCTGTGCGCGGTCGGCTGCGGCGAGTCGCTCCTGCGGGACACGGAGCGGCTCGCGGCGTACGTCTCCGCCGCGGCCGACGCGGGGACGACCACGAGCGTGAAGGTCCGCGCGGAGGTGTCTGGCGTCGACCTCGTCGCGGTCGCGGAGGCGGTCGCGGCCGCCGGCGCCGACTGGTTCCACGTGGACGCGATGGACACGGAGTCGGTGATCGCCGAGGTCGCCGCGGCCGTCGGCGACGACCTCGTCGTGATCGCCAACAACGGCGTGCGGGGCCGCGAGACGGTCGCCGAGTACGCCCGGTACGGCGCGGACGCCGTGAGCGTCGGTCGGCCGAGCGAGCGTCCGGCCGCGCTCGCGCGGGTCGCGGATGCGGTCGCGGCGTGGCGCGATGGCGACCTCGACGAGAACATCCCGGGGTCGGAGGCGACGCCGTGAGCGCCGTCGACGACGCGGTCCTCGCGCTCCTCCTCGAGGTCGCGGGGACGCCGAAGCCCGGGAACGTCGACCGCAGGCGAGACCTCGAGGACCTCCGGTTCGAGTCGTTCCTCGCCGGCGCGGTGGGCGCCCGGGAGGGGATCGCTCGGGCGGCCCGCGGCGCGGCGGTCGGCCACGCCTTCGAGCGCGCTGTCGCGGGGATGGCCGAGCGCGCGCGGACGAACACCCAGTTCGGGTGCCTCCTGCTCCTCGTCCCGCTGGTGCGGGCGGCGGCCGACGGCGACCTCTCCCCGTCTGGCGTCGACCGGGTGGACCCCGCGCGACCACGGTCGACGACGCGGTCGCGTTCTACCGGGCGTCGAACACGTCGACGTCGCCGTCACCGGACCCCCCGCCGAGCGCGGGCGACCTCGACCGTGTGCGCCGCGGGGCCGACGCCGTCGCCCGCGCTCCGCCG
>NZ_WPCE01000329.1 GCF_009742825.1 Halorubrum sp. CBA1125
GGAGGCCGACGTCGCCGACGTCGACACGCTGTGGACCCGCGCGGTCGACAACGTCGCCGTGCCGGTGACGCTGCATCCGAAGGACGGCACCGCCGACCAGACGCGGTCGCTCCGGGTGAACGTCCCCGGCGACTACGAGTTCACCGTCGACGAGACGGTCGAGTTCGGCGACGAGGAGTTCACGGTCGAGGGGCTCCAGATCCGCGAGGACGCGCCGGCGTACCGCCACGAGAAGCTCGATCACCCCGGCGACGTCGCCTACGCCAAGGACCTCAAGCGGGTGTACGCCCGCGACGAGAGCCTGACGGCGTGGTCGGCGTGGTAGCTCGGCCGCCGCTGCCCGGGGTCGCCAGCGCTCACCCCCAGGTCCACAGCGCGTCGAGGACGAACCGGTATAGCCCGCTCAACAGGATCGCGGCCGCGTTCGAAACCAGATACATGATCCCGCCCCACTCGACCAGCGCGTAGAGGACGCCGAGCTGGATCGGGATCGCGGTCCCGCGGACGAGGTTCGTCTTGAACAGCCCCGAGAGGTACTCGACGGTGCCCGTGTTCCGGCTCGCCCGGAACGTCCACGCGTTGTTGAGCACGTACGTGAGGACGATCGTGATCTCGATGGCGACGATCGCGCCGACCAGGTAGTTGATCCCCGCCGCGTCGACGAACAGCCAGAGGAGCGCCATCTGCACGCCGGCGGTCGCCGTGCCGACGATCACGAACCGGCGGAGTTGGACGGCGATCGGTCCGCTCGTGAGGTCGCGGAGGACCGCCCGGATCATCAGCGATAGCCGAGCGCCTCCAACCGCGCCTCGAGGTCTTCGTCGACCTCGTCGCCCTCTGCGGCGGCCGCGTCACGCTCCCGGTCGCGGAGCGTCGCGGCGTGCTCGGCGGCGATCGGCGCGAACCGCTCTATCACCGCCCGCTCGTCGGCCGAGGGGTCGGCCGACAGATCCTCCTGCTGGGTCGGGTCCGACGGCCGGTGGTACAGCTCCGTCGTCCCCGCGTCGACGTTCTCGATGTACGTCCACTTGGCGTCCCGGACGCTCACGAGGAGGTCGCCATCCGACAGCGACCGCGGGATCGGCTGCTCGGTCACCTCCTCGCCGCGAACGGTCACCGAGACGACGGGCGGGTGGTCGACCACCTCGTCACCGTCCGTCGCGTCACCGACCTGCTGGTCACCGTCCGTCGCGTCACCGACCGTATCGCCGGCGACCGCCGGCGCGACCGACCGTCCGTGCCAGTCGGACGATGACTCGACGCCGAGCAGGTCGGCGACGGTCGGCGGGATCGCGTCGAGGCCGACGTGGTCGGTGACGCGGCCGCCGTCCGCCCCCGGAACGTTCACGATCAGGGGCACGTGGATCAGCTCGTCGTACAGCTTCGGGTAGTGCGCGAGGTGGCCGTGCTCCTGGAACTCCTCGCCGTGGTCTCCGGCGACGACGATCGCCGTCTCGTCCGCGACGCCGGCGGCGTCGAGCGTGTCGAGCAGCCGCCCGACGCTGGCGTCGACCTGCCTGACCGTCGCCTGGTACAGGGTCCGGAGCTCGCGGAGCGTCCGCTCGCCGACCTCCCACCCGAGGCTCGTCCGCGTGTGCGCGTGGAGCATCCGGTGGGTGCCGACGAGGCCGTTCGACACCTCCCGGATGTACCGCGGCGCGGGACGTCACGGCGTGTGTGTGTCCATGTAGTGGACCCACAGGAAGAACGGCTCGTCGGTCCGGTCGACGAAGTCGGTCGCGGCGTCCTCCACGTCGAACATCCGCGACGCGTCGAGGAACGGCAGGTCGTCGCTCTCGCCGCGGAGCTTGGACCCGAGGCGGCGGATCGGCGACGTCGCGAGCTGGA
>NZ_WPCE01000352.1 GCF_009742825.1 Halorubrum sp. CBA1125
CGGCGAGCGCGAGGAAGACGGCGTCGAAGGCGGCGCCGGCCTCGACCGCCTCGCCGACGACCCAGGAGCCGGCCGCCTGCGCCGACATCGCCCCGGCGGAGTAGACGGCGTACGCCGACGCGCGAGACTCGTCGGGCAGGGACGCGAGCAGGTAGGTATCGGCCACCGGGAACAGCATGTGGATGACGAAGCCGACGACGACGCTCGCGAGGACGACCGCGACGAGTCCCGAGGCGGCGACGACGAGGACGACGCTCCCGACGAACGCCGACACGATCCCGAGGAGGAACGGCACGTACGGGAGTCGGTCGGCGAGGTCGCCGGCGAGGAGGAACGCCGGTACCCCGGCGGCGAAGATCACCGTCAGCAGGTTCCGTGCGGCCGCCGGCGGGATCCCCTTGTCGATCATGTACAGCTCGTAGAAGTTGAACAACCCCTGCCAGACGAAGCTCGTGAGCCCCATCAGAACGACTCCGGCGAGGATCAGCTTCCACTCCGTGCGCACGCCGGCGAGGAAGTCGGTGTCGCCCGCGCCGGCCTCCGGGAGGTCGGTCCGGCGAGCGAGCGCGGAGAAGACGACGGTCGTCGCGGCCGTGACGAGCGCGAGCCCGTGGAACGCGAGCCGCCAGTCGTACCAGAGCGCGACCGTGACGACCGGCGCGGCGACGACCGCCGCCAGCTGGCTCGCCATTCCGTGGATCCCCATCACGCGGCCGACGCGGTTCGGGAACAGCTCCGAGAGGAACGGGTTGGCGGCGACGAAGTAGACGCCGGAGCCGCAGCCGACCGCGAACGCCGCGACCATCAGCGCGAGGACATCGGACGCGATCGCGACGCCGAACGCGCCCGCGACCAGCACGCTCCCGGACGCGAGGATCACTCCCTGGCGGGAGAACCGAGTGAGCGCCCACCCGGCCGGGAGTCGCGGCGCTGCGGAGCCCAACCACGCGAGCGTGACGATGAGTCCCGCCGTGCCCTCGCCGATCGCGAACGCGTCGATGAACTCCCCGACCAGCGGCGCGAACACGATGCGAGCGAAGTTGACGAGGAAGACGAGCCCGCAGAGCGATCCGAACAGGCGGGTCCGTGACACAGTCGACGTTGCCGGCCGCGGGAGACAAGCGTTGCGAAAGCGGGCCGGGGGCCGTCGTCTGACCGGCGTCGTACGGGGTTTTTATACCGGTCGGGGCCCAAACTTCGAGACATGAAATCGACGCGGAAGGGGCTACGCGACGGCGACCTGTTCAAGGACACCTACGAGCGGCTCAACTGCGCCGACTGCGAGATGGTGTTAAAAAAGGAGAACGACCCGGACGAGGTGTTCTCGGTGCGCGTCTGTCCGGAGTGCGGCACCGAGTACAAGGAACTCCGCTGACGACGGGGGCGACCCGACCCGACGCCGAACGCTCTCTCGCCTCTCGCCCGATCACCCT
>NZ_WPCE01000337.1 GCF_009742825.1 Halorubrum sp. CBA1125
CTCGCGCCCTGGCGGGCGCTCGCGGGATCGCGCCGCCGCCTTGGTACTGGTGGAGCGACGGTGCCGGCGATGCGGCTCACTCTCCGTCGGCGTCGCCCCGAGCGGCCTCGACGCGATCGGCCGTCGACTCCAGGGCCTCGGCGAGCGTCCGCGCCTGCGCTGGCGAGAGGTCGACCTCGTCGGCGTGCGCCGGGAGCCGGTCGAGCGCCGTCCCGTCGAGTTCGACCTGTAGCGTCACGTGTTCCGGGTCCTCTCGGGGCGCCGTGACGTTCACGACGCCGGGGGCGTCCGTCTCGAAGTCGTGACCCCGTGCCCGCGCGTCGACGAAGTCGAGCGTGGTGTACGCGTTCACGCTGAGCAGTCGGTCGGTCATGTCTCACACGTGGGACCGTGATCCCGCCCCATCTTCAGTCGTCCGGCGTCGCGGGCGGCGCCCGCGTCGATCGCCTCGTCGTCGAGGACGCGAATACGTGTCGTCACACCCCCGTGTTTGACCGATCCCCTCAATGCGTGACGGTGGTCACAAGCGGAGACCGTTTCGATGACGCCGGGATCACACGAGATCGCATGACGTGACGGGGAACGGAACCAACTTGGTGTCCGAGGTACCGGACGCAGATTCCGGTACCCGGGAGTAGAGGTCTGAATTACTCGTGTGGCTCCCCTTATGATCCGGGGGCCCGTATCGGGAGTCGATGACCGATACAGCCTCGGGATTTGTCGCGCTGTCTCCCGATCCGAGCGAACATCGACACAGACAACACGCGTCGGCCGACGTCGCGCCCGAGCTCTTCGAGGGCGCCACGGAGGTGCGGCGATGACCGCGAACTCCGAGACCTGCGAGCCGACGGGCGAGTCCGCCGATCGGGACGCCAAAACGCGATCGGACCGCACCGACGGGAGCCACCTCGACGACATCGAGGACGGCGCTGGCTGCACGGAGATCTGGGAGCGGCTCTCCGAGCGACGCGAGGAGTGACGGTGCCGGCGCTTCCCCGCCCTCCGTTCGCGTCTTCTCTCCTTCTCCCACCGTCGGCCGTCCGATCGCCACACGGGCGTCTCGTCGCCGCTTACGACAGGTGCGCGGCGATGTCGGCCTCGGTGATGATCCCGACCGTCGCGCCGCCGTCGGTGACCATCACCGCTTTGTAGTGATCGAGCAGGTTCCGGATCTCGTCGACCGTCGCGCTGGGCGCGACCGTGGGGAACGACTCGCTCATCACCTCGCTCACGGGGTGGTCGCCGACGTTCTCGCCCGCGTGGACCACGTCTCCCTGACTGATCGACCCCACGGGAACCCCGTTCTGGAGGACGGGGAGCTGCGAGTACGCCTCCTCTTCCATCAGCGAGACGGCCTCGCGCACCGCGTCGTCCGGGGCGACGCTTATCACCGTCTCGTTCATCAGGTCCGTCGCGCGGACCACCTCTCCTTCGGCCTCCTGGAGGGCGTTGACGATGCGTCGCAGCGTCGAGAGCCGCGGGTCGACGTCACCGCCCTCGATCCGGGCGATGAGCGGCTGTGAGACGTCGGCCGCGTCCGCGAGCTCGCTCTGGGTCAGCTCCAGGTCGGTCCGGCGCTCGCGGAGGTCCTGTGGGGTCGGGAGTTCCATACGGCGAATAACTCCCGGTTATTAGAAAAGGTTTCGGCGGCGACCGATTTCGCGGCGGCCGTCCGTGGTCGTCGTCCGTTTACTCGTCGCCGTCCTCGTCGGCCTC
>NZ_WPCE01000356.1 GCF_009742825.1 Halorubrum sp. CBA1125
TCAGGCTGGCCGCGAACCAGACCGGCGTCGACCCCGCCACCGTCGCCGGGGACGCGGCGACGCTCGCCGGACAGGTCGAGGAGATCCCGGCCAGCACCGACGACCTTCCGGAGGCGTAGGACGCGGTCGCCACCGACTCGCCCGGCTACGCGTCGCTGTTCCGGATCCGGTAGAGCTGGTGGGTGATCCCGGCGAGCGCGACCAGAAGCACCGCGAGGTTGAACGCCGCGAGCGCCAGCGGCTGGTAGGCGGGGTCGAGCCACGTCCGGATCGCGGTGCCGGTCTGGCTGTAGAATCCCCAGCCGGCGATCAGCGCGAGCAGGACCAGCGCGGCGAGCCCGACCCGGTCGAGGACGGCCCGGAGGTCGCCGGCCGAGAGCCGACCCAGCCGCGAGTCCGAGTCGGCAGTCTGCGTGCCGGTCGGCTCGTCGCCGGTCGGCGCACTCTCGGTCGCCGGCTCGTCGGGGCCGCCGTCGGTCGTCGCCGGCTCTCCGTTCGTCGCCCGTTCGCTGGGCGTCGGCTGTTCCGCGGACGTGTCGGTCTCGGTGGGCGTGTCGGTCATCGGTCGTGTCTCGGGTGCGTCGGTGGTCTGATCGGGGTTCGACTCGTCTCGGTCGGGGGCCGCCGCGTCGTCGGGGCGCTCGTCGGTCATCGTCGCCTCCGTGCCACCAGTGCGGCGCTCGCGAGGGCGATCAGCGCGACGACGGGACCGAACCCGGGCGTCGCGTCGTCGGTGCCGTCGGCGCCCTCCTCGCGCTCCGGCGCGCTGGCGTCGCCGCCCTCTCCGCCCCGCTCGAAGTCCTCGACGGCGAACTCGACCTCCTCGACGGTCTGGTTCGCGCTGATCGTCTCGCGCGGATTCAGGTTGGCCACCCCCTGCGTCTCGTCGATGAGGACGTCGTCGCTCCACAGCGCGGCGTCGACGTAGTAGTTGTAGTTCGCCGGTACTTCCGCGGTGACGGTCACGGTGTCGGTCCGCCCGGGGCGCACCGACCCCACCGTCTCCGTCGCTTCGTCGGCGATCACGTTCGACTCCGCCTGCCGCAACAGCACGCGGAGTTCGAGGGGCTCGGACGCCTCGTCGCCGCGGTTCGTCACCGAGAGCGACACCGACAGGGTGGCGGTCTCGTTGTCGGCCTCGCGCACGCTGACCGCGACGGTCGGCCAGACGTCTCCCTCGGTGAAGCCGACCGGCGAGTCGGCATACTCGGGCGTGAGCGCCCCGACGCCGCCGACGCGCGTCGTCTGGGTCGCGCGCCGTTCGCCGTCGGCGAACACGACGGTCTCGATCCGGTAGCCGCCGGCGCGCTCCACGTCGACGGAGCCGTTGACCGTCCGCTCGCCGCCGCCGTCGACGTCGCCGACGTCGACCGTCGTCTCGTCGACGAGCAG
>NZ_WPCE01000370.1 GCF_009742825.1 Halorubrum sp. CBA1125
GGCGCTCGCCGGCGCGTGGCTCTGGACGATGGGGATGCACACCTTCTCTGCGATCCCCGACATCGAGCCGGACCGAGCCGCCGGGATCCGAACGACGGCGACGCTGCTCGGCGCGTCGCGGACGTACGCCTACTGCTTCGGCTGCTGGACCGCGGCGGCGGTCGCGTTCGCGGCGGTCGACGTCCGGCTCGGCGCGCTGCTCGGGGTCTATCCGGTCTTCGTGGCGTGGGTCGCCCGGTCGTCGGTCGCGGTCGACCGCGCCTACTGGTTGTTCCCGGCGCTGAACACCGCCGTGGGGGCGCTGTTGACGATGGGCGGGCTCTGGCGGATCTACCCGATCTGGGAGGTGACCGCGTGAGCGACCCGGACGGCACTGGATCGGCGAGGTCGTCGGACGCGGCCGGCCCGGCGGACCCGTCGGCGGGTTCGACGGATGCGACCGGCCCGGCAGAGCCGTCGGCGCGCTCGACGGACGCGTCCGACGCCGCCCGCGCGCCGCCCGCCGCCCGCCGCGACCGGCTCCCGGACACGCGCCGCGAGGCGGAGGCGCTGCTCGACCGGACCGTCCGGGAGAACCGGTTCACGATCGCCGTCCTCTTCCCGCTCGTCGGGGCGGTCGGGCTCGTCGGCAGCGCCGAGGGATGGGTGCCCGAGCCGCTCGCGTTCAACCCCTGGTTCGTGCTGTTCGGCGTGCTGGTGATGCGCTCGCCGCTCGTCGTCGGCGTGCTCCCGGCGGTCGACCGCCGGGCCGTCGGGTGGCTCGGCGTCCTGGTCGCGTACACCTACGCGATCGAGCTGGTGGCCGTCGCAACCGGGTGGCCGTACGGCTCGTTCGCGTACACCGTGAGCCTCGGTCCGATGCTCGGCGGGGTGCCGGTCGCGCTGCCCGTCTTCTTCATCCCGCTCGTGGTCAACGCGTACCTGCTCTGTCTGCTGCTTCTCGGTCCGCGAGCCGCGAGCGGGGGAGTCCGGTTGCTGACCGTGATCGGCGCGGTGCTCGCGATGGACGTCGTCCTCGACCCCGGCGCGGTCGCGCTCGGGTTCTGGGACTTCGGCGGGGGCGCGTTCTACGGGGTCCCGCTCTCCAACTACGCGGGGTGGGTGTTGTCGGCGGCGGTCGCCGTCGGGGCGCTCGACCGGGGGTTCGCGGCCGGGGCGCTCCGCGAGCGGTTACGGGACTGCGAGTTCGTGCTCGACGACATGGTGAGCTTCGTGATCCT
>NZ_WPCE01000213.1 GCF_009742825.1 Halorubrum sp. CBA1125
GAGACGAGCCCCCGCGCTCACGAGGGCGATCCTCGACGCGGCCGAGAAGCGCGGCGTCATCGACCGCGAGGCCGCCCGCCTCAGGGTTCGCCGCGGCGGCACGTACGTCGACTACGAGCGGCAGGTGGTCCAGCGCGAGGGCGACTTCGAGTGTCGGCGGTGCGGCGCGGGGATCTCGACCGGCCACTTCGTCCGGCTCGACGCCGGCGAACTCGGGCCGTTCGGCTCCTCGTGCGTCCGGAAGGTGACCGGGAGAGACGGCGACTCTGAGGGGTGATCGGCGTGCGTCCAGCGGCCGGGGGTTCGAAGTCGGTTCGGTTCCCCATTCGCCCGGTACTTCCGGTGCTCCGTCCGCTCGGTACTCCAGTCACCCTTCGCGCCGGTACCACAGCCGCGCGAGCAGCGCCGCGCCGACGACGAGGAAGGTGACCGAGAGGACGGTGGCGGCCCCGACCGCGACGTCGACGACGCCCCAGAGCACGAACCCGGCGTACAGGAGCGCCCGGAAACGGTCGGTCCGATACCCCTCGACCGCGTATCCCCAGGCGACGAGTCCGGCGATGTAGACGTTGACGACCACGTCGCCCGCGGCGGCGACGCCGGCCGTCTCGAGGCGGGCGACGCCGGCCGCGGCGGACACCGTCGCCAGCGCGAAGACGGCGAGCGCGATCGCCGGGCGGGCGTACCGGTCGAGGAGGGAGTCCGGCATGGCGGACGCTTCGCGTGCCGACCGTAAGGCCGCTTCGGCTCCTGTCCCGCACCCCGAGGGGCGGCACCGACAGCGTTTTTCGCCGCCGCCGCCGATGACGGCCGTGAACGTTCGGGGGCCGATCCTCTCGGTCGGTGCGGCGCGGACGGTGTCGACGTCGTACGGCGAGCGCGACCTCCGCGAGCTCCGGATCCGCCCCGACGGCGGCGCGGGCGACCCCGTCGACGTGACGCTGTGGGGCAAGTGGACCGAGACCGCCGAACACGCCGAGCCGGGGATGGAACTGCTCGTCACCGACGCCGAGACGGACGAGTTCGACGGCGAGACCGGCTACGCGACCACGGGCGACTCGTGGGTGGTGCTCGAACCCGACTTCCTCGTCGACGTGACCGGGATCCGGTCGTGGGTGCAGTGTCCCCGCATGTACTACCTGAACAAGCTCTCTGGAATCCCGCTCAACTACCCGGTCGTCAAGGGGACGATCGTCCACGAGGTGTTCGGCGACCTGCTCCGCGGGATGGACCTCGACGCGTCCGTGAGGGACCGCGTCGCGGAGGCCGGGCTCGAACTCGGCCTGCTGGGCTACGAGCCGGCCGAGGTCGAAGACGAGGTGCGCCGCAACGCCGCCGCGATCGAGGGGTGGCTCGCGCAGGGAACCCTGAGCGACGAGGACACCTGGCGGTCGGAGTTCACCCTCATCTCGCCGACGTTCGGCCTGAAGGGCAGAGCCGACGCGCTCCGGCGCGGCACCCCCGTCGAACTGAAGACCGGCAAGAACACCAAGCGGGAGCCGCGCTTCCACGACAAGGTCCAAGCGGCCTGTTACGCGCTGATGCTCGACGAGCGCGGCGTCGACCCCGACATCGGGACGCTCCTGTACACGAAGAACACCGCTCTGGACCGCAACGAGGTGTCCGGCGATCTGGCGCCCGCCAAGGAGTTCACGGTCGGCCGCGGCCTCCTCGAGTTCGTCGTCCGCGAGCGCAACGCCCTCGCGGCGATGGAGTGGCGCGCGCTCCACGACCCCGGGGAGCGCCCCACCGTCCCCACGGGCTACGAGGCCGACGCGAACTGCAGCTACTGCTTCGAGCAGGACACCTGCATGGTCGTCTCCGGCCGGCTCGACCAGGAGTCGAAGGCGGGGCAGGTCGGGACCCCCGTGCCCGACGCGGAGCGCGACTACTTCGACCGATTCTACGTGGCCATCGAGGAGGAGCGCCGCGAGACCCACGCCGAGTATCGCAAGCTGTGGGAGCAGACCCCCGAGGAGCGGGCGGCCGACGACCGCGCGCTGATCGACTTAGAACCCGTCGCCCAGACCGAGATCGACGACAACCGCTGGGAACTGCGGGCCCGCAAGCCGAACGACGCCGTCTCGAAGCTCCGCGAGGGCGACGTGGCGCTCGCCAGCGACGGCGACCCCGTCACGGGCCACGGCGAACTCGGACGGGTCACCGCCCTCGGCGACGAGGTCGTCGTCGAGACCGACGAGCCGGTCGAGCTGTGCCGGCTCGACGTGTACCCCTCGGAGATCTCCGTCGACCGGTCGCTCACCGCCCTCCACGACGCAATTTTGAAAGGCGACCCCGACCGCAAGGACGTGCTCTTCGGCCGTCGCGAGCCGGCGTTCCGCGACCCGAGCGATCGTCCCGCAGACGGCCCAGACGCCTACATCGACAACAACGCGGCCCAGAACGCGGCGGTCGAGCTCGCCGTCGACGCCGAGGACTGCACGCTGATCCACGGGCCGCCGGGCACCGGGAAGACGTACACCATCGCGCGGACGATCCGCGCCCTGGTGGACGAGGGGAACCGCGTGCTGCTCGCGGCGTTCACGAACCGCGCGGTCGACAACGCCCTGGAGGCGCTCCGCGACCAGGGGTTCGGTGACGTCCTGCGGGTGGGGACCGAGACCGGCGTCCGGGGCGACATGCAGGACGTGCGGCTCGTCCGGCGCGGCGACCCGAACGCGAAGGCGGCCGAACTCCGCGACGCTCCCGTCGTCGCCGCGACCACCGCCGCCTGCGGCTCCCGGGTCCTCCGCGAGTGCGAGTTCGACGTGGCGCTCGTCGACGAGGCCTCCCAGCTCACGGAGCCGGGCACGCACGCCGCGATCAACCTGGCGGACCGGTTCGTGCTCGTGGGCGACCACGAGCAGCTTCCGCCCGTGGTTCGCGCCGAGAACGACCTCCGCACCTCGCTTTTCGAGCGACTGATCGACGCGTACCCGGACGCGAGCGTCATGCTCGACCGCCAGTACCGGATGAGCCAGCGGATCCAGGCGTTCGCCTCCGCGGAGTTCTACGACGGCGCGCTCCGCCCCGCCACCCCCGCGGTGGCCGGCCAGACCCTCGCCGACCTCGGCGTCGACCCCGGCGCGCTCGCCCCCGAGTTGACCGGCGGCGTGGGTTTCGTCGACCCCGACGGGGAGCGCGACGGCAACCGGAACGTCCGGGAGGCCGAGCGCATCGCGGGGATCGTCGACGCGTACGTCGCCGCCGGCGTCGACCCCGACGCGATCGGCGTCATCGCGCCGTTCCGCGCACAGGTCGCCGAGATCGGCCGCCGGACGGACGTCACCGTCGACACCGTCGACCGGTTCCAGGGCTCCTCGAAGGAGGTGATCGTCGTCTCGCTCGTGGCGACCGGCGACCTCGACGGGCCGATATTCGAGGACCACCGCCGGGTGAACGTCGCGCTCACCCGCGCGAGAAAACAGCTGACGATCGTGGGCGACGCCGACGCGCTCGCTACCGACCCCTTCTACGCCCGCATGCTCGACTGGGCGCGGCGGTGACGCATGCTCGACTGGGCGCGACGGTGACTCGACGGGGCGGCCGTCGCGTCTGCGATCGTCAGTGATCCTTCGTCCGTGACCCTCGCTGACCGCCGCTGACCGCCGCGTGCCCGTCGCGCTCCGTGAAACCGTCATCCGTTTGTAAGCGGAGTCGGAACGTGGACCATGAGCGAGACCGTCGACGCCGACCTCTACGCGCGGACCAAGGCGCTCCTGGAGCCGGGCGACATCGACCTCGTGGGCTGTATCGTGCACACGTCGCTCGGGGGCGACGAGGACCTGGAGATGCACGAGCTCACGGTCGCCGCCAACGACGTCATCGCCGAGCACGCCGGCAAGGGCGAGGCGTACATCGAGGCCGGCAACGACGACACCGCGTTCGCCTCGAACCAGTTCCAGGGACGCACACTCGACGACGAGGCGTTCGTCTGGGAGTGCCAGCAGCTCCTTAGAGACGGGGTCTTCGCCCTCGTGTTCTACTACGAGGCCGGCGTGGACCAGGACGCGCTCGCGACCGATCTCGGCGACCTCGACGGCGTCGAGCGCGTGACGCAGGTCCCGTGAACGACCGTCGCCGGTATCTCACCTCCCGCCCGTGAGCGAAACCGTCCTGATACCCGGCGGACGCGACGTCCGCGCCAGTCTGGACCTCGCGGCCAGCGACGATGGTGGTTCCGACGCGGTCGCCGGCGCTGGGTCGGACGCGGTCGTCGTTGCCTGTCCGCCACACCCCCGGCAGGGCGGTCACCGCGGCGACGAGCGGCTGGTCGCCGCGAGCGACGCGCTCGCCGCGCGCGGGATCGACTGTCTCCGGTTCGACTACGGCGAGTGGGACGAGGGATACGGCGAGACCACCGACGCCGACGCGGCCGTGGGCTGGGCCGCGGAGCGGTACGACCGCGTCGGGCTGTTCGGCTTCTCGTTCGGCGGCACGGTCGCGCTCGTGACGGCAGCCGCCCGTCCCGAGCTGGCGGGCGTCTGCGCGCTCGCGCCGACCGCCCGGCTGAACCCCGACGCCGACGCGGTCGCGGC
>NZ_WPCE01000359.1 GCF_009742825.1 Halorubrum sp. CBA1125
GGTCGTCGGTCCCCGGCAGGCGTCCGGTCAGCGCCGCGGCGCCGAGCGACAGCGTCTCCTCGTCGGGCGTGAGCGCGAGGGTGACCCGACCGCGGTCGGGGTCGGCCGGCGAGGAACCCGGCGAGGATGGCCGCGAGCGGTCCCTTCGCGTCGCAGGCGCCCGTCCGCGGATCACGGGCGTCGTCGGATGGCTCGTTCCGCCGTCGGCGTCGGATCCGCGCTCTCCCGCGTCCGCGGTCCCGCGCGCGAACGGGACGTGCGGCGTCACGGTGTCGAGGTGCGTGTTGACCACGAGGTGCGGCCCCTCGTCGGGCGCCGCCGAGGACGTCTCGGCGACCACGCAGCCGCCGGCGACGACCGCGGGCTCGACGCCGTACCGCTCCAGCGTCTCGACGACGAGCGTCCGCATCTCGTCGACGGACTCGTGTGAGGGCGTCCGTACCGCCGACTCGAGGAAGGCGACCGGGTCGAACGCCTCCCTGACCGGCCCCGCGTCGGTCCCGGTCATCCGTCGCCTCCGGTCATCCGTCGCCCCCGGTCATCCGTCGCCTTCGGTCACCCGCCGCCCCGGTCATCGCGGATCCGCCGGGAGCGTCCCCGAGAACTCGTGGGCGACGGCGCCGGTCAGGGTGGCGTGGCCGTCGTCCGGGACGGTGATCGAGAGCTCGCCGCCCGGCGGCCGGGTCACCGCCGACGCGCCGTCGATCAGCCCGAGCCGGCGCGCGACGGCGACGATCGCGACCGCGCCCGTGCCACACGACTGCGTCTCGCCCTCGACGCCGCGCTCGAAGGTGCGCTGGTCGATGACGGCGGGATCGTCGCCCGCCCCCGCGTCGACGACCGCCGCGAGGTTCACGTTCGCGCCCGCGGGGAAGACGTCGGCGTGGCGGACGGGCGGCGCCACCGATTCGAGGTCGATCGCGTCGATCCCCTCCGGGTCGTCGCGGCCGCCGTCGACGAACGCGACCGCGTGCGGGACGCCGGTGTACACGGCGGTGACGGTCAGCCCCGCGACCGACTCGTCGATCAGGGGCTCGTCGCGATCGACCGGTACCCGCGCCGGGTCGAACGTCGGCTCGCCCATCTCGATGGTGGCGGCGGTCGCGTCGGCGTTCACGGACGCGTGGCGCGTCCCCGCCTGCGTGTCGATCATGAACTCGCGGTCGCCCGTCCGGTCGTGCGCCCAGCGGGCGACGACCCGCGCGCCGTTGCCGCACATCGACGCCGTCGAGCCGTCGGGCTGGACGAGCGTCATCACGACGCGGGTCGGGTTGAACGCCTCCTGGATGCTCAAAAAGAGGACGCCGTCGGCGCCCGGGCGTCCGGTCGCGCTCGCCGGGACCCCCCCGTTACCGGC
>NZ_WPCE01000358.1 GCF_009742825.1 Halorubrum sp. CBA1125
GTCGCCCCGTCCGGTCGTGCGCCCAGCGGGCGACGACCCGCGCGCCGTTGCCGCACATCGACGCCGTCGAGCCGTCGGGCTGGACGAGCGTCATCACGACGCGGGTCGGGTTGAACGCCTCCTGGATGCTCAAAAAGAGGACGCCGTCGGCGCCCGGGCGTCCGGTCGCGCTCGCCGGGACCCCCCCGTTACCGGCCGCGACCTCGGCGGTTACGCCGCTCTCGCGGTCGCAGTGGGCGCGCGCGAACGCCGCGCGGTCGCCGACGGTGTGGGCGTCCGCGTCGACGACGAGGAAGTCGTTGCCCGTCCCGTGGTACTTCTCGACGGGGACGGCGTGCGTGCTCATCGGTCCACCTCCGGCCCGTCGGCGTCGCCGGGTCCGTCGACGTCGCCGGTCCCCTGCGCCTCCCGCTCGACCGTCGTGAGGTCGGCGAGGGTCTCCCGGCGGCGGACGAGTCGAGCCGTGCCGTCGTCGAGCGCGACCTCGGCGGGGCGCGGTCGCGAGTTGTACTGGTTCGCCATCTCGTATCCGTAGGCGCCCGCGATCCCGACCGCGAGCAGATCGCCCCGCGCGGGGTCGGAGAGCGGGCGCTCCGTGGCGAAGCTATCGCCCGTCTCACAGATAGGTCCGGCGACCGTGACAGGGGTTGCGACCGGTCGGCGGGGTCGGGCGCGTCCTCGCCGTCGTCGTCGCGTCCGCCGCCGAGGTTGCGGATCGGGTGGTACGCGCCGTACATCGCCGGGCGGAGCAGGTCGGTCATGCCGGCGTCGACGCCGACCACGCGCTCGTCCGGCGTCGGCTTGACGGTGTTCACCCGCGTCAGGAGCACGCCCGCGTCGGCGACGACGTACCGGCCGGGCTCGTCGCGAGGTCGACGTCCGCGGGCAGCGGCGCGATCGCTTCGCGCGTCGCCGCGGCGACGGCGTCGAGGTCGAGCGGCGGCGCGTCCTCCTCGTAGGGGACGCCGAACCCGCCGCCGACGTCGACGTACTCCAGGTCGAGCGGGGCAGTTCCGGCGTCTTCCGGGTCGGCCAGTGTTCGCGCCAGTTCCCCCATCCGGGCGACCAGTTCGCGGTGGCTGTCCAGCTGGTCGGCGTCGATCCCGGAGCCCGCGTGCGCGTGGACCCCGACCACGTCGAATCGCTCCGCGGCCTCGCGGGTGATGCTCGCGGCGCGGCCGTAGGGGACGCCGAACTTCGCCGCGCCGCCGGTCGTGACCTTCTCGTGGTGGCCGGCGCCGACGCCGGGGTTCACGCGGAGACAGACCCGGCCGTCGTAGCCGCGGTCGCCAGCCGGTCGAGGGTGTCGAGCCGCGACCCGGCCGTGAATTGTTAGATCGGGCTCCGGCCTCGGCGACGCCGAC
>NZ_WPCE01000318.1 GCF_009742825.1 Halorubrum sp. CBA1125
CGCTCGCGGGCGGCCGCGACGAGCAGCGGGAGCATCACGGTCGCGTCGCCGTAGACGGAGGCGTTGCGCGCGTCTTTCTCGAGTTTCCCCCACGACCGCGCCTCCTCCAGGGTGGCCCCGGAGAGCCCGCCCGTCGCCTCCGGGTCCATCGTGATCTGGACGGCGTAGTCGTACGCGCGCGGGGTGACGAGCATCGTCTGGAGCGTGAAGTTCTTCGGGACGCCGCCGCCGACGAGCAGGCAGCCGGCGTCGTCGGCGTCGAACGCCAGGTCGGTCAGCTCGGTCATGTCGGCGAGCGCGTCGAGGGCGAACTCGGCCGTCTGGGCGTACATCCACGCCTGCAGGCCGAGCACGGAGTCCTGCACCGCGGGACAGTAGACCGGCACGTCACACTCGTAGGCCGCGGCGGCGACGCCGGGGTCCTCGGCGACGTCGTCGCGCTCGTTCACCGCGGCGTTCGCGCGGCCGAGCTCGCGCGTGAGATCGGCGATTGAGACGGGACCCTCCTCCTCCAGCGCCGGGAACACCTCCTCGCGCAGGTGGCCCTCGAAGGCGGCGAAGTGCTCCTGCGGGAGGTAGACGTTGTAGATGCGGTCGACGCCCTCGTCGCGGAGCCCCTCGTCGTGCTCGCGGGGGCTCTTCTCGGGAGCGTGGGTCCGTCCGTGGTGGTGTTTCCCGCCGATCGCCTCGATGGCGTCGTGGGTCAGGTTCGCGCCCGTGGTCACCAGCGCGTCGACGTACCCGTCGCGGATCAGCTCCGAGACGACCCGGCGCATCCCCGCCGGCACCATCGCGCCCGCGAGCGAGCAGAAGACGGTGCAGTCGTCGTTCCCGAACATCTCCGCGAGCACGTCGCCGGCCTCGTTGACCGCGGCCGCGCCGATCCCGGCGTCGCCGTACGTCTCGACGAGCTCGCCGACGGTCATGCCGCCGGTCGCGCGGGCGTGCCCCACGGGATCCGCCGCGAACTCCTCGCGGGGGGGGACCGTCGTGGGCGTCGTCGCCCGGCTCGGTCGCGTCATCGCCTGGGCCGGTGCGTCGTCGCCCGGTTCGTCCGTTTCGTCCTCGCCGTCGCTCATGTCCCGGACTGCGTCGGGCGACCGTTTGAAACGACCGATCCGTCCGGCGGCTCAGCCGCCGCTCACCGGCGGGAAGACCGCCAGTTCGTCGCCCGCCTCGAGGGGCGTCGCCAGCCCGTCGCCGTCGTGGCGGACGCTCCGGCCGTTGTGGAGGACGTTGATGTGGTCCGCGACCGCGCCGTCGTCGTCGAGCACCCGCTCGCGGAGGGCGGGGCGCGCGTCGAGCAGGTCGTCGAGGGCGTCACCCACGGTGTCGCCGGGTTCGGTCTCGACCGCGACCGTGCGACCGCCGGCGATCTCCGCGAGGTCCGCGAACAGCTTCCACTCCATACGTGAACCCCGGACGGACGCCTCAAGAGCGTTGCGTCCGATCCTCGGAATCGGCCGACTCGGTGGGCGCGTCGGAGTCGGCGGGCGCGTCGGAGTCGACGGGCGCGTCCGACTCCGTGCCATCCTCGTCAGCCTCCGCGTCGTCGCCTGACCCCGAGTCGGCGTCCTCATCTGACTCCGTATCGCCGCCGTCTTCCCCGCCGTCGGTCGACCCGTCCTCGCGGGGTTCGGCCTCCGCCTCCAGGCGACGAAGCGCGTCCGGCCGCCCGACGAGGTACACTAAGTCGCCTGCGGCGAACGCGTACGACCGCTTCGGGATCGGCTGGACGGCACCGCCCTCGGGTCGCACCGCGGCCACGACCGTTCCCGCCTCGCCGACGGTGGTGCCGACGAGCGCGCTCCCGGCCCCGACCGTGACCGTCGCCATCGTCTCGTCCGCGCGGCGCAAAAGCGAGGCGAACTCCCGGTCGGCCCGTCGTTCCGTCGGCAGCGTCACGAGCCGGTAGCCGCCTTCGGGAGCCAGCTTCTCGGCGTCGGACTCGTCGAGCGCGACCG
>NZ_WPCE01000341.1 GCF_009742825.1 Halorubrum sp. CBA1125
CGCCGAGCCGGTGACGGCGCCGTCGGAAGGGGACGGCCCCGTCGCGGAGGCGGTCAGAGAGGAGTCCGCGTTCGCGGACGCGTTCCGGATCCGGCTCGCGATCGCGGGCGGCGCGGCGCTCGACCAGGTCGGCGCAGAGGTCGGCGACGTCGAAGCCGCGGCGTCGATCCCGGCGGTCGACGGACCGGCGGACCTCGCCGCGGCGCGAGATCGGGTGCACGTCGCGAGCGTCGAGAACGGGACGGCGACGCGCGTGACCTTCGAGGCGGTGACGACGACGGCGACTCGCGACGGGCGGACGGTCGCCGAGCGGACGCGGAACCGGACGGTCGTGGTGGCGGTGCCGACGCTCGCGGCTCACGAGCGGACGGAGCGGTTCGAGGGCCGGCTCGACCGCGGTCCGGTCGAGGGGCCGGGACTCGGGCGGCAGGTGACCGCGAGCCTCTACGCGACGACCTGGGCGCGTGGATACGCCCAGTACGGCGGCGCCCCCGTCGAGAACGTCCTCGCGAACAGACACGTCGAGCTGTCGACCAACGCCGGGATCGTGCGCGTGCAACGCGACGTGTTCGGCGCGAGCGATCCCGCGGCCCGCGCCGGCGTGACCCGAGCGACAGCGAGAACGGGGATTCGAGACCTGCTCGCGCCGGTGTCCGTCCACGGTCCGTCCTGGACCGACGCCGTTCTCTCGGCGCCGCCACCCGGGAGCACCTTCGATTCGGACGTCGAGGCCGACGCGCGAGACGGCCGGGACGCACGGGGCGAGCGTGCCGTCTACGAACCGACGCCCGACCGCGAGGGCGAACGCGCGACGGTCGAGGTGGGTCACGCCGCCGACGTGGGGGCCGTGACGGTCCACGACGAGATCTCGGCGATCGCAGAGCGCGCGCATCGGGTGAAAGCGACCGCGTCGACGGAGACGACGACGGTCGTGGACGGCGGACGGCTCGATCCGCCGCGCCCGCGACGGGACGACGGCTGGGTCCTCGTCGACCTCGAACGGGAGGAGCGGACGCCGAGCGTCACCGGGAGCGGGGTGCCGCGAGGGGTCCCGAGCGGGACGGCAGCGCCCGGGGAATCGCTGTCGTTCGGGAACGCGACCCGGAACGTCGCCGTCGACCGCGTCGCGACCGCCCGGTGGGAGCGGACGGTCGTACGGACGGGACCCGACGGGGAGTTCCTCGGCGTCAGCACCTATCGGGCGTCGACGCGCGACAGGACGACCGACAGGCACCGCGTCCGCGTCGCGGTCTCGGGAAGCCACGCCCCCGCGGACGCCGCACCGGACCGACCGGCCGCGACGTTCGGCGCGGGCGAGGCGACCGACGGCCCCGACCTACGCGACACGCCGGCGGCGCCCGCGACCACCTCGACGTCGCGACCGACTCCGGGATCGACAGGATCGCCCGCGAGGCGGTCGAGGAGGGCGACGTTCGCCGGTCGGCGACGGTGCACGGCGAGCGGTCGGCCGCGGACCGCGCGCTGGTCGCCGACGACGTCTCGACGCTCGCCGATGCGGTCCGCGAGATCGAGACCGAGACGTCGATGAGGGACACCGCGCTTGGCGAGACCGAACCGTACGCCGATCTGGCCGACGCCGTCCGCGACCGACGGCGGGAACTGGTCGACGCGCCGGGGGCGTACGACGGCGCGGTGGACCGCGCCCGCGTCGCCGC
>NZ_WPCE01000360.1 GCF_009742825.1 Halorubrum sp. CBA1125
GACGCGAACGACGCCGACACCGACGACGAGGAGAAGGCGGGCGGATCGGTCGACGGGTCGACGACGGAGTGACGACCGCGGCGGTGGACTCTCCGCCGCCGCGACCGACGTCGCGGCGGTCACACAGCCACACTCGTGTCACAGCCGTCACCCGTGTCACAGCCGCCGGCGGTCGACGAGCTTCGCGGCGGCCGCGACGGGAACGACACACCACGCGAGCAGCGTCGCGGCGAGGAGCCCCTGTGAGAGCCCCGCGTCGGCGATCGCTGCGGTGAATCCGCCGCCGGCGGTCGTCCCGAGTCCGCTCAACACGAGCACGCGGAAGACGCTCACCGGATTCGCGGCCAGCATCGCCGACAGCGCCGCGTCGGGGAGCGAGACGGCGGCGACGACGCCCAAGGCGAGGAGGTCGTGGACGAGCACGAACCAGACCCAGACCAGCAGAGCGAGCCCGAGCGCGTGCGTCTTCTCGCGGGCGACCGTCGACAGCAGGACCGCGATCGCGAGGAACGCGGCGCCGACGGCGACCGTCCCGGCGAGGAACGCCAGGAACGCTCCCCAGTGGGCCGTCCCGAACTCGCGGAGGAGCAGGAACCCGGTGAAGCCGAACCCGAGCACCGTCGCCCCGGCGAGCACGATCAGTCGGCCGAGGTACGCCCCGACGACGACCTCCCCGCGGCGGACCGGCAGCGAGAACACGACCGCGAGCCACCCCTCCGCCTCGCGGCCGACGATCGCGTCGTAGCCGACCGCCAGCGCCGCCAGCGGGACGAGATACGCCGCGAGGCTCGCGAGCGACGCGACGGTCCGCGCCATCCCCTCGGGGCCGACCGCCGATCCTCCGAAGGTGAGGATCATCGCGCCGAACACGGTGAAAAGCCCCGTGAGCGCGAGCGCCCACCGCCCGCGGACGGCGAGCCGGTACTCGGTCGCGGCCACCGCGAGCACGTGGCGGACGGCCGCTCGGAGCCCGTCGTCCTCGGCGGTCTCGTGAACCGTCTCCGACGCGCGGTCCGTCTCCGGAACCGTGTCGGTCCCGTCGGTGCTGGCGGTGCCGTCGCCGCCGGTGGCCTCGTCGGCAGCCTCGTCGCCGGCGATCGATGCCGATCCCCCCTCGTCGCCGATCCGGACGGTCGCGTGGCCGCCGTCTGGACGGGTGTCGTCGGGAGCGGCGGTGTCGTGCGCGGCCGCGTCAGCGTCGCGACGCCCGCGCGGTCCGGGTCGCTCATGGCGACACCTCCGCCGTCTCGGCGGCCCGTCCGGACTCGCCGTCGACCCCCTCGACGACATCGCAGAAGGCGGCGCGCAGGTCCGAACGGTCGGTGCGGTCGCCGGCGTCGATCGCGGCGACG
>NZ_WPCE01000364.1 GCF_009742825.1 Halorubrum sp. CBA1125
TGACACGGACGCGACGGAGGCGACGACGTCCCCGCGACCGCACGCCGGGCCTCGCTGGGCCGCACGTCGACGACGGGCGGGCGGGACGGCGGCGTGACACCGACCGAGGAACGCCCGAGACCGACGGGCGGACGGGCGCCTGATGGACACCGACGCGTCGGGTTCGTCGCCGCCGGCTTCGCGGTCGTCGGTGTGGGCGTCGGCCTCGTCGCCGCCGCCGCGACGGGATGGGCCGAGACCGCGTTGGCGACGGCGGCGACGGGCGAGACCGCTCGGTTCGGCCCCGTGTTCGTCGCGCAGTCGTACCTCGCGGTGACAGGCGTCGCGCTCGCGTTCGCGCCGCTGCTCGCGGGGGTGTTCGGGGTCCTCGTGGGGTCGCGGGCGTACGACCCCGGCGAAGCCGCGATCGCCTGCGGTCTCGGTGCCGCGTTCGGAGGCCTCGTCTACGGTCTCGTCGTCGTCGGCCTCGTCGTCGTCTCGCAGGGGGAGGCCGCGACGCAGGCACACGGCTTCGCCGACGCGTTCGGTCCGGTCGCGGCCGCAGCGGTCGCGTCCGCTGCCGTCGGTGCCGTCACCGGCGTGCTGGGGGCGGTCGTCGAGTGAACCGGACCAGGAACGAGAGTCTCGCCGAGATCGCTATCTCTTTATCCGCCCTCACGAGCCGTGAGAACATGGAGGGACGGGCGGCCGCGCTCGGCGCCGGCACCGTGTTGAACGCGCTCGCGACCGGGACCGGTGCGGCCTTCGGTATCGACGTCGAAACGCGCGCGACCGTCGAACTGGACGCGGACGCGGACGACGTGGACGGCTCGATCGCCGAGGACGCCGACGCCGACACCGACCTGATCGAGCGCTGCGTCGCGCTCGCGGCGGCGCGGTGGGGCGACGGCGAGGGAGGCGTCGTCCGGACCGACAGCGACGTCCCGCTCGCGGCGGGACTGAAGAGTTCCAGCGCGGCCGCCAACGCGACCGTACTCGCGACGTGTGACGCCCTCGGCCTCGCGGTCGGCGACGACGCGGACGACCCCGCGGTCGACGTCACCCGCCTCGACGCGTGTCGCCTCGGCGTCCAAGCGGCCCGCGAGGCAGGCGTCACCGTGACGGGCGCGTTCGACGACGCCAGCGCCTCGATGCTCGGCGGCGTGGTCGTCACGGACAACGGGAGCGACGCGCTGCGCTCGCGCGATCCGGTCGCGTGGGACGTGCTCGTGTGGACCCCGCCCGAGCGCGCCTACTCCGCGGACGCGGACGTCGCGCGCTGCGAGGCGGTCGCGCCGATGGCCGACCTCGTCGCGGACCTCGCGCTCG
>NZ_WPCE01000367.1 GCF_009742825.1 Halorubrum sp. CBA1125
GCGCCGGCGGCCGCGGCGGCGGCCGAGACGACCGTCCGCGGCAGGGACAGGACCTCCGGACGGGCCTGACGATCGACCTCGAGGAGGCGTTCCACGGCGCGACAAAGGAGCTCTCGCTCACGCGTCCGACGGCCTGTGACACCTGCGAGGGCGAGGGCCATCCACCCGACGCCGACGTGCGCACCTGTCCGCAGTGTAACGGCCGTGGACAGGTTCAGCAGGTCCAGCAGACGCCGCTCGGCCGCGTCCAGCAGACCTCGACGTGTCCGCGCTGTGAGGGCGGCGGCGAGCTGTACGGCGAGGACTGTTCGGACTGCGGCGGCGACGGCGCCGTCCGCGAGGAGGCGACGCTCTCCGTCGAGATCCCCGCCGGGATCCGCTCCGGGCAGAGCCTCCGGATGGAGGGCGAGGGCGCGCCCGGCGAAAACGGCGGGCCGAACGGCGACCTGCTGATCGAGGTCGACGTCGACGTCGGCGACCGCTTCGAGCGCGACGGCGACGACCTCCACGTGAACGAGGCGGTCTCCTTCCCGCAGGCCGTCTTCGGCGACACCGTCGAGGTCGAGACCGTCGACGGGAGCGTGGAGATGGACGTCCCCTCCGGCACCCAGAGCGGCGAGACGTTCCGCCTGCAGGGGAAGGGCATGCCCCGGCTCCGGCGGCGCGGCCGCGGCGACCTCTACGTGCAGGTGGCCGTCGTGGTCCCCGAGTCGCTCAACGACGAACAGCGCGACGCGCTGGAGGCGTTCGCCGAGGCCGGCGGCGAGGACGTCGACGTCGGCGGGGGCTTCTTCGAGAAGCTGAAGAGCTCGTTTTAGCTGCGTTTGGTTCGCGGGTCGGCGCTCGCGACGGGCGCGCCGCCGCGGATAACTGGACGAATGCGGCACGCGACCGGTCGACCGCGGATCGTATCGATCGCTCGACCAGTCGCGCGCCGGCGCCGCCGCCAGCCTTCCGCGGCCCGTAGCTTTTCCGTGGTTCGGCGCCTGCTTCCGGTATGGGCTACGACACGACGGCCTACGACGACGTCGAACCGCGCGCGCCGGGCATGTACTTCCTCCGCGACGCGCTCGACTGCGAGCAGCTCGGCGTGACCGTCGTCGAAGCCGACGACGGCTGGGAGGGATTGGAGCACGACCACGCCGAGGACGGCCAGGAGGAGGTGTACCTCCTGCTCCACGGCGAGGCGACCCTGACCGTGGAGGGGGAGGCGATCGACCTGGGCCCCGGCGACGCGGTCCGCGTCGACGCCGACTCGTGGGTCTCCTTCTTGC
>NZ_WPCE01000346.1 GCF_009742825.1 Halorubrum sp. CBA1125
GGTCGGCGACGCGTCGAGGTACGCGGGTTCGGCGTGGCTCCCGGTGAGGACGAGCTCGAGGCGGTCGGGCTTCGTCTCCGCGAGGTCGACGACCGCCTCGGCGGCGACGAGCCCCCTGTCGACCGCGTACAACAGCTCGTCGAGGATCAGCATGTGGACGCCGGCGTCGGGGTCGCCGTCGAGCGGAAGCGGCGCCGACAGGTCCGCCTCGCGGGCGCCGCGACGAGCGTCTCGGCGCGCTCGAAGGCCCCCCGTGCCTTCGCCTCGTGTTCGTCGTCGGCGGAGCGTCGAGCAGCCCGTGCCACCCGTAGTGGCCGGCGTTCTCGTAGGTGAACCCCGGGATCGCCGCGATGGCGTTGTACTCGCCGCGGACCGCGTCGACGCTGTCCGCGCCGCCCTTCATGAACTGCAGCATGTGGACGCGGTAGCCGTGGCCCGCGGCCCGGAATCCCATCCCCATCGCCGCCGTCGTCTTCCCCTTGCCGTCGCCCCACCAGCCTGTACGAGGCCGAACTCCTCGGGGGCGGCCGGCTCGATCGGCTCCGGCTCCGGGGTGACACCGCCGCCCGGCGTGCGGGTCGGATCGGCGGCGGGGTCGCTGTCGGTCGCCGCGTCGCCTTCGCTGTCGGTCGTCGCGTCGCCTTCGCTGTCGGTCGTCGCGTCGCCTTCGCTGTCGGTGCCGTCGGCCGCGTCAGTGTCGGTCGGTGTCATGGATCGAAAACCTCCGCCCGGTCGTCGGCGACGACGCCGTGGTCGGCGTCGGCGGCCGGTCCGGGCACCTCGCCGTCCGGGTATCGGGACCGCAGGCTCGCGCGGATCGCGTCCCGGACGCAGACGCGGACCGCGTCGCCGACGGGCGTCGCGCTCCCGGAGAAGTCTGCTGGCTCCCCCGTCGGGTCGTCGCCGACCACGACCGCGTCGCTCGTCGTCCCCGGAACGCCCGCGAGCGCCAGCAGGGTCGCCGTCTTCGCCTCGGCCGCGACGGCAACGAGGTTCGTCGCCGCGCCCGCCGCGAGCCGCCGGGTCGTCCCCACGACCAGGTTGACCGTGCCGGGCCGCGGGGGTTCCCCAGGTGCCGGTGAGGCGTCGTCCGGCGCCTCGGCCGCTCCCGCCGAGTCGGTCGCCTGAGGCGCCGATTCGCCCGACGACGCGTCGCCGGGGTCCATCGGGAGCATTGCCGGGTTCGACAGCCCGACCGTCGCGTAGGCGACGACCGGACCGAGGCGCGCACCGCGCGCGTGCTCCATCCCGACGCCGGTGAAGAGGGTCGGCGGACCGGCGTCGGCCGGAGCGCCGCCGTCGCCGTCGGGTCTTCCTCTGCCGTCTCCGGGGCCGTCCGCGAACCCGGCGCGAGCCAACCGCTCGTCGCGGTACGCCCCGAGATCGGTCCGGTCGAACCCCTCCGGCACCGAGACGTTGTAGGCGGCGGTCCCGCGCGAGCGACCGCCGTTCCAGCCGGTCGAGAGCCAGCGCGTCTCGGGGCGAGCGATCCGGAGAACCC
>NZ_WPCE01000355.1 GCF_009742825.1 Halorubrum sp. CBA1125
CCGGCGTACCGTACCCGCTCGACGTCAACGCCGCGTCGATGGACGAGCTGACCGCGATTCCCGGGATCAACCGGAACACGGCCGGCGACGTCGTCGTCGGGCGCCCCTACGACGCCCTCGACGACGTCGACGCCGGCGTCGCGGACCTCTCGCAGTTCGCTGTCGTCGACGACGTCGACGTCCCGATCCCGGGCCGCGACCGGGCGGGATCCGGGCCGGGCCCGGCCGCGCGGTCCGGGCTCGACCGCTCGCCGCTCGGCCGCGGCGACTGAGGCGATGCCGTCCCCGGAATCCTCGGTTCCGATCACCCGCGTCGAGGTCCCGGTCGATGCCCGTGCGCCCGGCGGGACGACGAACGCCTACGTGGTCGACGGGCTCCTCGTCGACCCGGCCGCACGCACGGACGCGCTGGACCGGGCGGTCGGCGTCGGGGAGTCGGCGTCTGCCGACGCGGACGGGGCCGCAGTCGACGTGGACGAGGTCATCGTCGATGCGGACGGAGCCACCGTCGACGCGATCGCGGTCAACCACGCCCACCCCGATCACGTGGGCGCGGTCGCGGCGTACGCGGACCGGATGGGCGCGACCGTGGTCGCGCACGCGGCCCACGTCGACCGGTTCGTGGCCGCGACGGGCGTCGAGCCTGACGCGACCGTCGCCGACGGCGACCGGGTGGCGGACACCAGTGTCCGCGCGGTCGAGACGCCCGGCCACGCGCCGGATCACCTCGCGTTCGCGGTCGACTCGCGCGCCGTCGGCGGGGGTGACGCAGACGCCGACGAGGGCGACACAGACGCCGACGGGGACGACGCGGCCGGTCCCGACGCGAGCGCGAACGCCGGTGGGGCCGGCGCCGCGCTGCTCTGTGGTGACCTCGCAGTTGCGTCCGGCAGCGTCGCGGTCGCGCTCCCCCGACGGCGACCTCCGCGACTACCTCGACGGCCTCGAACGCGTCCGGGACGCCGGCTACGACCGGCTCTACCCCGGCCACGGGCCGCCGATCGAGGACCCGGCGGCGACCTGCCGGCGGCTGATCGATCACCGGCTGGCGCGCGAGGCGTCCGTCCGCGACGCTATCGAGGCCGGCGCGAGCGACGTGAGCGCCGTCGTCGACGCCGCCTACGAGACGGACCTGACGGGCGTCGAAGACCTCGCACGGACGACGGTCGCGGCGCACGTGGAGAAGCTCCTCGCCGAGGGGCGGATCGACGGCGTGTGGAGAGAGCGGATCGGCCGGTGGCGCGACGGTTCCGGCGGCGAACGGGCGGGGTAGCCGTCGGCTACGGGTCCGCTACGGTTCCGCTTCCAGCTCGCTCGCGACCGCGGACAGCGGGGTCTCGGTCACGTCGACGAAGCGCCCGCCGACGTCGACGACGCCGCCGTCGGTCTCGGGGTCGTCG
>NZ_WPCE01000377.1 GCF_009742825.1 Halorubrum sp. CBA1125
GCCCGGTCGACACCGCCGCCTCCGCGAGCGCGAACGCGGCCGTCGCGAGCCCGAGCACCACCGCGACGAGCGCGACGGTCCCTCCCACGCCGAGCGCAGAGTCTTTCAGCACCGCCCGCCGTGCCGCCGCGTCGCCGTGGACGACCGCCGCGTCGCCGAGGTCGGCCACCCCGTCGAGGTGGGTGATCCCCGTCGCGGCGTAGACGGCGACCGGGAACGCCAGCGCGACCGTCGGCGCCGGCGCGGGGAGCAGGAACGGGAGGGCGACGAGCGCCCCGACGAGGTACCCGACGACCGGGAACGTCGCCGGCGACTGGACGAACGCCTCCCAGGTCGCCTCGTCGCGGCCGACCGGGAGGCGGGTGAGGAAGCCGAGCGCCCCGCGCAGCGCGGTCGGGCTCACGCGCCCACCTCCGCGATCGCGAGGTCGCGGGCGGCCGCCATCGGCGTGATCGTCACGGACGGCGGCGCGCCCTCGACGATCGCGAGCGCCGTGCCGACCGCGAGCAGCCACCCGGCGACGGCGACTACCGCGACGCCGCCGGCGACGCCGACGAGCCGGACCGCCGCCTCGGCGTCCGCGACGTCCGGCGGGTCGGCGTCCGGGTTGAGCGCGTAGTGACCGGGCTTCGCCAGCCCGACGTCGAGCGCGACCGCGGCGGTCGCCATCGGCCACCCGGAGTTCCGGCGACCCGGGCTCGTGGGCCCACGCGCGGGCCCGCCGGAGGCTCGCCGGAGAGCGGGCGGCGACGGCGAGGCAGGCGGCGCTCGCGCGGGCCGGGAGGTACATGACGGCGTCGTCGAGCCGGGCGCTCGCCTCGCCGACGGGCTTCGACCGGTACCCGAGCATCGAGTCGAGCGTGTTCACGGCCTTCACCCAGACCGCGACCGCGACGCCGAGCGCGAGCGCCGCCGCGCCGGGGCGACCGGCGCCGAGCGCCAGCCCGACCGTCGCCCCGAGCGCGAACCCGAGAAGCGGCGCGGTGAACCCGTCCGCGAGGTTCTCGGCCGCGCTCTCGACGGCCGCGCTCCGGAGGTCGGCCGGCGAGAGGTCCGC
>NZ_WPCE01000032.1 GCF_009742825.1 Halorubrum sp. CBA1125
GGAAGTCGACCGCACCGACCGCCGCCGCGAGTCGATCGCGGAGCGGGTCGTCCCACGCCGCCTCGCGGAGGAGCGCGGCGGTCTGCGGCGCCGGTGGGTTCAACAGGAGGATGTCGAACGGTCC
This sequence comes from Halorubrum sp. CBA1125, assembly GCF_009742825.1. Lineage (GTDB taxonomy): Archaea > Halobacteriota > Halobacteria > Halobacteriales > Haloferacaceae > Halorubrum. The sequence goes on from NZ_WPCE01000032.1 coordinate 125, forward strand.
CCAGGCCTCCCCGTCGGCGTCGTCGAGTTCCCACCGGCCGCCGCCCGCGTCGGCTGTCCCGCCGACCCGTCGGACCGCCTCGACTCGCGTCCGCCGATGGACCTCGGCGTCGGTCCGGCCGAACAGCCGCTTCGCGATCTGCGTGAGTCCCCGCCGGTAGCTCCACTTGTGCTCGTCCGCGTCGCGGCCGGGAGCGACCTCGCCGTCGGCGTCGAAGGTGTAAACCGGCTCCGTCACATCGACGAGCCCCGCGTCGTCGAGCGTCTCCGTGACCAGCTCGACGACGCGTTCGTCGTCCGCCTTCAGGTAGTTCGCCCCGTAGTCGTACGTCAGGTCTCCGTATCGGCGGGTCGCGGCGCGGCCGCACAGGCCGCCGGACTTCTCGAGGACCGTCACGTTTGCGTCGAGCGCCGCGCGGTCGACGGCGAACGCCGCGGCCGCCGCCCCCGCTCCCGCGCCGACGATACCAACGGCTGTCACGGTCGGTGTACGGCGCAACACCACTTAATCGGTCGGTCGCGCCGTCATGAACCAATCCATATTCTCGAAAGAGGATCTGCGACGCGGCCCGGTCGCCCGTTACGCCGACGTTTACTCGTTCAGGTACGGCTGACAGACCCGTTCGACGCCCTCCTCGAAACTGATGTCGGGTTCCCAGCCCGTGGCTTCCCGGATCTTCGAGATGTCCGCACACGTGTCGTGGACGTAGTTCTCCAGGGGGATGGGCTCGTACTCCGGATCGACGTCCGTTCCGAGGACCTCGTTGATCAGCTCGACCATCTCGTTGAACGAGTACGCCTCCCCGGTCCCGAGGTTGTAGACGCCCGCCAGCTCGCGGTCGGCGGTCGCGATCAACCCGCGGACGATGTCGTCGACGTGCGTGAAGTCCCGGGTCTGGCTCCCGTCTCCCCAGAGCACGGGCGACTCACCGTTGGCGATCTTGTCGGCGAACTGCGAGACGGTGTTGGCGTACTCGCCCTTGTGCGCCTCGTTGCCGCCGTATCCCTGGTAGACCGAGAAGAACCGCATGCCCGCACACGTGAGCTCGTCGTAGAAGTTGTTGTAGTACTCGCCGTAGCGCTCCCGGCCGAGCATGGACGCGTCGTACCCCGTCGCGGCCTCCAACTCCATGTCCTCGGGGCTCGGCTCGGTGCGGCTGCCGTACGCGGACGAGGTCGACGCGTACACGAACGTGTCACACCCGTCCTCCCGGGCCTGTTCGACGACGTTCACGAACCCCTCGACGTTCACGCGAGCGCCCTGTCGCGGATTCTCCTCGAGCATCTGGCGGCTCGACAGCGCCGCCAGGTGGAACACGACGTCGACGTCAGTCGGCAGATCGTCGTCGAGGACGTCGGCTTCGACGTACTCCACGGCGTCCGCGAGGTTCTCGGCCGTTCCGAGGTAGCCGTTGTCCAGCGCCACGACCTCGTTGCCGGCGTCGGCGAGGTGGTTCGCGAGGTTCGATCCGATGAACCCCGCGCCGCCGGTCACGAGAATCCGGGAGTCCTGCATGCTTGCCGCACGTGGAGTCAGTACAATAACACTACTGGATTGCGCGTCGCGTCCCCACAGCACTCGGGGGCGACGACTGTGACGACACCATACAGTTGATCTCTCCGAAAGTCGGTTGATTCGGCGTGTACGGGCCGAATTTCGCACTTCTTATCTTAATAGCTGAATTTATGTAACTAACAATAACGGATTTGGTAACTGCGTTACTTGTTAACACTATGACGCGCCGGGGGAGCGGCACGGGGCCACGAGCGATAGCGCTGGTCGCACTCGTCGCAGTCGGGATTAGCATTGGGGTGTTGGCTGGTGTCGGGGCCAGTACAGCGGCGAGTGACGCGACGGTGACAGATAGTTCCGTAGGCGACACGTCAGATTCGGAGACGAGGATCTTCGAGCCGTTCTACGTGGCCGATGACGTCCCCGCAAACAGGACGGATACTCGGCAACGAATCCGGGAGATCTCCGTCGATCTTCCGGACGGTTACGACGGTGGGAACGTCACGGTGACAGTCAACGTCTCGGCGTTGCGCGATGCCGGCGTCGATCTCTCCAATGCGACAGTCGACGTTACTGACACACGCCGGGGTGTAGCGGAGACGGAGGCGTGGATCAATCGGAGTACCGCGAACGTCTCCGTACGGATAGCGGAAGCCGACGACGGAGACACGTTCGCGGAGATCGACCTACTGCTCTCCGGACTCGACACGACAGCCGCCAGTCCGTCCGCAAACCAGACGTACCGTCTCGCCACGGATACGGGGAGCGATGGAAGCTATGAAGCCCACGTTACGGGTGGTTCCACGAACACTGAGTACATCGATGAGGCGGAGCGATTCGCGGTTCAGCGGTCGGTAGCGGACGACGAGCGTGGCCCAGCGACAATCGAAACCGGGCAGCGAGCCGTCGTCCAGAACGTCACGCTCAACGCGACGGACACGTCGCCGCTCACGCCGACGACGCTCCGCGTTCGAGACACGGGAAACGTCAGCACGGATGCCCTTCGGTCTGTGACCGTCACCGTCGCCGGCGACACGCGGTCGGTCGATCCGGCGGCGGTGACGAGCGATACCGGCGCCACGATCGACCCGGCGGGACTGACGATCCGTGATTCGGCCGCTGTCAGCGTCCGCGCGTCCCTCTCGTGGAACGCGGCGGACGTGACGCCGGGGACCGTACTCCAGCCAGCAGTCACCGTCGAAAACGACACCCTCCCCGACGGCGAGGTAACGGCTGTCGACGGGGCGCCCAGCACTGTCGTCGTCCCGCTTCGGGACGGCTCCAGTCACACCGCGAACGACACCGTCGGGACTCGGACGACGTATCACGCGAGCGCGACGGTCCACACCAACGAGACGTACGATCGCCTCGCCGTCGGGTTGCTCTCGTCGGTTGTCGGCGAACGTTGGGGTGCAAACGGGGGACGCTTGCCGACCGATTTCGACAACGTGTCCGTGACCGTCGACGGCGCCTCTGTCGTCGATCGCGACGGCGTCCTGAGGGTGACGGAGGACGGTGACATCCTCCTCGTCCCGCTCAACTACTCCTCCGTCGAATCGCCCGCGCAACTGACCGTCACGCTCTCGAACGTCCGTAATCCAGACGCGACCGGTCGGTACCCGCTCGGACTCGTCCTCGGGCCCGGCACGCACGTTGACCGCATCGCCGCGGGCACCGTCGCGGTCACCGAACCGTACGCGAGTCCGGTCGGTGTCGATCCCGCGGAGGCCCCGCCCGTCGTCTATCCCGTAGCGAACGCCTCTCGGGTCGAAGTCATCGCGAACCGATCGCTCGCTCCGGACGCGGTGACCGCGGACGATGTCGCAGCGTTCGGCCCGCAGGGCGAGTCGCTTGAAGTGACCGACGTATCACGCGACGAAACCACCGATCAGCGCGTCCTCGTGACGGTCGACGCGCCGCCCCACCGGGTCGCGACGGTCCGTGCGTGGGGGGTGAATCGGTCGAGCGTGCGTGCGGCGCGAACGGTCACCGCCGGCGGATCGAACGTGTCGGCGTACACGCCAGAACCGGTCGCGCTCGTCGCCGAGACCGTCAGTCGAGCCGTGCCAGTGTACTACGAGGGATCGGCCGAAGGACCGCTGTCGACGGGACCGAACAGCCGCGTCGCGGTACTCGATCTCTCGTCGCGACCGGGGACGTGGCAGGTCGACTGGGATCGCGACGGCACGCTCGACACGTCCGGCGCGGACGTCGCTATCACCGCACGAACCCCCTCACTGACGCCCGTTCGCGACGGCAGAGACGTGGAACCCGGGACGGTCGACCTCCCGATCCGCTCGGACGCGCCGCCGTACTACGAGGTCGCCGTCCGGCTCTCCCCGTGGGCCGACGACGCGGAGACGGTCGAGCGGGTCGTCGCCGCGGGGAACACGACCGTACAGATTGACGGTCTCACGACCGGGCGGTACGCCGTCGAAACGACGCTCCGGGGGCCTGACGGAGCGTTCTCCACGACTCGTCAGAGCCGGATCGACGTCGATCGCGTGGCTCATCGCTGGACGCACCCGATTCCGGCCGAAGACATCTACACCGGTATCGATATCGCAGCGACAGACGATCTCGTCGCCGCGGGCGTCGGCTCCCCGCCGTCGGTACGGGTCTTCGATCCAGCCAACGGATCCCAGCGGTGGGTCGTCTCGGCGAACGCCACCGCCGGCCATGCGCCCGACGCGATCGCGGTGACAGATCGGTACGTGTTCGTCGCAGGTCAAAAACGACAGCGTGGCGCACATTTTCGCGCTCGACGCGACCTCGGGCGAGGTGGCGTGGCAGCGGAACACGACGGCGCTGCCGATTGGCGATGTCGACGAACTTGCGGTAGCGCACGGAACGCTGTACGCCGCCGGTGAGGACGGTCTCGTTGCGCTGAATACGACCACGCAGCGGCTGCAGTGGGCGAACACGAACGTCAGTGACGTCCTCGCGCTCGACGCCGATGATACCGCAGTCGCGGTCGGAACGTGGGATCCGAATAACGTCACGCTTCTGGACGCAGCGGACGGGAGTCGGCGCTGGCGTGTGCAAGACTTGGACGGCTTGTCGATTCGGGGGATCTCGGTGCGAAACGAGACCGTCTACGTCATAAGCGGTGTCGGATACTCCAACTCGCTGCTGTACGAGATGAACCGCTCGACGGGCGCAGTGACGACGCGGGATATCTCGGGCGACTTCATGGGATTCGCTGGTGGCCCGTCCGGTGAACTCGTCCTCGACCTGTATCCCAGTCCCATCGTCGCGTATCCACCTCAGGGGGATCAGCCGTTGTGGCAATCCTATAGCCTCGTCCGGTCCGAAGCGATCGCCGTCGGCGGCGAGACGCTCTACGCGGTCGGAGTCGACTCCTGGGACCGTCCGATCCAGCTCGTCGCAGCCCCGTTCCCGGACGCGGTGAGCGCGTCGATTAGCGGGCCAGATCGGGTCGCTCCGGGTACTTCGACGACGTATTCCGCGGACACCGTCGGAAACGTGTCGGCGTATTCGTGGAACGTCTCCGGGGCGCCCGCGGGCGACGCCGCGACGACCAACGTCTCGTTCACGCCGGGCGTCCACGACGTGACGGTCACCGTCCGGAATCCGTCGGGATGGACCGACACCGACCGCCGTCGCGTGGTGGCTTCGGTTCGAGATGGGATCGATTGGTCGCGGACCGTTCGACCCGGCGAGCTCGCGACGTTTACCGGGCAGGAGCTCGCTGACGCCGGCGCGACCCTCACGTGGACCTTCGACGATGGGACGACGATCGAAAATACGACCGCGGTCCGCCGATACTCACGGAGCGGTATCCGGACGGTTACGGGTACGGTTACTCATCCCGACGGCTGGACGGCAACGGCGAATCTCACCGTCGCCGTCACCCAGGGCGACACCGCCTGGACTCGCGATACTGAGGGTATCTTCGATCTCACAACGACGGCCGAGACGTTGTACGTGGGGTCGGACGACGGGCTCCAGGCCCGCGTCGCCGAGACGGGTGACACCCGGTGGACCCACGGTCCGAACGTCAGCGATCCGCAACTACGGGCGGTATTGGGTGTGGCAGCGGATGGGGACGGCACCGTTATCACTCACATCGACACAAAGACGGTCGACTCTCCATTCGGAGAGGAGGAGCAGCTGTGGCAGGTGGTAACGTCGCTGAACGCGTCACGGAACGCGACGTGGACACGAGAGATCGCCCCTCTCGATCCATGGCTGCTAGGGAATGTACCAGTCGCGACGACGCCGTCACACGCGTTCGTGACGGACGCGGAGGGACGGCTCCTCGCGTTGAACCGGACGACGGGCGCCACCGCGTGGTCGAACGCGTCGTTCGGACGAATTCGGGCGATTACGACGACGAACGAGACCGTGTACGTCGTCGCAAGCGATCCGCCGGATAGTCCGAGTCCGTTCGACACGACGGACGAGACGACGCAGTCGGTGCGCGTACGGGTGTACGCGCTGAACGCGACGAGTCTCACGGACACCGCCAACGAGACCGTTTCGGTCCGCTGGAATCGCACCGTCACCGCTCCCGTGGCTGCCCCGCTAGACCAGCCACGGCCGCGGCTTGCAGTTACCGACGACGATCGTGTGGTGCTAGCGCTGGCACAGACCGTTACGGGCCTCACGACAGACGGTACCGTCGCGTGGACGTATCCGCTAGACGGTCGGATAGACGAAGTCGTTCGGAACGGCCGCCTGGTCGAACAGCGCCGTTCTCGGGCGGCGACGGGTGTCGCTACCGCGGCGGATCGGATATACGTCTCCTTCGCACAGGCGCCACGCTCGTCGGAGCAGCCGTCAATTGATTCCGTCGCGCTGAACAGCGATCCCCGGAAGTTGACGGCTGAACGGGGCGTCGTTGCGCTGACGAGTGACGGGGAACGAGCCTGGGTGAACATCTCGGCTGCACGGCAAGATTCCCTCGCAATCGACCGCGGCGGGATCGCCGCCAGTGACGGTCGGCTATACGTCGGGACCGAAACCAGTCTGCGCGTGATGCGACAGCTGGCCGCCGGACAGCCCGCGGTGAGCGTCGACGGACCGGACACGCTTGCGATCGGCGAGCAGGGGAGGTTTACGGTCCAGACGGACGCCGAAACCGTCCTGTGGCCGAACACGACCTACACGTGGGAGACGGCCACAGCCACCTCGACCGGACCGTCGATGACGACTTCGTTCGAGACGACCGGCACCAAAGAAGTCTCGGTGACTGTCGATCCGGTCTACGGGGATCCGATCACTTCCAATGCGACAGTCACCGTCGAACAGGATTCGACCGGCGACGATCCGACCGGCGGTGACGACGGTGACGACGGCGACGACGAGTCCGACGGCGGTGACGGGTCCGACGGGGATGCGCCGGACGATGAGGTGGCTGTCGTCGACGCGACCCTGTCGACGACGACGAGCACCGTCGGCCAACGCGTGGCCGTGAACGCGACTATCTCGAATCCGCGAGCCAGCCAAGCAACGCTCAACGTGACGCTCGACGACGGCGAAACCAGATTGAACGACACCCAGGTGACCGTCGATCCCGGGACGACGATGCGGACGGTGTTTGAGCCGCAGTTCACCGAGGCAGGCACGTACGACCTCTCCGTTAACGGCGAGCCCGCCGGGACCCTCACCGTTCAGTCTGACGACGAGAGCTCGGACGACGAGACGGGTACCGACGTGCCCGGGTTCGGTATCGAGCTAGCGATCGGAGCCATCCTTGTCGTGGCGCTCCTCGGTCGGCTCCGTGGTGAGTGCTGATCCTCGCCGCGACGGCATCTCACTCTCCGGTCGTCGCCTCGACCAGCGTGACGGTCGTTCGAGACCCGTCTTCCAGTCTCTCGGAAGATGTGCGTCACTCGAGTTCGGCGGCGAACACCCGCTCGTCACACGTGTCACACTCGATCGCCGTCTGCCACCCATCGTACGCGTGCTCGCTCGGCGGGACGGTGACGACGGAGATGTCCGCGTCGCCGCACTCGGGACACGTCGCCGGGATGGGCATAGGTCCCTGTGGATTCTCATCACATATCAAATGTATGTATTAAGAAATTAACGGAGATTGGCAATGGACAGGGATCGGGCGTGTCAACCGCGTTTCGCCCCGGTGAGGGTACGGCTACATGCCGTCACCTCCCGCGGTTCCAGACGGTCGAAAAGCCGAGGACGGAACGAGGGTCAGCGGTCCTCCCGACGGCGGCCGAGGATCGCGGCCGCGACGATCACCGCGACGAACGCGACGATCGGACCGAAGCCGGGGGTGCTGTCGTCGGTGCCGTCGTCGACGGTTAGGGAAGCGGTTTGGTTTGCGTCGTCGGTGAAGACGCCCTGCGTGTCGACACTCGCGTTGAGGCCGGTCGTGTCGCCCGTGAACGCCACCGTGGTGCTCTCGCCGCTCTGGAGTGTGATTTCTTCGCTGTCGAGCGTCTCGCCGCCGACGCGGAACTCGATGGTCTGGGTACCCTCGCGTCGCCGGTGTTCTCGATAGTCGCGGAGGCAGCGATGGTGTCGCCGACCGTGATCGTGTCGTTCTGGGGGTTGAACGCCGAGACGGAGAAGATCGCCTCGCCTCCGTCGTCGCCCCCGTCGCCGCCATCGCCCCCGTCTGTGCCGTCACCGCCGTCCGTGCCGTCCTCGCCATCGGTGCCATCCTCGCCGTCAGTACCGTCCTCGCCATCGGTTCCATCACCGCCGTCGGTGCCGTCGTCACCGTCGCCGCCCACGTTCTCATCGATGTCGACCAGCGGCGTCAACACGGGGTAGCCGTCGGTCTGCGTCTGCCAGACGTCGGGAAGCGACATCGCCGTGTTGTTGCCGGTCATCTGGCTGGTGTTGAGTCCGGTGGCGTCGCCGGCCGAGGTGGACTGATTGGTCGTCTCCGTGTCCCAGTACGCGTTCTCGACCGAGCCGTTGTCGTAGCCGACGAAGCCGCCGGTCTGGTTGGCGCCGGAGACGAATCCCGTGGCGAAGGCGTCTCGGATCGTGCTGTCGCCCTGGTTGATCCCGGCGAGCCCGCCGACGCCCGTGTCACCCGCGACGGCGCCGCTGGCCGACGCGTTTCCGACCGTGCCGTTGCGGTTGACCCCGACGGCTCCGCCGACGCCCTGGACCCCTGTCACGTCGCCGGCGGCGCTCACCGTACCGACCGTGCCGTCGTCGTTGGCGCCGACGACCCCGCCGACCCTCTGCGCACCGCTCACGTCGCCGGCGGTCCTCGCGGCCTCGATCGTGCCGTTGTTGTAGCCGACGAGTCCGCCGACGTTGTCCTCACCGGTGGCGTTGCCGGCGGTCGTCGCGGTTTCGATCGTCCCGTCGAGATTGACGCCGGCGAGGCCGCCGGTCTGGTTGCCGCCGGTGACGTTCGCTCCACTCGTCGCGCGCTGGATCGTGCCGGCATCGTTGACGCCGACGACCCCGCCGACGCCGTCGTCTCCCTCGACGGAGCCGTTCGCCGAAGCGTTCGCGACCGTACCCTGGTCGTTGACGCCGACCAGACCGCCGACGGCCGTCTCACCCGCGACGGTCCCCGTGGCGTCCGCGGTGTCGACCGAGGCGTCCGCGTAGTTGACGCCAACCAGACCGCCGACCGCAGCGGTCCCGCTCACGGGACCCTCCGCCGCCGACTCTTCGATCGTCCCGTTGGTGTTGTCGCCGACGAGCCCGCCAATTTTGTCGGTACCGGTGACGTCGCCCGCGGCCGTGACGTTTTCGATCGTCCCGTTGACGTTGTCGCCGACGAGGCCGCCGACGCCGGTCTCACCCTCGACGGATCCGTTCGCGGAGGCGTTGGCGACCGTGCCCTCGTCGTTGGTGCCGACGAGCCCGCCGACCGCACCGCTTCCGTTCACGGTGCCGTTTGCCGTCGCCGTTTGGATCGTCCCGTCGATGTTGTCGCCGACGAGGCCGCCAACACCGTTCTCGCCCTCGACGGTTCCCGTCGCGGCCGCGCCGTCGACCGTGCCGTCGACGTTGACGCCGACCAACCCGCCGATCTGGACGGTTCCGGTGGTCTCGCCCTCCGTCGCCGACTGTTCGATCGTGCCTCCGTCGTTGACGCCGACGAGCCCGCCGGCCTGATCGATTCCGTCGACGGTTCCGTTCGCGGAGGCGTTGGCGACCGTGCCGCCGTCGTTGACGCCGACCAGACCGCCGACCGCAGCGTTCCCGTTCATGACGCCCTCCGCCGACGCGTTCGCGATCGCCCCTCTGTTTCCGCCGGCGAGGCCGCCGACGACGTTCGTTCCGGCGACCGCCACGCCCGTTGAGGCGTTCGTAATCGTCGCGGTCCCTCCGTTGCGGCCGGCGAGTCCGCCCGTCCGGTTGGCTCCCTCGACGGTTCCCGTCGCCAAGACGTTCGCGATCGTGCCGCCGGTGCCGCCGATCAGTCCGCCCGTGTCGCTCTCGCCGCGGACGTCGACACCGCCGAGCGTGAGGTTCTCGATCGCGCTTTCGGAGCCGGCGTACCCGATCAGTCCGACCCCGTTCTCGTCCGGGCGATCGATCGAGAGTCCGGTGATCGCGTGGCCGTTCCCGTCAAGCGTCCCGGTGAACGTCTCCGCGTCCTCCTCGTCGGGGATGTCAGGGCCGACCGGATCGAAGCCCTTCCCGTCGTTCCAGTACGCGGTGGCCGACGCGTCGACGTCGGTTTCGAGCGTGTAATTGGCGGCGAGGGCGTCTTCCATCGCCTGCAGCTCGCTGGCGTTCGTGATCTCATAGGGATCGGCTTCGGTCCCGCTCCCGGCCAGATCGCTCGTGTCGAGGTCGACTCCCCGGTCGTCGACCACGCCGATCGTCGCGATCGTGATATTCTCGTCTTCGATCAGGTACTCTGCACCCTCACCGTCACCCACGCGCACGTCGGTGACGGCGATCTCGTACTCGCCCGTCGCGTTCGGCGCGGTGAGCGGACCGGATTGGGTGACCGTGATCGTCCCGTCGGAGACGTTCGCTCCGGTGTAGGGGAGCGTCAGATCGTTGGCTTCGCCCGCACCGTCCTCACCTCCACTGTCTGCCGGTTCGAACGGTCCGAGGTCGACGTCGATCTCGCCGGATTCGTCCGTCAGTGAGGTGTTCTCGACCGCCACCGTGAGCGTGTACTCCCGTGTCTCGTTCGGCTCCGTCGCGATCGGCGTGACCCCCGACTGGGTCGTGTTGACTACCGGATCGGCACCGGTCGGCTCCTCGCCGTCCGCCAGGATGCCTCGCCGTTCGAGCTGTATCTGGCGGTCGACGTCGGTCAGCACCGGATAGCCGTCCGTCTCGGCGTCGTCGTCGGCCGCTTCGACCGTTCCCCAGGTGTCTCCGAAGTCGAGCGCAGTCATGTTGTTTGCCGCCGCGGCTCCGACCATCGCGGCGGCGCGCCCGTCGCCGTCGGTCTGGTTGAACCCGGTGTTGTTCTCGACGACGGTTCCGTACGAGGGGAACCCAACAGCATCGGATTGGTTGGTTGCCACCCCGTCCCAGTACGAGTCGGTGAGGTTCGAAGTCACCCCGGAGAAGGTACCAACCATCCCACCGGCGATTCCGCCGATATTGGAACCACCGGTGCCGTTCACGTATCCCGTCGCGTACGTCCTCGTCACGACGCTGTCGGCGTTCCCGTTGGTCCGGACGTCGCCCACGACGCCGCCGACGTTCGTCTCCCCGAGAACGTACCCCAGCACGTACGAGTCGTTTATCACGCCGGAGTTGGACAGCCCGACGAGCCCGCCGACCGACGTCGCGTTCGGCGCCCCGACGTTGGTCACGGCGTACGACTCCGTGACGGTACCCACCTCGTTGTTACCGACGAGTCCGCCGAGACTGGAGTCTCCGGTGACGTTCCCGCCGGCGTCAGACCGGGTCACGTGCCCGTGTTCGTTCCGACCGACGAGCCCGCCGACGTCCCCGGAGCCGTTCACGTTGCCGACCGTGTGCGAGTCGCTCACCGTGCCCTTGTTCGTCCCGACGAGGATTCCCACTCGGTCGTCGCCGCGTATCGCTGGCGCTGCGACCACGATGTCCGTCACCGTTCCCTCGTCGCTGAGGTTGCCGATCAGCCCCACGTCGCTCTCGTTTCCTCGGTCGATCGTCAGCCCGTCGATGATGTGTCCGTTGCCGTCGAGCGTCCCGGTGAACTCGCCGTCGCCGTTCCCTATCGGATCGAAGCCCTTCCCATCGTTCCAGTACGCGGTGGCCGACGCGTCGACGGTGTTCCCGAGTGTGTAGTTGGCGGCGAGGGCGTCTTCCATCGCCTGTAACTCTGAGGCGTTCGTGATCATGTAGGGATCGGCTTCGGTCCCGCTCCCAGCCAGATCGCTCGGGGCGACGTCGACCTCCGCTGGAGCGGTCACGTCGATCGTCTCGATGGTCACGTCTGCGTCCTCGATCAGGTACTCGACGGTGCCAGCCGACTCGTTGCCGACACGAAGGTCGGTCAGCGTGATATTGTACTGGCCAGGCGTCGCCGGGGCCGTCGCAGAGACCGTTCGGGAGACGGTGAGTCTCCCGTCGGTGATGTTGGTCTCGGTGAAGTCGATCGTCCGGTCCTCATCGTTCCCCTCGGTGTTTAGGGTCACATTCTCTGCGCGAAGATCGACCTCACCCGAGGCAGTAACGGGAAGATTTTCGACGACGACCGTAATAGTGACATTCCCCGTCGCACCGACTGTGGTCGTGTTCGGCCGTACTAACGACTCCGTTCGGTTCACGCCGACCGACGCGGGAGGTGCTGTGTCGGTCTGCCAAGCGAGGCGCGGGTAGTCACTCTCGCGCGTCACCCACACCTCTCCGAATGCGAATCCGTCCAGGTTGGCTTGGGCTGCTTCGCCGGTCATATTCGCGGTCGTGAATCCCGTGCCTCCGTTCGATTCGGACCGGCCGGTCGTCTCAGTGTCCCAGTACGAGTTGATTACGGTTCCCGGAAGATCGGGTTCGAGGTACGGCGCCCAGCCCACGAGCCCGCCGAGTCCGGAATAGCCGGTGACGGAGCCGGTCGCATAGGATCGGTTCACAGTGCCGGGAGTCGCAGGCGGACCGTTTCGACCGACGAGCCCCCCGGTCCCAATTGTCGTTGAACCCTGGACGTCGCCGACCGCATAGGACTGATTCACCGTCCCATAGTTGAGGCCGACGAGACCTCCGATGTCATATCCGAAGTCGGCAACGACGGTAACGTTCGCGGCCGAGCGGACCACCGTCCCGTCGTTTTCACCGACGAGGCCACCAACGTAGTCTGCGTACGTTTCACCACTCGGTGCCCCGCTGACTGTACCCGTCGCGGACACGCGCTGCACGGTTCCCCCAGTGTTGTGCCCGACAACTCCGCCGACGGTATTCGCCCCGGTGACGGTGACGTTCCTGAGTACCAGGTCCTCGACCGTCCCATCACGGAAATTACCTATCAGACCGACGTGGTCCATCGAGGGGCGATCGATCGTCAGATCCGTGATCGCGTGTCCGTTGCCGTCCAGTGTTCCCGAGAAGGTCTCGTCGCCGTCCTCGCCGGGGCTGTCCGGACCGATCGGATCGAAGCCGCGGCCGTCGTTCCAGTACGCGGTGGCCGACGCGTCGACGTCGTTTCCGAGCGTGTAGCTGGCGTCGAGGTCGTCTTCCATCGCCTGCAGCTCGGAGGCGTTCGTGATCACGTAGGGATCGGCCTCGGTCCCGCTCCCGGCCAGGTCGGTCGGGGCGACGTCGACCTCCTCCGGAGCGGTCACGTTGCCCGCCGTACCGGATTGTGCGCTCGCGCCTCCGACGAGCCCGATCCCGGCCATCACGCTCACCAGCGCGAGCGCCGCGCCGATCACGGCGACGCGACGGACGACCCGCGACCGGTCGAGCCCCGACTCGCCGCCGGGAGCGTCACTCCCCGCCTGCCCGTTTCGTCCCGAAGTCTCGACCCCCGAAGAGCCGTGTCGTTTCGACATCGTCCGTCACCTCCGCTCCCCCTGTCCGTTCCGGACCGCCCGTCTGACCCGGCCTGCCCCGGTTCGGAGCGTCTTCGTCCGCCGGTACACGGGTTCGATCCGCGACGAGACCGCGACGACCGTGCGTGCCGCCCCCCAACGGCCCGTCATCGGTCACCTCGCGTCCTCCGGTGTCCCCGGCCGCGTCGCCGATCCGGCCGAGACCCGATCTCTGACGCGACCGATCGCTCCGGCCTCATCCGGAGCGATCCCGCCGGTCACGCTCTCACGTACGACAGCGGTTACCGTGTCTATAGGAGACATATAACAATAAAAAAAAACACATGTTCAATAAATTTTTTCCCGGGACTGTCCTCACGTCTCTGTGCGTCGTTCTGCCCGAATACGACAAATCTGGTTCGGGTCGCCGTGTTCGCTATCGGATGTCCGAAACGATCTACCGACGGAACGTTTCTCCCCTCGCTCGCGAGACGTGGGCCGTCGAGGTCGGCGTCGGACCACCTGGGCCGTCGATGTGGAACTCGGTAGAGGGGTCGCGTCGCGCTCGATCACGCACGTTCGCCTCCTCCGGCCGACCGCCTGAATGAATATGCACTCTTAATATGCAATGTTTATCCGAACCCGTTCCGGACGGCGGGGTATGTCGAAACCGTCGTCACGGCCACGATGCGACTGCGGACGGCCGATCGTGCGGGGGCTGTCCGCGGTCGCGCTCTGTGACGAGTGTCGGCATCGCCGGTAGCGTCGATCGCTCTCGGCACTTGGACCGACGCGATCAGTCGTCGCCCTGCTCCCTCGGCGACGGGCCGGGATCGACGATCTCGTCGCTCGCGGTCACCGCGTCGTCGGCCGTCTCCGACGGGACGCCGTGCGGAGCGAACTCGGCCTCCTCGTACGCCTCCGTGACCGTCTCGAGCCCGTCCGCGTCGACGTCGTCCGCGTCGCGCCAGCGCCGATAGAACTCCCAGTGGGTCTCCGTGGACGCGTCGGCGGTCGACCGACTGAGCCGCGACCGGACCACCGCATACGCGATCCGGACGGCCTCGTCCGGTCGACCGGCGGTCAGCTCGGTACGCGCCCGCCCGAGCGGCGACCGCGCGGCGCCGCCCCCCGCATCGCCTCCGGTACCAGTACCGGCCCCGCTCGCTGTCGTCCCAGCGGATGGATCGCTCGCCGCCCCCGCCGCCGTCTCTGCGCCCGAGTCCGCGGGATCGACTCCGAGGATCCGCCGTCGGACCCGTCGAAGCCGCTCCGGACCGCCCCCCCCGTCCGACGAGAAACGCCCCCAGCGCGAGGAGCACCGCGACGACGCCGGCCCCGACGAGGCTCCCGATATCCCCGTCGCTCACGTCGCGTCGGCTCCGTTCCCGTCGGCGTTCCCTCGCGGAACGACGACCGTCCCCTCGGCGGTGCTGCCGAGGAGGTTCGTCCCGGTTCCGTCGAAAGCGGCCGTGATCGACCCTCGTTCTCCGGGTTCGATCGACGCCGGCACCGCGATTTCGACCCGGTATCGCCCGTCAGGCCCCGTTTCGGCGGTTCCGACGTCGGTCCCGTCGATCGAGAGCGACACCGTCCGACCCGTGAGCCCCCTCTCGCCTCCCGCTTCGGTCTCGGCCGTCAGTCGACCGGACGCGGTCAGCGATTCGTCGTCGACCGACGCGTCGACCGAGAGCGCCGTCGGCGTCGAGCGGACCGACAGCGGCGCCGTCGCGGTCGACCGGGCGATCGCCGCGTTCCGGCGGTCGATCGCCACCCGTAGTTCGGCCTCGCCCGCCGGGACCGCGGCCGGAAGCGACCCGCGCAGGTCGACGCGGCCGTCCGGATCGGTCTCGGCGGTCGCGAGCCGCCGGCCGTCGACGTCGAGGACGAGCGGGATCCCGCCGATCTCCCCCGGGCCGCGCCCGCGACGCGGACCGTCCCCGTGGCGCGGACCTGCTCGTCGAACGCGGCCGCCGCGCTCGCGTTCTCCAGGTCGATCGACGTCTCCGCCTGCTCGGCGATCGACACGTTGACCGTCTCGGTCGCCGGCAGGTACGGGTCGGTCGCCGCGGGCGCGTACGCCACGGTGAGCGCCGACGCGTTCAGCGGCGCCGTGAGCGGGCGATACGTCGCCTCGAACGTCCCGTCTCCGGTGGTCTGGGTCGTGACCGTGTCGGCTCCGAGCCGGAGCCGGATCGACCCGTTCTCGATCGGGGTCCCGTTCGCGGTGGTGAGCCGTCCGGAGATCGCGGCCGGGTCGCTGACGGCGATGCGCGTTCGATTCGTCTCGGCGACCAGCCGCGTCTCGGTGAATTCGCGGGCCTGGATTCCCACCACCGCCTCGCCGGTCGTCTCTCGTATCTCCTCGATCGCGACCTGGGCCTCGTCGAGGTTGATCCCGGTCTCGTTTTCGAGCACCGCGTACCGCTGTTCGAGGTCCGCGGTCGTCCGGTTGAGCTCCTCGGCCGTCGCGATCAGCTCGCGCGCGAGCTCCCGGGCGCGCTCGTCGTCGTCGTTCTCGACCGCGCGCTGGTACTCCGTCGCGAGCGCCTCCGCCTCGCGGAGCGACTCCGCCAGCGACGCCTGCTCTTCGCGGGTCAGGTTGAACTGCCGCGCGAGTTCCGCCTCGTCGACGTCGCGAGCGACGACCGCGTACTTCGCGAGCTGTTCGTCGTACCCCTCGCCGAGGAGGGCCTGTCCGCGCTCGAACTCCCCCTCGCTTATCGCGACCGCGCTCCCGGCCAGTCGCTCGCCGAGCCGCGCGGCGAGGTGATCTGCGACACGCTGTGTGTCTCCGTCCTGCTGGATCTCGTCGGGATTCCGGTGGGGTTCGATCGTTCCGTTGGCGGTCGTCCCGTTGGCCGCCGTCTCGTTGGCGGCAGTCGGTCCCCCGCCGGAGGCGGGAGCGGCGCCGACCCCCCCGGCGACGGCGCTGACGACGACGACCACCGCGGCGATCGCGGCGAGCCCCCGATAGCGTGCCGGCACACCCGTACTCTAACGCCGATTGGTATAAAGCGTGCGAGGCGACGCGTCGGCGGTCGACGCGAGAGTGGGTCGACGGCGACGTCGATATCTCCGGGGATCTCGACGTCTCCGGGACCGGTCGACGCAGCGATGCGGTCGCGCTCCCCGCGTCCGGAAGCCAACTTTCAAGAGACGCCGCCCCGAGTCACATCCGATGGACGTTACGAGTCGCTGGTGGGCGACCGCCGGTTCCGGGCTCGTGTTCGTCGTGCTCGGCGTGACGGCCGAGCGGCCGATATTCCTGCTCGCGGCGGCGGGTGTCGGTGCGTGGCTCGTCGGCGTCGCCGCCGTCACGAGCCGGGCGTTCGCTCGGCTCGACGACCGGCTCACCGTCGAGTGTGACGCCGCCACCGCGGACACGTTCGTCGACACCGGGGTCTCCGTCACGCTCGCCGTTCGCCGTCCCCCGTCGACGGCGGCGGTGCCGCTCTCGGTGCGCGCCGACGTGCCGGTGGGGACCGAAACGTCGGTGGGGGCCGACCACGGCACCGGGAATCGGACCGTCGTGCTCGAACCCGACGAGCTCGAGGCCGAGACCGCGTTCGACGTGTCGTTCCCGATCGCGGGTCGGTTCGCGTTTCCCGCCCCGGTCGTCGTCGCGAGCGATCCGTTGGGCCTGTACCGGGTGCGGTTCGCCCGCGGGACGGCACCGGCCGTGACGGCCCGACCGCGGTCCCTCGACATCCACGTCGGCCGCGGCGGCGAGCCGGTCCGCAACGCGTACGGCGAGCACCGGTCCGACCAGCCCGGTCCGGGCGTGACGACGCGGGAGATCAGACAGTACGTCCCCGGCGACAGCGTCCGCCGGATCGACTGGAAGGCGACGGCGCGGCTGGCCGACATCTACATCCGCGAGACCGAAGGGGAGACGGACCGCCGGACGGCCCTGATCGTGGACCACCGCGACCGGATGGCGGTCGGATCGCCGGGCGAGACGATGCTGGATTACGCCCGCGAGGTCGGTATCGGTATCGTCCGCACCGCGGCCGACCGAACCGACCCGATCGGCGTCGACACGGTCGGCCGCGACGGGGTCACCAACGCCGTCCGATCGCGGACGACGACCCGAACGTACGCGCGGGCGGAAACGCTGTTGTACGGCCTCACGCCGACCGCAGACAGCGACGACTCCGGTAGTCGAACCCGGTCCGCGACCCGCGCCCGCGAACTCGCCGACCGGCTCGACGGTGACGACGGAACGTTCGCTCGCGTGCTCGACGCCTACGTGAGCGAGCCGACTCAGTACGCCGCGCGCATCCGCGAGGACCCGCTCGTGGGGAGCGTCCGGCGGGTCCGGAACCGGTTCGAGACGGGGGGGCTGATCGTGATCGTGACGAGCGACGACGAGCCGACCAAGCTTCGGGAGGCGGTCAAGACCGCGATCGGCGGCGGCGGGCGAGTGATCGTCTTTCTGACGCCGCGCTGTCTGTTCGAACCGACGGGTCCGACGGACCTCGACGCCGCGTACGACCGGTACCTCGAATTCGAGCGGTTCCGTCGCGACCTGGACACCCACCCGCGAGTCACCGCGCTGGAGATCGCTCCCGAGACGCGGCTCGACTCGGTCCTCGCACACCGTCGGGAGACACCGACGGCGGTCCGCTGATGTCCGCAATCTTCCCCGGCCCGCGGTCGGTCGCGGCGGCGGACCTCGTGTCTCCGTCCGCCCGCGATCCGCTCGGCGTCGTCGGGCTGCTCGTCGTCTTGGGCGTGACGCTGACGACCGGGATGGTGCGCGGTGCCGTCCTCGCCGGCGTCCTGGTCTGCGTCGCGTTCCTCCTCCCGTCGACCCTGGCGTTCGTCGTCGGTCAGCTCGCGCTGGCGACCACGGCGACGCTCGCGGACGGACTCGCCGTCGGCCTCGCCCAGCTCGCGCTCCTCGCCGTGCTCACCGAACCGGCGCGGGACCGCTCCGTTCCGCTGGCGATCGCCGGAACGTTCGGCGCGTACGCCGTCCTTCTCGGCGTCGTCGCCGTCGGACTGCGAGAGAGCCTCGCCGCGGCCGGCGGGCTGCTCTGCCTGGCGGTCGCGCTCGGCGCGTACCTCGCTCGGCGGGCGACGCTCGTCCGCCTCGGACTGGTGGACGCGGAGGCGAAAGAGTAAACTCCCGACTCCCGAAACCGTGACGCGACGGGATGGACACCACGGGGGGGACGAGATCGAACCGGGAGTCGGGGGACGAGACGACGCCGTCGGAACCGGCGGGACCGGCCGACTCACCCCCGAGAGACCCCAGCGATCTTCGGGTCCGCCTGGCGGTGCTCGAAGCGGAGAACCGACAGCTCCGCGAGGAGTACGCGCGGTCGCGACAGGCGACCTACCGTCGGACCGCGCTCGGGCTGTTCGTCGTGGGGCTGATCGGCCTCCTCGGCGGGCTCGGCTTCCCCGACGCGCGCACCGTGCTGTTCGCGCTCGGCGGCACGGGCGTCTTCGCCGGCGTGCTCACCTACGTGCTCACCCCCGAGCGGTTCGTGTCTGCCCGCGTCGGCGCCCGCGTGTTTCGGGCGCTCCGGGCCGACCGAGAGGCGGCGATCGACGAACTCGGCCTCCGTGGCGAGCCGGTGTACGTCCCCGCCGACGGCGGTCGGCTGTTCGTCCCCCGTAACGAGGGCGAAGCCCTTCCCGACCTCTCCGACTCGCCCGACCTGTTCGTCGTCCCGCCCGATCCCGACCGCGGCGGCGTGGCGTTTCACCCGACCGGCGCGCCGCTTTACGAGGAGTTCGAGGCGACCCGCGACCGGTCGGTCGACGCGACGCCCGACGCGATCGCGCCGGCGATCGCCGACGCGGTCGTCGAGCTGTTCGAGCTCGCCGACGGCGTCTCCCACGACGTCGACACCGAGACGCGCCGCGTCACGTTCGAGGTCGCCGGCGCCGGGCTCGGCGACCCGACCGGTATCGACCACCCGATACCCTCCGTGCTCGCCGTGGCGCTGGTCCGGACGCTCGAGGCGCCCGTCCGGGTCGACGTGACCGACGACGACCCGTTGACGGTGACGTGTCGATACGGTCCGGAGGCGGACGCAGCGACGGACGATCCGGCGGGATCCGACGCGATCACGAGCGACGCGACTGATACGGCGAACCCGGACGCCAGTACCGACCGCTGAACTCCCCGATTGCCGCCGGAAGCGGGTCGCTGAGAGGCGACTCTGAAGGATGTCTGATAACACTTCAGAAGGAGTTAGGTTCATCGTGTTGTAGGTGGATCCTCCGGTAAGAAGATGTGCTAGTGGTACGAGATCGTTGTGGTCGAGAACATCTCCAAAAGGGTAGCCGCTCGCTTATAAACAGTTGCCAGCGCGGTGAATTCTTCCAAAGCCCCAGCCGCTCAATCGTGCGCAGTTGCTACCGCGGAGAACACTCACAAAGCCCCAGCCGTGAGAACTCGGGGGCCTTGCTTCGCTCCTCACTCGGTCGCTGGCGCTCCCTCGTTGCGGTGCTTTACTGCGGCCGCCGTCGCCCTCGCGGCAGCGAGGCGCGACGCGCCTCTGGCAGCC
>NZ_WPCE01000145.1 GCF_009742825.1 Halorubrum sp. CBA1125
GTCGAGCGCGGCGTCGTCGACGCTCGTGTCACCGTCGTGGCCGACGCTCGCGCTCTCGGCGTCCTCGACACTTGAGTTCTCGGCGTCATCGCCGTCGTCGCGCTCGACCTCCCGGTCGCCCATCGGCTGTCACTCGGCGAGCCGCCAGGCGTCGTCGCCCACGGGCTCGATCACGTCCCGACGGACCATCTCGTCGATCACCTCGTCGAGCCGGCCGGGCTGGGCGACCTCCATCTCGATGCGGCCGATCCCGTGGTACTCTTCCAGGTAGTGCCGCAGGTCCTCGCGGGAGAACGCCGCCTCGTCGGCGCGCTCCATGGCGCCCGCCGTGAGGTCGATCAGGTCTTCGAGGAAGTTCCAGGGGTAGACGACCCACGTCCACTGCTCGAGCCGCTCGCCCACGAAGTCGGGCTGGAACTCGGAGGTGCCGAGCAGCTGGAGCGTCGCCGTGCGGACGGTCCCGGCGTCGCGGTCCGTGACGTACTCCTCCGCGCGCCGGATCGACCCGCCGGTGTCGGCGATGTCGTCGATGACCAGGACGTCCTTGCCCTCGACGCTCCCCTCCGGCATCGGGTAGCGGATCTGGGGTTCGTCGGTCTTCTCTGCGGCCCCGACGTAGTGTTCCATCTTGAGACTGGTGAGGTCGTCAAGTCCGAGGAAGTCACAGATACACCGTCCCGCGAACCACCCGCCGCGCGCGAGCGCGACGACCACGTCCGGCTCGAAGTCGGCGCGTTTGACGTCGTCCGAGACGTTGCGACAGAGCCCGTAGATGTACTCCCAGTTGGTGAGGGTGCAGTCGAAGTCGTCCGGGAGGTCGCTCATACGCCCGTACCTGCCACCCGCGCGCTGATAAGGGTTTAGCAACGGTTCCGAAGGGAGACGACCGTGGCGAGGAGCCAGAAATTCTCGCGGTGGCGCGTGCCTGCGAGCGGCCGGGAGGCCGCGAGCAGCCCGCGCGAGGGAGCCCGCGGTCGCCGATGGCGACCGCGGCGAGGCTGGGGAGGAACGAGGTTACGGTGCGGTTGCGGGCGGGTGGGACTCAAAGGGGCAGCCGCGAGGCGGTGTTCACCGACGATCCGCTGGTGGCGATTTATAAGCGAACGGCTGGATCGTTGGCAGTGTTTGAGATGTTACCGACAGCAACGAAATACAACCAAACACGACGCTGTTGAAATCCTCTTTTTCTAACGTATTCATGTCTGAAACGGATGGTCGCTGAAGGCGTGTCTCACACTGGAACCGTGCCTCAGCGTCAGTATCGAATCTCGTTAGATGAAAATAGAGATGACCCAGTAAGATGTCCCAAATAGCATTATGAGGGCTAGAAGAATGGCAAACCACGTACGACCATTACCCGGAATAGTAGGCACTTCCGAGGGATAATACGGCGAAAGCGGATTATCCGGTTTCGGGTCGTTATCATTCATATGATAGGTGTACAGTCGGCTGGTTAATTACTGTTTGGTGGGCACCTGTCGAATGAGATTGTAACTTCACTGAAGGAGTACTTCGACGGATGAATCCACAGTACTGAGCGATTCGTGAGTCCACCGCTACTGATAGAAACCAGGTCAGATTGTGTCAGTTACTAAGTATTTCAACAGAGCCCCAAATGCCCGAATCCACACCGACGCCTCTGTAATACCACCCGTATCGGTGCCGACACGATTTAGGTGGCCGACTCACAACGGGTCAGTAATGAGCACGCAGGCCGCGACGGAGGAGCGAACCGTCGTGATCGGGCTGGAGGTCCACGTCCAGCTCGAGACCGACACGAAGATCTTCTGTGGCTGCTCGACGGAGCCCGCCGACGACGAGGACCCCAACACCCGCACGTGCCCGACCTGTCTCGGGCTGCCGGGCGCGCTGCCGGTCCTCAACGAGGCCGCCGTCGAGGCCGCCGTGAAGGTGGGGAAGGCGATCGACGCCGACATCCCCGAGACGACGACGTTCCACCGGAAGAACTACTACTACCCCGACCTCCCGAAGAACTTCCAGCTCACCCAGTACGACGCGCCGATCTGCGCCGACGGCGAGCTGGAGGTGCGCGTGGACGGCGAGCCCCGGACCATCGGGATCACCCGGGCGCACTTGGAGGAGGACCCCGGCAGCATCCAGCACGCGGGCGGCTCGATCGAGAACGCCACCCACACGCTGGTGAACTACAACCGCGCCGGCACGCCCCTGATGGAGATCGTCACGGAGCCGGACTTTCGGTCGCCGGCGGAGACGCGCGCGTTCCTCGCGAAGTTAGAGGAGGTGTTAGAGTACCTCGGCGTGTTCGACCCGGGACGGGACGGGAGCCTCCGGGTCGACGCCAACGTCTCGCTCGTGCCGGACGACAGGGTGGACGACGACGGCGGGATCGAAGACGGCGACCTCGCCGCGGTCAACCGCGCGGAGGTGAAGAACATCTCCAGTCACCGGGGCGCCGAGCAGGCGCTCGCCTACGAGGTGACCCGCCAGCGCAACGTGCTCCGGCGCGGTCGCGAGATCGAACAGGAGACGCGCCACTGGGACGAGGGCCGCGGCGTCACCGTCTCGATGCGCTCGAAGGAGGCCGAGAAGGACTACCGCTACTTCCGCGAGGCCGACCTGCCCGCCCTCGAGGTGGCCGACTGGAAGGAGCGCATTCCGATCCCGGAGCTGCCGGACGCCCGTCGCGAGCGGTTCCGCGAGGAGTACGGGCTCGACCGCGAGGCCGCCTCGAAGCTCACCTCCACGAAGGCGGTGGCCGACTTCTTCGAGGACGTCGCGGAGGCGTTCGACCCCGACCTCGCCGCGACGTGGGTCGCCGACAATCTGCTCGGCGAACTCAACTACCGCGATATGGCGATCACCGACGTCGAGGACCGCCTCGACGAGTTCAAACGCCTGATAGCGCTGGTGGACGCCGAGGAGCTGACGGTGAAAAACGCCGAGGAGGTCGTGCTCCGCGAGATGCTCGACGAGGGCGACGATCCGGAGACCGTCATCGACCGCGAGCGGCTCGGCAAGGCCGACGCGGGCGAGGTCGAGGCCGCGGTCACCGACGCCATCGACGAGAACCCCGAGGCAGTGGCCGACTACCACGACGGCGACGACGGCGCGATCAACTTCCTCGTCGGCCAGGTGATGCAGCGGACCGGCGGCAGCGCCGATCCCGGGCAGGTGAACGGACTGCTCCGCGAGCGGCTGGACGGCTGAGCGGGGGCGACCGCCTCGGCTCCCACCAGAGACTAAGTGTCGGCCCGGGAATACTCCGACATGGAGACGGTACTTCTCAACGCCGACGCCGTCGAGGAAAACGCCCGGACGGATCGCGTCATCGACGCGGTCCGTGGCGCCTTCTCGGCGTACGAGCGCGGGAACGCAAAGATGCCGGCGAAGTCGTACATCGACCTGCCGGAGTACAACGGCGACTTCCGATCCATGCCCGCCTACCTCGACGTGCGCGAGGAGGACGTCGCCGAGGAGACGGCGGGCGGCGAGGGCTGGGACGCCGCGGGGATCAAGTGGGTGAACGTCCACACGGACAACCCGGCGGACCACGGCCTCCCGACCGTGATGGGGACGATGATCTACTCCGATCCGGAGACGGCGTTCCCGCTCGCGGTCCTCGACGGCACGACGCTCACGCGGAAGCGGACGGGCGCGGCCGCCGCGGTCGCTACCGACCACCTCGCGGTTCCCGACGCGACCTCCCTCGGGATCGTCGGCGCGGGCGTGCAATCGTACGCCCAGCTGGAGGCGATAGCCGAGGTGCGCGACATCGAGGAGGTGATCGTGAGCGATCCGAACGAGGAGCGCGTCGCCGCCTTCGTCGACGCGTTCGCCGACCGGTTCGACGTCCGCGGCGGCTCGATCGCGGAGGCCGGCCACTGCGACGTCCTCTCGACGGTGACGCCGGTCGAGGAGCCGATCGTCGGCCCCGACGACGTGGGCGCACACACCCACGTCAACGCGATGGGCGCCGACGCGGCGGGGAAACACGAGCTCGCCGACGCGCTGCTGCTCGACGCCACGATCGTCATCGACGACCACGAGCAGTGCACCCACTCCGGCGAGATCAACGTGCCCTACGCCGCGGGCACGCTCACCGACGACGACATCTACGGCGAGATCGGCGCGATCGTCGTCGGGCGACGCGCCGGGCGGGCGGGAACCGGGAGCGGCGGCGACAGCGAAAACAACGGCGACGACGACGACCGCGAGGACCGCGACGGGGGAGTCACCGGCGTCACCGTCTTCGACTCGACCGGCCTCGCAATCCAGGACGTCGCGGCCGCGCGGGTGGTCTACGGGCAGGCGGACGCGAACGGCGCCGGCTACCCGTTCGACCTGCTCGGGCTGGACGGGTGAGCGGCCGCTGTCGGCGAGTGAGGATCGCTGTCGGCGGGTGAGTGGCCGCCGGGGACCGTCCCGATTCTGCCGCCGACCGCTTTTTGTCGTCGCCGCCCGTTATGGATCCCGTGCAACTCGTCAGCGTCGCAGCGCTCGCGGAGAACAGGGTGATCGGGCGAGACGGCGAGGTGCCGTGGCCACACATCGAAGCGGACGTCCGGCAGTACCGCGAGCGCGTCGCGGGCGCGCCGGTGATCCTGGGGCGGCGCACCTTCGAGTCGATGCGCGACGACCTCCCCGGGAGCCGTCAGATCGTCGTGAGCCGGAGCGTCGACGCCCTCGACGCCCCGACGGCGGTCGTCGCCGACGGCGTCGAGTCGGCGATCGATCTGGCCCGTACACTCGTCGGCGACGCCGTCTCCGACCGCGAGGCGGTCGCCGCCGAGGCCGACCCGGTACGGGGGTCATCGTCCGCCACCCGGGACGACACCGTCTACGTGCTCGGCGGCGGCGCGATCTACGAGCTGTTCCAGCCCCACCTCGACCGGATGGTCCTCAGCCACGTTCACGGGAGCTACGACGGGGACACGCGCTACCCGGAGTGGGACGACCGGGAGTGGGAGGTGGTCGCCGAGACCGACTACGACCGATTCACGCTGCGCGAATGGAGACGGACGAGCGCCAGCTAGGCGGTATCGGCCGATCTCGCTGGGAGACTGAGTACACTCTCTCGTCAGTTACGGCTCCCCGTCCTCCCCGCCGGACCGCAGCCGCCACCGCACGACGCCGGCGACGGCCAGCACCGTCACGGCGGTGACGATCCCGGTGACGAGCGCGCCACGGGCGGTCGTCGCGCCCGTCGCGACCGTCGTGACCGAGGCGCTCCCGCCCGTGACCGCCGCGGCGCCCGCGATCCCGCCGAAGCCGATACAACAGAGACTGAGCAGCCCGGCGAGCGACAGCGAGCCGAGGATCCCGTCGTCGGCCACGCCTCACTCTCCCCCGTCGTCGACGCGCTCCGCGAACCCGAACCGCGGCTTGACGTCGTCAACGACGACCGTCACGGTCTCGCCGGCGTCGGCCCCGGGAACGAACAGCGTGTACCCCTCGACGTACGCGATGCCGTCGCCCTCGTCGCCGCGCTCTTCGACCGTCACCTCGATCCGATCGCCCGCCTCGACGGGAGCGGTGTTCAGCCCCTTCGCGACGAGGTACACTTCCGAGGAGGAGTCCCGAGAGGCCGGCGGGGAGACGGTTCGAACGTACTGGAAGTCGGCGCCCACGTCCTCGCGGAACGCGTCGAGGTCCTCGCCCTGGAACACCTTCACGACGAAGTCGCCGCCGGGCGCCAAAAGCTCCGTCGCCACGTCGAACGCCTGCCGCGCGAGGTGGACCGACCGGGCGTGGTCGAGCCCGTACTCGCCGGTCATGTTCGGCGCCATGTCGCTCACCACGACGTCGGCGCCGCCCTCCCCGACCGCCTCGCGCAGGTAGTGGCGGGTGCGCTCGTCGGTCATGTCGCCACGGATCGTCTCCACGTCGTGCTCGTCGAACTCGTCGATGCGCTGGAGGTCGACTCCGACGACCGTCCCCGACTCGCCGACTTCCTCGGCCGCGACCTGGAGCCAGCCGCCGGGCGCGGCGCCGAGGTCGACGACGGTGTCCCCCCGATCCAGCAGGTCCGCCTCCTCGTCCAGCTGTTTGAGCTTGTAGGAGGCCCGACTCCGGTACCCCTGCTGTTTGGACCGGTTGTAGTAGTCGTCTTTCCCGCTCATGTGTCCGTCACCACGACTCGCGAGGGAGCGTCGGTCGAAACCGCGGGCGACTTGGCGTTCATACCCGAACGACGGGGCCGACCCGGAAATGGACATCGGATGCGCGGCCGGCCTCACTCACCCGCGAGCCCCCGCACCCGCGTCACGACCCGCTTGAGACGGGACGCGACCGCGGCGAGCGGGCGCCAGCCGGTCCCCGTCGACGCGGCCGAGTCCGCCGACGCGGCCGAGTCCGCCGACGCGGCGGCGGCCGTGGTTGCCTCCCCGTCCGGGTCCGATCGGGCTGCGACGATCTGTTCGTAGTTGTCGATCACCTGCTGTCGTTGGCGCTCCTTCGCCTCGACGGCGCGTTCGAGCGCGTCCACCTCGGCTTCGAGCTCGGACACCTCCGCCCCGAGCGCGTCGACCTGCTCGTCGAGCAGCTCGCATTCGACCGCCAACAGCTCGCGTTCGGCCGCGAGCGTGGCGACCTGAACCCGCTGGTGAGAGCCGAGCCGGGGATCGTCGGTCACGGACGCGACCGTCGGCGCGGCCGACTGACGCCGCGGACCCGCCGTCGCGTCCGCGGCGTCTGCCGGATCCGCGGCGTCCGCCGCGTCAACGTCGATACCACCGAGCGGGTCGGGAGAGCCGGATTGAGAGGGCGTCATCTGAGGGAGATATGTGTACACATACCACGAACAAAAAGGTCAGTCAGCCGCGAGTCGGACGCGCCGCTTACGCCCGGTTCACCGCGAGTCGAGGGCGGCCACCGCGAGCCATCCCCGGAGGCGATCCGAGTCCGACTCGTCGGCCTCGATCGGTCGGACATCGAATCCCAGGCCCTCGTACAACGCCCACAGGTCGGCGTCGAACGCGGCGGTGACGACCCGCACGTCGGGGTCGCGCGCGCCCCGCCGAACCGCGGCGGCGACGAGCGCGGAGCCGACCCCCCGACCGCGTCGCGCCCGTCTGACGGCCACGGCGTCGACGTGGAGCCGGTGGGGGTCCGGACGCGTCGCGACCAGTGCGCCGACGACCCCGTCGGTCCGCGTCGCGCGCGCCACGAACGCGTCGCCCGCGGCGATGCGCTCGTCGACGGTTTCCGCGTCGGTCTCCAACATCGCGGCGTCGAGGACGCGGAGGACGTCGAGGCGGTCGTCGGGCGTCGCGGGCTCGACGGCGACGCCGTCCGGGGCACCGGGGAGGTCGTAGCCGTCGGTCACAGGGCTGGGCCCGTCCCGCCCTTGATCAGCCGGAGGAGCCGCACCTCCTCGGCGTCGACGACGCGGT
>NZ_WPCE01000079.1 GCF_009742825.1 Halorubrum sp. CBA1125
AACTCCCGGCACCTCGCTGTGGTCCTCAGTCCGCTCACTCGGTTCGCTCCCTGCGGTCCTTGCGTCGGTGGGTTCGTTCTCACGCCTGCCCCTTGAGCCCCACCCGACTCGCACCGCGACCCGCACCTCACGCCTCCCCAGCCTCGCGGTTCGCGCTCGTCCGAGCGCTCACCGCGTCCCTCGCGCTCCGGTCGCGGGCCGGAGGCCCGCTCCCGGGCGCGCCACCGCAATCATTCGTTCTCTCACCTGTATCGAGTGAATCGCCGGACCGAAGAACGGATCTGAGAACCGTTGTATGACCTCTTCCGAAGATACCGATCTTCGGACGACCCTTTAACTCCGTCCGGCCCCAACGATCGGGGTGATGACCCGTGTCGAGATCGAGTACTGCGTGCCGTGCGGCCTGTTGAATCGCGCACAAGACGTCTCGGGGGCGATCCTCGAGCAGTTCGGCGAGCAGATCGACGAGGTCGCGCTCGTGACCGGCGACGACGGCGTGTTCGTGGTCCGCGCGGACGGCGAGGTGGTCTTCGACAAGACCGAAGACGAGTACGACGTCGACGCCATCGTGCGAGCCGTCCGGCCGTACGTCGGTGCGACCGCCTGAGGCGACTCGGCGCGCTTTTGCGTCCCCCCCTCGAAGTCGGGACATGACCCGAGTCGTCGCCATCTCCGGTAGCCGGCGAACGGAGAGCACCACCCGCACCGCGCTCCGCGTGGCGCTCGACGCCGCGGCCGACGCGGGCGCCGAGACGGCGTTGATCGACCTCGGAACGGTCGACCTCCCGCTGTATCACCCCGACGAGGACGAGCAGGGCGACAGCGAACGGCTCCGCAGACGCGTCCGCGAGGCCGACGGCGTGCTCGCCGGGACCCCCGTCTACCGGGGGTCGTACTCCTCGACGTTCAAGAACTTCCACGACTTCTGCGGCTCCGAGGAGTACGAGTACACCGCGGTCGGCCTGCTCGCCACCGCCGGCGGCGGCTCCTACGGCGGGACCCTCGAACACCTCCGGTCGACGTTCCGGAACGTCCACGCGTGGACGGTTCCCCACGAGGTCGGGATCCGGAACGCGTCGTCTGTCGTCGACGACGGGCGGATCACCGACGACGATATCCGGCAGCGCACCGAGCGGCTGGGGCGGGTCGTCGTCGAGCACGCCGAGCGACTCCGTCGGTGAGCCGGTCTCACGAACCCCCGGACCCGCCGGGCTTTTGACCGCCTCCCGTCTACGACCGACGATGACCGAACCGGGTGACGACGATCGTGTCCGCTAACCGAAAGGGCGACCGCCGCGAGCGGGAGCTGGTCAACGCGTTGAACGACGCGGGGTTCGCCGTGATGCGCGCGCCGGCCAGCGGCTCGGCGACCGATCGGGAGCTGCCGGACGTGCTCGCCGGCGACGGGGAGACGTTCTACGCGATCGAGGCGAAAGCGAGCGCGGGCGACCCGATCTACCTCGACGGCCGGGAGGTGGAGGCGCTGTTGTTCTTCGCACAGAACTTCGGCGCGAAGGCGCGGATCGCGGTGCGGTTCGACCGCGAGGACTGGTACTTCTTCCACCCCGGCGACCTCTACACCACCGACGCGGGCTCGTACCGCGTCAAAAAGGAGACCGCGATCGCCGAGGGGACCGACTTCCCGGAGTTCGTCGGCGAGACGGAGAAGGTGACGCTCGACGAGGTCGGCGTCGACCCGGACGAAGAGCGCCGGACGGTGCTGGAGGCGGTCCGAGACGGGCACATGTCGGTCGAGGACGCGATCGACGTGCTGTGACCCGTGACCGGTCGTCGCGAGTGGCCCGTGACCGGTCCCGCCGACCCCGAGCGGGCCGCCGCGACGGGCGCGTGTCGACCCCCTCGCTTATCACTCGCGGCGTCGAACCCCGAGACGAATGAGCGAGGAGTTCGTCCTGCTCGAACCCGAAGACCAGCCCGGCGACGAGTGGGAACAGCTCGACGTCTCCGACACGGAGGCCGACCGGATCGCCCGCCGACAGGACCGGGAGTTCAGCGAGTTCCGGGAGCGCGTGAAGGACACGGAGCAGTTCAAGCTGCAGGAGTCGGTGTTCGACGACGCGACGCTGGCGGCGATCTACAAGCTGGTGCAGGACGGCTACGTCGACGCCTTCGGCGGGCCGGTGTCGACCGGCAAGGAGGCGAGCGTCTTCGAGGCGCTCGGCGGGCAGGCGGGCGAGCGGCCCGACCCCGGCTCCGCGGCCGCCGGTGGCGGTCCGGAGGGCGTCACGCCCGAGCGCGAGGTCGCGGTGAAGGTCTACCGGATCAACTCCTCGAACTTCCGGCAGATGCGCGAGTACCTGGAGGGCGACCCGCGCTTCGAGGGGATCGCGAGCGACAAGAAGGCGGTCGTGCTGGCGTGGACCCGCAAGGAGTTCGCGAACCTCGAACGCGCGCGCAAGGCCGGCGTGCGCGTCCCCGAGCCGATCGCCGTCCAGCGGAACGTGCTCGTGATGGAGCTGGTGGGCCACGCCGACGACCGCGCCCGCCGGCTCTCGGAGGTCGACGTGGAGAACCCCGAGACGGCCTACGAGGTCGTCCGCGAGTACATGCGCCGGCTCTACCGCGCGGGGCTGATCCACGGCGACCTCTCGGAGTACAACATGATCATCCACGAGGGCGAGCTGGTGATCATCGACCTCGGCCAGGCGGTGACGGTCCACCACCCGAACGCCGGCGAGTTCCTCGACCGCGACTGCGAGAACGTGGCTACCTTCTTCGGCCGGCAGGGGATGGCGGTCGACGCCGACGCCCTCAGGGCGTACGTGACCGAGCCGGAACCGGACCCGAGCGGGGAACCGGACCGAAGCGGGGAACCGGAGCCGAGTGACGGACCGAATCCGAGCGACGCCCCCGACGAGTGACCCCGCGCCGTCGTCGCGTTCGGATCGGATCGGGCCGATATCGATCACGCGCTCAGACGCTCGATCACGCGCTCAAACGCCCGGAGAGCCGCGGTAGACGGCCACACACCGCTCGCCGCGGAACACGTTTAAAAGGCTTCGCCGGGTACCCGAACGTATGCAACACGTGACGGTACCGCAGGACCGGATCGGCGTCGTCATCGGCGCCGGCGGCGAGACAATGCGGGAGATCGAAGACCGCGCGGACGTCCGGCTCGACATCGACTCCGAGACGGGCAGCGTCGCCATCGAGGAGGCCGGCGATCCCGTCGCCGAGATGGTCGTTCCGGACGTGATCAAGGCGATCGGGCGGGGATTCACCCCCGAGACGGCGCTGTCGATACTCGACCACGACCTCCGGACGCTCGACCTGATCGACCTGGCCGAGCACACCCGCAACGACAACGACCTCCAGCGACAGAAGGGCCGTATCATCGGCGAGAACGGGCGGACCCGCGAGCTGTTAGAGGAGCTGTCGGGCGCGAACGTGGTCGTCTACGGAACCACCGTCGGCGCGGTCGGCCAGCCCGAAGAGCTGGAGGTCGTCCGCCGGGCCGTCGGGATGCTGCTCGACGGCGCCCCCCACGGCGCGGTGTACGCGTACCTCGAACGGATGTCGAACGAGCTCGACGACGACGTGAGCTTCCAGTCGCCGGGATGACGGACGAGTCCCCTGGATAACGGACGAGACGGATCACCACGGGCGCGTCTCGACGCAACCCTTACGCGTCGCGACCGCCAACCCGGACGTATGACCGACGAGCGCGACGACGACCGCCACGAGTTCTCCGCGGGGCAGGGCGTCGACGCCGACTACGACGCGTTCAGCCTCGAACCCCCGGAGCTCGGCGACGACCCGGGCGCGGTCGACCCTGTCGACTCGCGGGTGCTGACCGACGAACTCGACCGGCGCAACATCGGGAGCGACGACGTCGACGTCGAGCAGCTCATCGACGTCGGGCTCTCGTACATGGGGATCAACCGATTCGAGGAGGCGACGGAGACGTTCGAACGTGCGGCCCGCTTCGCCGAGGAGGACTCGCTCGAGGCCCAGGAGGCCTGGGTGAACAAGGGCGCGGCCCACGCCCAACTGGAGGAGTTCGACCAGGCGATCGGCGCCTACGAGGAGGCGCTGCGGATCGACGACGACTCCGAACACGCCGCGACCGCCGAGACGAACCTCGCGTACGCGCTCTGGGAGTCCGGTCGGGGCGAGCAGGCGCTCGAACACGCCGAGCGCGCCGTCGAGACCGACCCGCGCTTCGCCGAGGCGTGGTACAACCGGGGGTTCCTGCTCGTCGAGCGGGGGCTCGCCGAGGACGCCGTGACCTGCTTCGACAACGCGATCCGGCTCGGCTACCGCGACGCCGACGTGTTAGAGGAGAAGGCGCGCGCCTTAGAGGAGGCCGGCGAACACGAGCAGGCCGAGGAGGTCGCCGACCGCGCCGAGGAGCTCCGCCGCGAGACCGAAGAGCAGTTGATCGAAGAACAGACCGGACAGGCGCCGGGGGCGGGCGGCCAGGGCGGTCGCGACGGTCAGGGCACCACCGGAGCCGGCGGCCGACCGGGCAGCCGGGACGGCCGGGGCGGCCAGAGCGGACGCGGGAGTGGCGGCGGCGAGCAGTCGGAGCGCGAGCTCCAGGGCGAAGGGCCCGAGGGCTTCTAGATGCTGCTCCGCGAGCGCGAGACGTCGGAGGGGACCCTCGTCTCCGTCTGTGACGCCGACTGCCTCGGCGAGACCTACGAGGAGGGGCCGGTGACGCTCACCGTCACCGAGGAGTTCTACGGGGGCGACGAGGCCGTCGAGGCGACCGCCGAGGAGGTCGTCGCCGGCCTCCGCCGCGCGCAGGTCGCGAACATCGTCGGCACCCAGGCCGTCGCCGTCGCCGTCGAGGCGGGGCTCGTCGACGAGGAGACGGTGTTGGAGTTCGAGGAAACTCGACACGCACAACTGCTCTGGCTGTGAGCGCCTCCGTATGAAGCGACTCACGAGGGACGAACTGGCGGAGCGGCTGGATCCCCTCCCGCCGTCGGACGCGTTCTGGCGCCGCGCGATCGAGACCGGACGCGCCTCTATCGGCGTCGGGCCGGAGGCGGTCGCCGGCGAGGGAGAGAGACCGACCGCGGAGCCCGCGGCGACCGGCCCTCTCGCCACGGGCGACATCGTCGACGTCGGCGATCGCGCGTTCGTCGTCGTCGGGGTCGAGGAGACCCGATCCGGCGGCCGACGATATCGGATCGAACTGGTCGACGAGCCGGCGTAGTCTCGAACTGGTCGACGAGCCGGCGTAGTCTCGAACTGGTCGACGAGCCGGCGTCACGCCGGCCGCCGTCGGAGTCGCGTTCGGCCACCGGCCCCCTCCGCGTGTCCTTTCACCCGATCCGCGCGAGCACCGCCCGTCGCCCACGCTCCGCGCCGAGCCCCGCGACGAGCAGGATCAGTCCGGCCGCAACGAGCGCGATCGAGCCGGAGACCGCGTCGGCGACCGGCCCCACCAGGAAGGCGACGATCCCGAGCACGAACCCGAGCGTCGCGGCGTTCGCCAGCGACGCCTCCCGGAGCCCCACCGCTCCGACGACGAGCGAAAACACGCCGGCGAGCAGACAGCCGAGCGCGACGAGCGCGCCCGCGAACGACTCCAGCGTTCCGGCGGCGCTCCACGCGGTCGCGACCGCGAGCGGCCCGACGACCGCGGGAACGACGGCGTACCTCGCCCGCCGATCGCGGCCGGCGCGCCGAAGTCCCGACCGCGGCCGCGAGACGGCCGCCGCGGCAACGAGGAGCGTTCCACCCCCGACGGACCCCCACGGCTGCGAGCCGGTCGCGACGAGCGGTACGACGGCGACGACCGCGAACGTCCCGCCGGTCCACCGGAGCGTGCCCGCGAACCGCGGGATCGACGACACCGTCGCGTCGTCAGCGCCGGGCACCCGATCCCCGATTCCGCCGCCCGCCAGGAGCCCGGCGGCGTACGCGACGCCTCCGTAGACGCCGACGAGGAGGACGGCGCTCTCCGACCCCGTCGCGGCGACGACGGCCGCCGCGCCGAGGACCGACGCCAGCGCACCGATCGGCCGCGAGTCGATCCGCGCAGCGACGACGACGGCGACCGTGACCCACGCGCCGACCAGCCACGGCTCCGCCGCGTCGGGGTCGACGGGAGCCGCCAGCTCGGCGAGTTGAAAGAGGCTCACGCCGGTGAAAAGCGCCGCGAGCAGCCACAGCCCGTGTGCGGTTCGCGGCGAGGTTCGCTCGAAATTCGCCGCGCCGGCCGCCGCAGCGGCCGGGACGCCGACGAGAACGACCGCGCGGACGGCGGCCGGGATCGACTCCCAGCGTTCGATCAGGAAGGCGGCGACGCCCGCCGCGACGAGCACGCCACCCATCAGCGCCAGCGCGACGACGATCCGGTTCTCGCCGAGGAGACCGCCGGCGTCGGCGGCGGCAGCAGCGGTGTCGGGCTCGTGGGCGAGTTCCGTCGCCGACTCCGTTGGCTCGGTCGATTCCGTTGACTCGGTCGACGCCGCTGCCTCCGTAGACTCTCCCGCGTCCGGCGTCGTCACGTCTTCGAACTCGCGGATCCGGGCCGCGGTCGCGTCGTCGATAATTCCCTCGTCGGTCCAGCGGTCGAGGGCATCGCGGAGGGCGTCGGCGTCCATACGCCAACAGTCCGCGTGACGGCTCAAGAGCGTTGTCCCGGGACGAACCGAGACAGCTCGGTCCAACTGCAGGAGCCGGGTGGATGACGGGCCGGGAAGATGGCGGACCGGGAAGATGACGGGCCGGGAAGATGACGGGCCGGGCAGATGACCCGTCTACAGGTCCGCGACGTCCTCGATCGCGTCGGTGAGCTCTTTGACGCTCTCGACGGTGTGCTCGCCCATGTGCCCGATGCGGAACGTCTCCTCGCCGAGCTGCGAGCCGTAGCCGTTCGAGAAGGCCATGTCGTACTCCTCGCTCACCTCCGCGATAGTCGCGGCGACGTCGATCCCCCGCGTGTTCTCGATACAGGCGACCGTCTGGGACTCGTACCCCGCCTCGGGGAACATCGCGAAGTGCTCGTCGGCCCAGTCGTGGACGTACTCGGTCATCTCGCGGTGACGCCGGTCACGGGCGTCGTGGCCCTCCGCCAGCATGTGTTTCATCTGCTTGCGGTACGCCAACATTATCGGGATCGCCGGCGTCGAGTGGGTCTGGCCCTTGCGGTCGTAGTAGTCGATCGTCCGCCGGAAGCCGCCGTACCACGAGGAGTCGCCCTTCTCGACCTCGCGGTCGTAGGCGTCGTCGCTGACGACGCAGACCGCCAGCCCCGGTGGCATCGCGAACGCCTTCTGCGTGGACGCGAAGATGACGTCGATGTCGTGGGCGTCGATGTCGACGTAGTCGCCGCCGAGCGCGGAGACGGCGTCGACGACAAAGTACGTGTCCGGGTAGTCGGCGATCACGTCGCCGATCTCCTCGATCGGGTTGCGGACCCCCGTCGAGGACTCGTTCATCACGGTCGCGACCACGTCGTAGTCCTTGTCGCTCGATTCGAGGCGCTCGCGGATGTCCGCGGGCTTGACGGCCTCGCCCCACTCGTACTCCAGCCGGTCGACGTCCTTCCCGAGCCGCTCGGCGACGTTGGCGTGGCGCTCGCTGAAGCTCCCGCAGGTGGGCACGAGGATGTGCTCGTCCACGAGGTTGAGCGTCGAGGCCTCCCAGAACTCGGTGCCGGAGGCGGTGAGGATCACGACCTCGTTGTCGGTGCCGAGGAACTCCTTCGTGTCCTCGACGATGGTCGTGTACAGGTCCGTCATCCGGTCCATCCGGTGGCCGAACATCGGTTCCGCCATCGCCTCGATCACGTCGTCGCGGACCTCGGTCGGCCCCGGGATGTACAGGGTCTTGTCGTCGTAGTCGCCGGTGTATTCGCGGTTTGTCGTCACTGGGTCCACCTTACCGTACACCGTATCGGCCGCGAGTATGGACCTTGTGGTCCGGCCGCGCGGACCGAGCGCTTGCGGCTCCCTCCGAGGCTCCTCGCGGTCGGCGATCGCGGGGAGACGGACCGGATCAACCGGGTTTATACGACCGGAGGGTAGATAGGAGGTATGACACACGCCCCGGGAGTCGCAACCGTCCGAGGTGGGACCGCGTGAGCGGCGACGAGGAGCTCGCGAAGGACCTCGGGCCGCTGGCGGCGCTCACCATCGGGATCGGCACCATGATCGGTGCGGGGATCTTCGTGTTGCCCGGGACCGCGGTCGCGCGGGCCGGGCCGCTCGCGGCGCTTACGTTCGTCCTCGGCGGCATCATCGCGCTGTTCACGGCGCTTTCCGCCTCCGAACTTGGGACGGCGATGCCCAAATCCGGCGGGGCGTACTTCTACGTCAACCGGGCGCTCGGCCCGCTGTTCGGCTCTATCGCGGGCTGGGCGAACTGGCTCGGACTCGCGTTCGCCTCCGCGTTCTACATGTACGGCTTCGGCGAGTACGTCAACGCCCTCGTCGGGCTCGGACCCGTCGGACTCGGACCGGTGACGCTGGAGGCCGCACAGGTGATCGGGTTCGCCGGCGCGCTGCTTTTCATCGCGGTCAACTACTTCGGCGCGAAAGAGACCGGCGGCCTCCAGATCGTCATCGTCATGTCGCTTCTGGGGATCCTCGCGGTCTTCACCGTCGTCGGGCTGCTGAACGCCGACATGGAATCGCTGCGGCCGTTCGCGCCGCCGGGGACGACGAGCCAGGTCCTCCCGGTGACGGGGATCATCTTCGTCTCGTATCTGGGATTCGTCCAGATCACCTCCGTCGCCGAGGAGATCAAAAACCCCGGGCGGAACCTCCCGCTCGCGGTCCTCGGGTCGGTCGTCATCGTCACGGTCGTGTACGCGCTGTTCCTGGTCGTGTTGCTCGCGGCGGTGCCGAACGAGCTCGTCGCGAACAACGAGACTGCGGTCGTTGACGCCGCCCGCCTCCTCTTCGGCAACTACGCGGTGTTCGGCTACTCGCTGGGCGCCGTCGGCGCCGGGATGCTGCTCGTCGGCGGGCTGCTCGCGACCGCCTCCTCGGCGAACGCGTCGATCCTCTCGTCGTCGCGGATCAACTTCGCGATGGGCCGCGAGAAGATCGTCACCCCGACGCTCAACGAGATCCACGACCGGTTCGGGACGCCCTACAAGTCGATCGCGCTCACCGGCGGGCTCATCCTCGTGTTCCTCCTCGCCGGCGGCGTCGAGTCGCTGTCGACGATGGGCTCCGTGCTCCACCTGATCGTCTACGGCCTGCTCAACCTCGCGCTCATCGTGATGCGCGAGTCGGGCGTCGAGGGGTACGACCCCGACTTCGAGGTCCCCTTCTACCCGTTCGTGCCGATCATCGGCACGATCTCCTCGTTCGCGCTGATCGTGTACATCGACCCGACGATCATCCTGTTCTCGGCCGGGCTCGTCGCCTTCGCTACGGTGTGGTACCTGGTGTACGCCCGCGAGAAGGTGACGGCGCGGGGCGTGTTGGGCTCGTGGGTGCTCGACCGGTCCGACACGCTGCCCAAGCCGGCGGTGTCGGCGGCCACCTCCGTCCAGCCGAGCGGCGGCGACTACCGCGTGATGGTGCCGCTCGCGAACCCCGCCACCGAAGAGCACCTGATCACGCTGGCGTCGGCGATCGCGAAACAGCGCGACGGGACGGTCGTCGCGGTCAACATCGCCAACGTCCCCGACCAGACGTCGCTGGAGGCCGCCCGCGACCGCGGCGCGCACGACGCCGCCCGCGACCTGCTCGACCGCGCGAAAGACGACGCCGAGACGTTCGACGTCGACGTCGAGACGCACGTCGTGCTCTCACACCGCGTGTTCGAGGAGGTGTTCGACGCCGCGCGCACCTACGGCGCCGACCTCACCGTGATGGGGTGGGGCGAGGACTCCCACGGGGCGCCGGGACGCGCCGAGTCCGCCGTCGACGAGTTGGCGTACGCGCTCCCCTCGGACTTCCTGGTGTTCCGCGACCGCGGGTTCGACCCCTCGCGAATCTTAGTGCCGACCGCCGGCGGCCCCGCCTCCGACCTGTCGGCCGCGGTCGCGAAGATGCTACAGGTCGAGTTCGACGGGGAGATCACCCTGCTGCACGTCGCCGACGACGAGGCGGCCGGGCGGGAGTTCCTCACCGGGTGGGCGGACGCGCACGGGCTCTCGGACGCGACCCTCCGGATCGAGTCCGGCGACGTCGAGGCGAGCATCGAGCGCGCCGCGCGGGACGCGACGCTGCTCATCGTCGGCGCGACCGAGAAGGGGCTGCTCTCGCGGCTGGTCCGCGGCTCGCTCGTGTTGCAGGTGTTAGAGGACGTCGAGTGTTCGGTGTTGCTCGCCGAGAAGCGCAGCGACCGCGGACTCCTCGGCCGGCTGTTCGGCGGCGGGACCGACACCGTCGAGGGGGAGACCGCCGCCGACACCGGTGTCGGTACGGATCCCTCGACGCCGGGCGTCGACGACGACGGGCGGTGACCGTTCGCTCCGTCCCACCGGCACCCTTTACCGCCGGGTCGTCGAAGCCGCACGCATGAGCGTCGACCTCTTCGACACGGTACTCGTACCGATCGCGGACCCCGACGACGCCGCCCGGACCGCACGGGCGCTGCGTCCGTACCTCGACGCCGACTCGGCCGTCATCGTCACGCACGTCGTCCCGAAGGGCGAGGGCGTCCCGGACAAGGCCTCCGTCGAGCAGCGCGAATCGTACGCCGAGGAGGCCTACGAGGCCTTCTTGGCGGAGATCGACGCCGACGTCGGGGAGGTGACGCCGCTGACGCTGTACGGCCGCGACGTCGCGGCGACCATCGCCGACGGCGCGGTCGAGGCCGGGGCGACCGCCATCGCCTTCGTCCCCCGCGAGGCGACCCGCTGGGTGAAGATATTCACCGGCGACGTGAGCAGCCGGCTCGTCTCCGACAGCGACGTGCCCGTGATCTCGCTTCCGGGCGGCGACGACGAGTGAACGCTCACCCCCAGTGCCAGAAGTGGTCGCTCCCGCTCTCCGCGGGGTCGGTCCGCGCCCGGAGGTCCGCGACGTCGGTTTCGGTCGGTTCGCGGTCGCTCGGGAGCCCCTCCACGCAGTCGAAACAGAGGAAGAACTCGGAGCCGTCCGTCAACTCCAGGGTCATCCCCTGCGTCGACTCGAACGCGAAGTTCCACAGGTCGCCGATCCCGCCGGCGATCCTGACGGACCGCTCGCAGACGTCACAGCGCTCCGAGGCCATACCCGGCCTAACGGCTCCGCGATGTAAGGCGTGTCGGTCACGCGAGCGGCGGGGAGCCCGGCCGTGCGAGCGCGGAGCCTCGCGGTCGGGGACGAGATCCGCCCGCGTGCCCGTCGCTTATTATACCCGGACGTGAAGGGACACGTATGACCGAGGACTCACGCGCGGACCGGCGATCCCCCGTGGGCGAGCCCGTGGTGCGGGCGGACCCGGAGGTGACCGGCGAGCGGGCCGCCGAGGCGGTGGGGTTCGACCCGGACGACCCCGAGAGCGTCGCCGAGGCGGCCGAGACGGTGGCCCGCTTCGCGGCGGGTGACGTCGGCGACGAGGACCACGTGCTGATGCTCCGCGGGGCGGCCGCCTGCGCCGCGCTCGTCCGCGGCGTCGGGTCGTACAAGGCGGCGGCCGAGCGCGCCGGCGAGGAGGTCTCCGTGGCGTTCATCCGCAAGTGGGCCCGGGTGCACGACCTGCCGCAGGCGATCCGGCGACAGGTCGCGCGGGGCGCGATCGCGCCCAGCGCGGCGAAACACATCGCGCGGCTCGGCGGCACCGACCGCTACCTGCTCGCGTGGGCGACGATCGACGGCGACCTCACGGTTCGAGAGGTGCGCTCCGTCGCCTCCGCGGTCAACGACGGGACCGACGTCGAGACCGCGGTCCGCGAGGTCGGCGTCGAACTCGGCCGGCTGGACGTCTTCGTCCCCCTCGACACCTACGTCGAACTCCGGCGGCGCGCGTCGAACCGGAACGTCGAGCCCGGGACGGTCGTCGCCGAGGCGCTGGAGCGGTACTTCGGGGAGTGACCTGACCGCCGTTCGCCCCCGCTTCTAAACGTTTATCAGTCGCGTCGACATACCCGCATTCGCTCGGGCCGGTAGCTCAGTTAGGGAGAGCGTCCGGCTTTTAACCGGACGGTCGGGGGTTCGAATCCCTCCCGGCCCGCTGTACCGCCGCGAGCAATACCGCGAGCGGCGGGACTGTGCTGAGGGAGGGATTCGAAGAGACCAGTCGCGCGCAGCGAGCGGATGCGAGCGAGCACGTCTGGACGTGGTTCGAATCCCTCCCGGCCCGTACAATGAGACGGTGAGCGACAGCGAGAGGGAGCCGGCAGGGAGAATTCGAAGGGAACGTTCGCTCGTGAGATGTCTCGTTGAACGCCGATCCGTGCGAACCCCTCCGACTGAAACAGCTGTTAGGTAGGCGTGCTACGAGGACGCTTATTTTGATCGGGGTGGGATCGGTCGGTCTGGGATCGGTTCCGACGCGAACACGGCCAAAGCCCCAGGCGTGAGAACTCCCGCACCTCGCTGTGGTCCTCAGTCGCTCACTCGGTTCGCTCCCTGCGGTCCTTGCGTCGGTGGGGTTCGTTCTCACGCCTGCCCCTTTGAGCCCCACCCGACTGCACCGCGACCGCACCTCACGCCTCCC
>NZ_WPCE01000006.1 GCF_009742825.1 Halorubrum sp. CBA1125
GCCGCGACGCGGTCGCCGCCGTCGCCTGCGAGGGGGCGGACGCGCTCGCACTCTTCGCGCTCGACACCGGCGAGCCGCTCGGCGAGATCCCCGTCGGTAGCCACCCGGTC
The DNA here is from genome assembly GCF_009742825.1 of Halorubrum sp. CBA1125. Classification (GTDB taxonomy): domain Archaea; phylum Halobacteriota; class Halobacteria; order Halobacteriales; family Haloferacaceae; genus Halorubrum. The sequence continues at coordinate 111 of NZ_WPCE01000006.1, forward strand.
CACGCGACGACAGTTCGCGGACAGACGTTCGTCGCCACGATGGGCGACCGGGCCGTCAGCGTGGTCGGCCCCGATGGAACCGTCTCGCGGATCGAAACGGGAGTGCTCGGTCCGTCTCACTTCGCGATGGCGGACGGGAAACTGTTCGTCTCCTGTTCGGCCGGAGACGTACTGGCCGTTATCGAACCGGACGAACGGACGCTCGTCGACAGGATCGGCGTCGGGGCGGAGCCTCACGAGATGGCGGTCTCGGCGAACGGACGCTGGCTGTACGCCGGGAGTCGGCGCGACGGCGTCGTCGACGTGATCGAGGTCGAGACGCGTGAACGCGTCGCTGCCGTCGACATCGGTGCGGGAGCCAGGGTGCAAGGAGTCGCACTCTCCCCGGAAGCGGAGCGCGGGTACGCGGTCGACCAGCGTGGCGAACGGGTCGTGGCCTTCAAGACGGACGAATCGACCGGCACCGTGACCGTTCCGAACCCCGGATCCGCGGTCGACCCCGACGCCACGCCGATCGTCGGTACCGCGGAGGTCGGCGCAGATCCGTACGACCTCGTCGTGGCCGATGGTCGCGTGTTCGTCCCGGGTCGAGAGGACGGGACCGTCAGCGAGTTCGATCTCGACCTGACGCTCCGGACAGTCCACGACGGGTTCGTCCGGCCGGTCGACCTGTGCCGTCTCGACGAGCGCTGGTGGGTACTCGACGCGGGCGACGCTCGTATTCGGTCGCTCGACGGCGAGGTGATATCGACGACCGCGCCGGGACTCTCGGCGACGACCGCCGGTGACCGGCTCGTGGTCTCTCACTACGACGACGACGCGGTCTCGGTCGTCAGCGTCACCGCCGGGACGGTCTGGACGGCCGACTCGCCGGCGCACCCGTTCGGATCCGTGGTCGTTTGAGCGGTGCGGGGTCGCGGTCGTTCGAACGGTACGGAGCACGGCGGGTCGTCATCGACGTCGGGGATTCCTGCCGAAGCCCGAGCGACGATAATCTCCGTGGTCGTGGTCCGCCCATGAAAGTCGCCTACGTCTTCGCGACGGCGGGTCAGACCATCGATTACGTGCTCGGGGACATGATCCTCCCGCAGCTAGAGGCCGGTACGCACGGCGTCGACGTGGTCGGGATGTTCTTCTTCCACGACAACACGTTTGCCCTCCGCGAGGACGACCCGCTCGGTCGGCGGCTCGCGAGCGTCGCGAGCGAACAGGGGATCCTCCTCATGCTGTGCGACCAGTGTGCGAGTCGACGTGGACTCGCGGAGTTCGACCGAACCGACGAGCACGGCCGCGATCACTACGAGCCGACGAATACGGTCGAAGGAGTCACTGTCGGTTGTTTCCCGGACCTCTATGACGCGCTCGGAGAGGTGGGTGTCGATCACGTCATTACGCTGTGACCACCGCTTCTCGGATCTCTCCGGCTGTCCAGCAGCCGATTCGACGGATCACACGAACGGATCCGCGAAACGGAACCGCGCTACGTGGGGAGTCCGCCGCGCGGTTAGAGCCGGTCCATGCTCTCGGCCGAGGCCGTCGCCGAATCGGTGGAGTCGACGGTTACGGGCCCGCTTTCGCCGTCCCCCCCGTCGTCACGAACCCGGAGGTACGCCTCCGCGGTCACGCCGTAGAGGAACACGAACAGCACGCTCCCGAGGGTGTTGGTGACGAGCTCCGCGACGAGCGGCTCGTTGGCGATGTCGAACACGCTCCCGACCACGCCGAGGACGAGCCCGAAGACCGCGGCCACGACGACGATCAGGGCGAGCCGGAGCCGGTTCCCCCGCGAGAGCGCCCAGCTCCGCTTGAGCGCCCCGACGACGCCCCGGTCTTCGACGCCGACGGCGAACATGAAAAAGATGAAACAGGTGCTGAGGAACACGCCGGGGAAAAAGAACAGGGCGGTCCCGATCGTGACCGCGATCCCGACGACGATCCCGCCGACCAGGGTCGTGAGCGTCGATCGACCGATCCGCCGCGTGTACAGTTCAGAGGGGAACGTCGCGAGCTCCCGCCGCGGGCGCGTGAGCGCCCGGGAGACCGCGACGACGTACGCGGAAGCGAGCACGACGCCCGCGGCGAGGAGACCGCCCGCAACCCTCCCCGAGACGGGGAGCGTCACGCCGAGGTACGCTTCTAGTTCACCGGCCGGTCCGGGCGGGAAGAAGCCGACGACGGCCGTGTTGATCGACGCCTGGATCAGCAACTGGATCGCAACGAGCGCCGCTATCAACACGCCGCCGGTTCGGGTGAGTACCCGTCCGATGCCGTCGCGTACCGTCTGACCGAGGTGGAGGGCCATGTGCGACCGTTCGACGGAGTGGCTATAACGGTCCCGGTGACTCACAGCCGCGTTTGAGTGTCTCTGCGGGATCAATTGCGGGGTGTGTGAACCGTTCTGTGACCTCGTTACCGCGGAGTGGCAAGTGAGAGGCTTTTTCGCCGGTGTGCGTGAATATCCTGTATGGTCGTCCCGCTGGAGATGGGCTGGCGACAGCTGCTGTTCGAGAGTTGGCCGGTCGACCCGGAGGTGATGGACGCCCATCTCCCCGAGTCGCTCAGCGCGGACCGTCACGACGGGAACGCGTGGCTCTCCGTGATTCCGTTCACGAACGTCGCTGTCCGGCCGAAAGGACTCCCCCGACCGCTGGGCGTGCGGCTCCCAGAGATCAACGTCCGGACGTACGTCACTCGTGACGGCGTCCCGAGCGTCTACTTCTTCAGCCTTGACGCGCAGGGGCTCGCCGGCGTCACGGGCGCCCGCCTGTTCCACCATCTCCCGTACTATTACGCCCGTATCTCGTTGGCGGTGGCCGACGGGTGCGTTCGGTTCGAGAGCTGCCGATGCCATCCCGGGGCCCGTCCCGGGCGATATGAGGCCACCTACTGGCCGACCGGCGAGCCGTTCGACGCGCTTGCAGACCCGCTGGCGGAGTTCCTCGTCGAGCGCTATCGCTTCTACACCGAAGCGCCCGACGGTTCCGTCCGCTACACCGACGTCGATCACGACACGTGGACTCTCTATCCGGCCGACGCGACCGTTGAAACCGACACGCTGGTACGGGCCGACGGCTTCGCTCGCCCGGACGCGGACCCGGTGTACTACTACAGCCCCGGGTTGGACGTCGTCGCGTCTCGGAGCCAACGACTACGGAAGGAAGCCCAGGATGACCGCTGAAACAGACAGCGAAACGGATTCCGCGCCGGAAGGGCCAGTCGTACTGTTCGACGGCGTCTGCAATCTCTGTAACGGCCTCGTTGCGTTTCTGATCCCCCGCGATCCGGAGGGCCGACTCCAGTTCGCCCCGCTCCAGTCGGAGGCGGGCCACGAACTCCTGACCAGACACGACCTTCCAACGGAGGACTTCGACTCGTTCGTGGTCCTCGAAGGCGACCGACTGTATACGAAGTCAGACGCCGCGATCCGAGTTGCGGAACTGCTCGGCTGGCCCTACCGGGTGGCACGCATCGGTCGCCTCCTCCCGACCCGTCTCCGCGATTACCTGTACGACGTCGTCGCCAACAACCGCTACGACTGGTTCGGGCGCAAGGATCGGTGTATGATTCCCGACGAAGACGTCAGCGACCGGTTTCTCTAACTCAAAGCGACCGCGAGGTGGAACAGTCCGAGGAGTGCGAACCCGGCTGCGACCAGCCGATCGCCCGTCCGCGACCCCATATGACGCTGGGTTGCCGCACGGAGGAACCACCACCCGGCGATCCACGCGAGCAGGTACGGCGCGAACCACGCCGCAAGCCAGCGCGACGCGAGTAAATCGACGATCCCAATCGAGACGAGGGTATAGCTGACGGCGTGATTCATGATCTGGGCAATACCGCGGAGATCCGACCGCTTCGTCTGGTATGTGACGACGCGCAGCTCGAGCGGACGTAACGGGTCCCCGTCGACCGGGATGGCGCCGTCGAAGTCCAGCAGCCACGGCATAGCGAAGTGAACGAGACCCAGTACGACGGTGAACGCTCCACAGACGAGGAAGCCAGCCGTGAGAACGAAATCAGAAACCATCGGTAAACCGGATGTTTGTCGGGAGAGGTATTGGTGCTGATGGTTCAGTTACCGTTCAGAGATCACTTCTCCGCGTGTTTCAGTATCTGTGGAGTGACGATCACTTCGAGGGCAGCAATCCCGAGTGCGACCCAGCGGATCGTACCCTCAAGGAGGACGAAGGCGATGATAGCGATAACCGCGGCACTAACGAGGCTCATCCCATAACGGATGGCTGGACTGTCAAAGATGGAGGGCATCTGTATGGTCCGATCAGGAGCACAATATTATTCTTTTATGTCTCTCATCATAACGACAGGAATCAGCTTCCGATCAGAGATCGACATCCTCACTCGTCTGAAACAGTTGGTCGCTGAAAGATGCGTATACAACGATTCTCGACCGAGCCGCAAGAATACCCTCCGAATTAGAGATCTGGATGTGCGGTTTGTCAACACAGTTACCTGAATCTCACGCCGATCCACCGTCTTCGGGCTGGAAGATGTCCTCGATGTGGCACTCGAAGTGGGCTGCGAGCTTGAAGGCTAACTCCAGCGATGGGTCGTAGCGCTCGCGCTCGATAGCGTTGATCGTCTGTCGGGTGACGCCGACTGCCTCGGCCAACTCACTCTGGCTGAGTCCTGCCGCCTCGCGTCGTCGTGGAAGGTTATTCTCCATTATTGTTATCGTCGCTTGACGATCCCGTAGGCGACACCCCACAACAAAAAGAGTCCCGAAGCGAGGAATATCGCGCCAGTCACTTCCGGCGGCGCTTCGATGCGTCCTGCAGCTTCAAGCACGTAGATCACCGGGATGATTGAAAGTCCGCCCACGAACAGGACACCCAGCGTCAACCCGCTAGCACGGTTGTAGAGATCCGTATCGCGCTCGTCTTGGAGCGGTACGTCGGTCAGCTTCGGAGCGAGAAATGATATTCCGCCGCCAAGCCACACACCAACACAGTAGATACTCGTTCCGATGAGTTCCCGCCCTGTGGCCATCCCGGCGAGTAATCCAATGATCGCTACCGTCACGATGGCGTACACGCTCCGGTAGTACAGACGGCGGGCGCGTCCTGGATCGTCCGTTTCGGGTACTACGGTGTCAAACATACTTTACAGTAAAGCCTGCTTTACAGACGATATAAAACTTTGCCTGGGAGATGGGGCGGTGTTCAGATAAGGATTGAAAGGTGAGGCGGTGCGTTCTCAAAGTGATCTATGCCCGAAAACGACCGCCTCTGCGGCTGTTTAGACGAGATCAACTTAGAGTTTGTGGAGCGAGAAGCAACACCGCGACTGTTGATGAAGCTCAGGATTCAGCTTCATTTGTCTGGAGTATCGCTTTCGAATACTGTCTCGTTTCTTGAGGTATTCGGTGTTGATCGGGTTCGATCCACTGTTCATAACTGGGTTCACAAGGCCAATTTACAGCCGGAATTTGGTCGGATCCCGAATCACGTTGCGGTCGATGAAACGGTGATTCAGCTTGACGATGAACAATATTGGCTGTACGCCGCCGTCGATCCTGACTCGAACAATTTTCCCCACACAAAGCTTGAACCGACAAGAACGAACGTGATCGCAGATCAGTTTGTCGCGGAACTCCGCGACACACACGATGTGGATGACGCGATCTGTCTCGTTGATGGTGCGGTTCCACTTCACCGAGCCTGTGAAAAACATGGCCTCGATCTCAGAAACGAACGACATGGAAATCGGAACAGCGTCGAACGTATCTTTCGTGAGGTAAAACGCAGAACTATCTGTTTCTCAAACTGTTTCAGCAACGCCGAAGCAGAAACTGCCAACGAGTGGTTGAGATCGTTCGCTTTCGCATGGAATCAGCTTATCTGAACACGACCTCTCCAACTCTCAAGATTTATTGACAGCCCTGGTCAATTATCCAACAAATGTCCCTCCACGCGGTCGTTTGGAAAGACTTCAACGACTCAATCCGTTCAGGATCATTCCTCGCCACCACGCTGTTATTCGTCCTCGTCTCCGGGTTTTGGGCGGCGATCCAGCACGTCCCTCAGATGTATTCCAATAGCGATGTCCCGACCAGTACCCTAGCACTGCTCAATAGTATGGGCCAGCCAATGGCCTTCTTTGTCCCGCTGCTGGGATTGGGACTCTCCTACGGGGCCATCGCTGGAGAGCGCGACAGCGGGAGCATCATGTTCCTGCTCAGCCTGCCGAACTCCCGCTGGGATGTCGTTCTCGGAAAGTTCATCGGTCGGTGCGCCGTATTGACTTTCGCAATCCTCAGCGGCTATTCGGCCGTTGGCGTCTTCGCACTGGCAACCTACGAATCATTCGCCGCCATCAAGTTCCTCCTCTACACCGTACTGACAATCTTCTATGGTGCAGTCTACGTCGCAATCGGCATCGGGTTCTCGTCGGTGATGAAGTCTCAACATACGGCGTTTATCGGTGCAGCGGGCCTCTACGCCCTGTTTCAGTTGGGATGGGATGTCGTAACAGCAATTCTACAGACAATCACCGTCGGCTACATTCCCCCAGAATCCGGTGCCCCTCCCTGGCTGATCGTCGTCCACGCTCTCAACCCAACAGCAGCAGTCGGCTACGCAACACGGGCGATAATCCCCACGTTTGACGAACTAATGTCATACCCAGTATCAGCCACGTTCCACCCCCCGAAATGGACCGGGTTCGCCATACTCACGGCTTGGCTCATTCTATCACTCGGATTCGGCTATCTTCGATTCCAATCAGCAGACATACTGTGAACAGCCTGCCGGCCACCATCCTACTGATACGTGATCGTGTCGCGTGACTCTTCCGGAACACACACGCGTCACACGTTCCGTAGGCCGGGTCGTCATCGCGGTAGCACGACTGTGTCAGGTCGTACGGCACATCGAGCTGCTGCACGACGAACCAACATCACAGCACGTTCAACGAACTAGAGAAGCTAGGACTTCGGGAGAGCATCTATTGCCCCCCACGCTACCCACTCGTTATGGCTCTCAGCAAAGGGACCAACAGGGCCTCAATCCTCGTTTGTGAGCAGCGTTGCACCAGCGGGCGTGAGGACCGTTCATCGGTGTACGGATGAACCAAACCCTAGATGAATGGTGCGGCATCTACTGTCAGATGAGGATAAGTTTTATTGAGCCAACGACTTGGAATTGTATCTTGATCGTGATCGGCCCGGATACTCCAAACGTACCGGATATCTCCGTTGAAGACCCAGACTGGAAGACATTCGAAGACATTGAATCATATATTTCCCGTGAATCAACTGGGATCCTCCAACGGTTACTCCCAAGTACTGTCTGGGAATACTTTTTTGCCCCAACCGACGCCGATCCATCGATACTTCGACGAACTCGGGAAACAGTCGTAACGCAACACCAGAACGTTCGACATATTTGTGATGCTGCGATAACACGACTTGATATTGATGCTGCGTCCTCTGCTGAAGTCTCTTCAGGCCACCTATACGAATTCTTCCCAGCAAATACTCCAGAACAATACCCGTTCTCCTCACCCAATTCTATCAATTATGACGATCGAGCAGAGTACCTGTCTGCTGTCCGCTCAGCGATCACTACCGAACGTGAACTCGTTACCATAATCAACCACTTATTAAGTCACCCTGCGGCCGCGTTTCTCCAACGCAGTGAAAAACAGGTTCTCGCTACTGCACGCACTGCCTTCGAACATTCCATTGAACAAAGCCGAGATATCGTTGAGCACACCGAGTGGTTTGACGACCAATTCGAAACGCTACAGGACCAGTGGACGCGCCTCCTTGATACTGCTACTCCATTCATCGAATACGAGCAGTACCTTACTGACCCGACGCGGGAGGAACTTACAGACCACATCAACGAACTACGAACCCGGATACGTCATATCGCTGGTGAGATGGACTCCGACCTGCTTCGGGAATCAGATCTAACCCAGTTTGAACACCTCCGCGACCGCCTTGATTCCGTTGAATCTCAATTAGAAGGATACAACCCTGAGTTCGTCGCCCGGCAGCGAAAAGCCTGCAAACCACTGTTCACTGATATCGGCCCAGAGAAGCTCGATTTAACAGCCGAACAGGAACGCGCTGTGATCCGCAACGGGATCTACAACCAAGTAATCGCTGCTGCCGGCACCGGGAAAACCCTCACCCTCACGACACGCGTTGCGTATCTAATCAGCGAACAAGACGTTGACCCGGATGACATCCTCGTTGTCACCTACACGAACGAGGCAACCGACGAAATGCGAGAACGACTCAGAAACCAGTTCGGAATCACCGACGTCTCCGTGCAGACCATCCAATCATTCGGGTACGGGTTGATTCAAGAAACACAGGATGAGTTCGTCGAATCTATCGATCCGAACGAACAACGGAATTTTATCGATCAGCAGATTCGGGACGCCCGGAACGATGCGTCGTCCGCATTTCTGAATCACTACTACGAATTCCTCGTCCATTTTGATGACGTGTATTATGATGAATCCGATTTCGAAACGCGGAAAGCGTACGTTGAGGCACGATTGGAACAAACGTACGTGACGCTGAAAGGTACTGAAGTGAAATCACGAGCGGAGAAGCTAGTCGCCGACTTCCTGTTCACACACCAAGTCGAATATCAATACGAAGCCCGTGCATCGTGGGCTGAGTCTGCAGCCGACAAAGCCGGGTATACACCCGATTTCTACCTCCCAAACCACGACCTCTACATTGAGCACTGGGGGATCGACGAGTCAGGCTCGGTTGCACCGTGGTTCTCACAGCGTTCTGGGGAGTACCGTGAAAAAATTCGCTGGGGACGCGAACAGTTCACCGATACCGACCATACACTCGTCGGAACCTACGAGTTCGAACACGAAGCCAACCGCCTCAAACAAGCGCTTCGCCATCGACTCACACATCACGGGGTCAAACTTGACCGCTTAGAGTTCGAAGAACTCGTCGATACTGCGTTCGAATACGATCAGCGTGAAGGATGGATCAAAAGCCGGTTTGTCAATTTCATCGAGAACGCCAAGCGATTCGACGTTAAGCCAGCCGACATCACCGCGCAGCTCTCAGAAGAGAACCCACGCCAGTACCACTTCGGGCACTGCGGCGTCCACCTGTTACAACAGTACGTTCTGTACCTCACACGAACGGTCTGATCGATTTTCAGGACATGGTACACGACGCGGTGGACACTATCCAACAGCACCCAGAACTGTACAAAGATCGATATGAACACTTACTTGTTGATGAGTTTCAGGATATCGGGAAAGGAAAACTCGAACTCATTCAAGGGCTCACTGGTAAAAACGCAGCGCAATTATTCGCCGTCGGCGACGACTGGCAAAGTATCTACTCGTTCCAGGGCGCGGTTATCGACTACTTCACCGACTTTCGCACTTACTTCGGCGATCCAGTCCGAACGGAATTAACTGCGAACTTCCGATCACCACCCACCCCCATCGAAGCAGGGAACGACCTTATCGAGAACAACTCAAACCAGCTCGACAAGACCGTTCAACCAACGCTTGACCGCGATCACACACCACGCGTTCACGTGTTACGCGGGTACCAATTCTACGATTACGTCCGACGTGTTCGACGTTACGCTGTGAACCTAGTCAGTGAATACATCGCTTCAGGCGCTGATCCAAGCGACATCATGGTGTTGTGCCGGTACGATGATGCCGTACCGTACCTCAGCGAAATCAAAGACGGACTTCAATCACAACACATCCCGTATACCGGGAAATCTGACCAGTACCGAGGTCCTAACGGCTCCAACGACGACGGCGTCTCCGTGTACTCACTGTACCAAGCCAAAGGCCGTGAAGCAAAACACGTCATCCTTGTTCACGCTGCTGAAGGCCCGTACGGGTTCCCATCTGATCGTCGGGAGAGGGAGTTACTCGCCCCTGTCAAACCATTAGAGATCGGTGGCCTTGAAGAAGAACGCCGTGCGTTCTACGTCGCCATCACTCGAACCAAACATACACTCGGCTTCCTCACGCGGGCCGAGAAGCAATCCCAATTCCTCGACGAGATCGACGAGTACACCGACACGATCGACGCTGGGCAGGTTGAACCACTCGACGATGTCGGTGAACGAATGACTGTTATCGCCGAAGTGGACCAGTTACTGGACCCGTGGACGAAGCAACATCAACGCGGTATCCTCGCCGACCGGTACGGCGGATCCGCACGGTTTGTTTCTTGGTCTAACACCGACCCTCCAACACTCGAAGCAGACGAGTGGTACCGACTAACGAACCTCAAGGTCGGTGAGTTCAACGACGAGAAAGAACTGACTTGGACCGCCGATAGTACAGCACAGCAACTGTCCACCGCCCCGTCAATTACGGAAAATTCGAGGTGAAAGCCTCGCACTTCAGCACGAGGAGGATGTCAATGATACGAGTTCGATCCCGACAGAGCCAGTCGTGATCGCAGCGATCGTTATCGATGCGATTCAAGGAAATTGAATCTCCGGCCCAAGCCTCAGTTTACGACACGATCCCTTGGACGTAGATGTGCGCGTAGGCGCTTGCCCACACGATTGAGAGTAGTTCACCGACACTCGCTGAGATCACGCTCAAAACGGGGTTCAACGAGGCCAAACTCTCCCCCATCTCGGGAAGATATGTTGGCAGATAGAGGCTAAGTGCACTTCCGGTAGCGATCATCCCGATAAGCACAAACTTTCCCCGGTAGTTTGTCGTAATGTGCCAGCTAACCCGTAGTGATTTGAGCGGGCCGTATTGGCCGATGACGCACGCCTCGGGCGCGAACCAGAACTTGAACAAGAGGAACAGAAACGGCACGGCAAAGGCGATTCCACCGACCGCCGCAGCGACGGGAAACCCCACCATATTCACGGGATTCCCTGGAATCGCGCCGGCCAGAACCAGGAGTGGAAGAAACACGAGGAACGGGATCGTCATCAGGGAAAACACGATGAGAAGGATAACGCCGACTAACGATGGTGTCCGAGCGAGGCTTCGACGGAGTCCCTTACGTATCGTGACAGACTCTCCTGTCAATTCGCTGACGACAATCGTTCCCACGTAGGCGCGAATCGAGATAATAAACACGAACGCTGTCAGGACTTCGGCTACGCCGATTGCGGGCATCGGAAGCACGGTAATAATGTCTGTTTCGAGAAGCCGGTTGGCCAAGATGATCACACCCGCAAAAGCCAGGATTGACGGATAGGATCGAAACAGGCGAACTGACCAGACGAGCGCGTCAAGGACGGTACGATTGGTGGTGGTTGTCTCGATGTTGCGGCATTCGAGACAGCCACAGCCATCGACATCGTCTCGGGCCTTGATCGTCGGTGCCACGTCACACGTAGTTGTGTTGTCGCCGGTAGAAGTGCTTCGAATCGGTGTGTTCGCTCATTCGGCAGTAACGAATTGAGAGATGGATTCGCCGGCAGCAAGCAGAATCGATGGCGGGCCGAGCAGCGAGGCGAAGGACTTGAACGCGCGTTTGAGACTCGGCCGGTCGTCCTCGGTGCCGAGAAAGAGCAGCGTCGGATCTTCAGAGACGACGTACACGCTCATCTCCCGGCCCTTCTCCGAATAGCAGGTGTCCGTGACTTCGATCACGCCAGCCGATTCGAGATTCTCCAAGTGGTAATGGACGTTCTGCACGCTCTGGTCGAGCTGATCAGCGATCCGCGACGGGGTCGCCGGCGTCTCGTTGAGCAGCTGGAAGATCTCGTAGGCGGTCTCGGAAGACAATGCCTCGATCACGTCTCGCGTCGTGTCGTCGTCGAGACTCAGGACGGCTGGGGTATCGCTTCGTTCGACGGTTGCGTCAGTTTGTGTCGGGAGGATCCGTGACATAGGGTTTGGCTAGTTTCTGTGGGTGGCGATCGCAGGGATCTGATCTGGTCGGTGGCTGTTCGAAGCTAGCGTACGTAATTGTTGGTGGATGGTCATACTGAGTCCAGAGTATCAGTTGAGGCAGCGATTAATCGCATATAGTAGGCCGTGTACACCGTGTAGAAGTACGCGAAGCCGACCGCGGAAAGAGCGATCCCGATCGGGAGCAGGACAGCGATCGGAATCCCGAGCTCGATCGGTAATACGTCAGCTGGGCCAGCGTCTGTCATCGTCAACTGGAGCAGGTATTCCGGAATGAAGAAGACGTTTAGTAGGACGAGCCACGCCACGGAGAATCCAGCGACGCTTTTCAGGTTCGAGCGAACGAGTCCAACGCTTCTCCGGAACGCATCAGTAACACTCGCGTTTTCGATGACGATCGCCGTGTCGTAAAACTGCACGAACATAATGACAACGAGGATCGACACGAGCCAAATAAGCAGAGAGATGACGCCTGCTGCGAACGCAGCCATCTCGTGAATCGCGGTGAGCGCTATCGATCCGATACCGAGGATGAACCCGATGAGCCCAAATCCGATCGCGGTTCCAAACACGAGTAGCACGAACACCACAGTTGCAAGGAGAAGCCGAAGGTAATGAGTCCGGGCTACAGTGAAAAAGTGAGCCAGCGACGCGTCTGTGCCGTCGATCGCAGCTCGGGCAGTGCCGATGAACCCGCCGAGAACGAACGGGAAGACGATCAGCCAGGCGAGCGACACGCCAGCCGAGAGGAGTGGTGATTCAATCAGGTGATCGACGTATTGCAGCTGGCCGCCGGCCCCGACGAGCAGGCCGGCGGCGAACAGGATCGGATTCGCGCGGAGGGCGGTGAATCCATCTTTGAATGCGGAGACGGTGACCATCGTGTCTACGGGTTACCGCTGTCATATATTAGGTCGAACGTAGTATCAAAACCATATTTAACCATTTGAGGCCTTCTATCGCCTGTTTCGCGGACACGACGCAAAGCACAGTTTCGATTTGAGCTATCGGGGTCTTGAAGCATCCCGCCCAGCGATAACTGGCTACTCGTGATACTACGTCAGTATCGTCTATTGTTCGACCAGTTCTGTGGGGCAGAACCGTTTCGAACCTTCTCGGTGATCGGTGGACGGGGCAAATGAGTGCTCAATATACTCGACGGACATTGTTGACGACACTCGGGGCAGCGGGCGTCACGAGTGTCGCTGGCTGTCTCTCGTCAGGTGATAGTCGCTTTCGATTGAGTGCGTATCCGACAGAGGATCCGTACGAGTCGTTCCTACTGACAGATCCAGCGGGACACCGGGCCCAGTTCGCTATCGATTACCCTGACGAGTACAAGTGTGCCGTCTACGACGAACTGCTTGCGAGCGGCTCGGTTACCGTGCTGAACTACCAGTTGGCCTACGAGTACGAGTTCGGCTCCGAGCAACGGGAACGCCCCCAGTTCGCTACGGACGGCGATAGTTACTACCGGACCCACGTCGAGACGGTTCGCACTGTCGAACGAGACTGGTGGGAATTCTATCTCGACTTGCAGGGTTCGGAACTGCCTGACGGTGCTGATCCGGCGACAGTACCGATCACGTCACTGTCGGATCGTGACCAGCAGATACTCCAGCAGGCGATGGAAGCCGCCGCCGCGGATCGAGATCCGGCGATCGATGTCGGTGATCAGGAGCCCGGTTCACGCGGCGTCACGTATCACCACTACCTCGATACCGAAGCAAGCGATCTCGTCCCGTCGCCGCCGTTCGAGTATCTGCAACACAACGACTATCTGTTTCAGGCACGAGCCGAGCAGAATGCCATCCCCGTGACCGAACGGACGTTCACGGCCGAGCAGATCGGGAGATCACAATCTGAATACGAGCGACACGTACGCGATACCGTTCTCGAAGTCGACTTTTCCACGGTCTCGCTCCCAAGCGAGGCGACGGACGTACTCGACACGGCAACGGACGGACGCCCAGTCTCGGGATTTTATGAAGAGTCGCCACCAATGTCGGACGGACTCGACACAGTCCTCACGCAGCTCAACGCCGCCGACCACGTCCAGGAACACAGCGAGTATACAGAATATACGACGTTTCCGAATATGTACGCGGTCTACGACGGGAGTTGGTACGAATTCGAGTTAGCTGTCTATCCCTGAGCGAAATCACCAGCTGATAGCTTTTGATCTGGTTGCGGTCTGTATAACTAGGTGATTGATTAAGTGCCTCGATCAAAATTGTGAATTATGCCAAACACAAGCCCTTCTATACTTTTTGAAAAGAAAGGTGAGGGACGCCCACCAGTAGATGTCCTCGGTCTTGTAGCCGGATTAGCGGTGTTCTCAGCCCTTTCGTTCCTGTTTGCGGCACTATCTCAGCTATCGGGGCCAGTTGTTGAAACGGGGGTCAGTCCCCAAACTGTCGCTGCTTTCCAATGGAGTGTGGTAGGCATTGTACTTGGTATACTGACGGGTTTTGTCTATCAACAAAGGCCTATTGGCTGGTACGGAACACTCGTAGCGGCGATAGCTAGTGCGATTCAGGCTGTGAGAATAGATATTCCATTTGGGGTATTGATCATCTACCTATCAGTCCCAACGGTCGTGATCACTCTCCTGTTGGTACGCCGAGACACATTCTTTGGTCGGTAGGTTCGCACTCTTCAGCGACCAGCTGTTTCGGATGAAATATACCTGATGGATAAGATTTCAACAGCAATCGGATTTAGCTTCGATCGCCAAGTGCCGCTGTCAGCGCCCGGATTTGCCCCCATCCGTTGGATCGAAGCGCTGCAGGCAAGCGGTGACGCGCTCCATCAAGGGCCGTCCTCAAAGCCGGCGAGGCGTTCTCAAAGATTCCCTGGCCGTGTCCGACGAGGATTCGTTGTGGAGACAGCTCCTCGAACACGGCTCGGGGTGGTGTAAACCGGCATAGAAGGTACATTCCGAGCCGCTCCTCACCCACGGTGAACAGCGGCGCAGTCCCGAGTACGTCGGGGACGTAGAGCGTTTCATCGGATCCACGATACGCAACTGCTTCGGACCAACCCGGAAATGGGTGGCAACGACGGAGTTCGAATCCGGACGTACCGACGGTACTCGTTTCCAGTTCGATCACAGTATCGAGTTGAGATGTCGCCCGAGAGAGCCACGGGGGACAGTACACTGGTACGTCGTGACGCGCCGCGAACACGTCCGCGTCACGGACGTGGTAGTTCGAACAGACGATCACACCGTGTACGTCGCCAAGCGTCGAAAGCTCTTCATCAATTCGTGGCGCGTCGATCGGATCGATGAGCCACACGCCACCGTTCTCTCCAACAACGGCGTGACTCGTCCGGCGACCGGTTTCGTTCGGATGTGCGAGCCACCCGATCCCGCCGTCCCATCGATCGACTACCTCGTACTCCGAAGGGGGACGCCGGTCGTAGATCGGCATCGTCAGCTCTCGGGGAAGACCGTGTCCGGATCCCGATCCTCGAACGGGCCGACCCCTTCACCCGTCGTCGCGTATCGATACAGCGCGGTCCGGACGATTGCAGATGCCGTCTGCGAGCCGACGATGGCAGTGACGATGATCACGCCACCACCGACGAGCGCCCCCGTAGCGACTATGCCATCAAGCACGAAGTATCCAACTGCACCCAGTGCGACACCGGGCAGCGCAACGAGTAGGAAGACGAAACTCACGCCGAGCGTAGCGGAGACGCTTTCACCCCACGTGTCTCGAAAGAGCGACCCACTTCGCCGTAGCTGGCGGCGCAGACTCCGTCGCTGATCGAGGACGATGACCGGCACGATGAAGAATGTCAGGAGCGCCCACGCGAGATTGAAGACAGCTCGTGTCAGGCTTCCGACGACGCCGAACTTCTCATCGAGGATGTACAAGACCGTCCCGAGCGTCGCGGCGACGACGGCCCACACAGCGATCTGACGGCGGGCACGCCACGCTGCGGCGAGTCCATCTCGAACGGATGTCGAGTTACCATCGAACAGCTGGGCCGCACAGTGCACCACGGCGGCGTTGAAAAACGTCGCTACGCTCGACGAGATCGCAATCGCACAGAACAACGCCCCGTACTGGTAGAGATCGTTGGTGACAAGCGACTCGACGAGTCCCTGCTGGAAGGCGATCGCTGCGAGCACAGCGAAGGCGCTCCCGACGGCGAGAAGGCTCAACACCGGCAGGAGTATCAGACTCGGTTCTCTGGTGAACACGCGCAGGCTGTCACGGGTAATGTCGAAGCCGCGTCGGTATTTAGAGGCCATACTGAATCACCAATTTAGGGCGGCGTTGCAACGACGAAGCCGATTTCGTCCGTGGAGACACCGACCGATAATGCGTTCTCTGGATCGGTTTCTTCCCATCGATACGTGTTCTCCAATCCGGTTTCCGTGCGAATCGTCACGTCAAGTGGTTCATTAGACACGAGACCAGTGTATCCGTGATCGCCGTTTGCCGAAATGGCTGCTGTGTCGTCGACGAGAACCTTGCTATCTTCTACAGTGCGGATGACCGTCGTGATGTCCAGTTCGCGCTTCGTTTGATTGTTCACGATCAGATGCGGCGCGTTCTTCTGTGTCGTATGTGCCACGGCACCGCCGATTGCGCTGAGAGCAACACACCCTGTGAGCAGGCCAATCGTCTTTCGTCGCGTGATGGAGGGCATCTGTAGCAGGATTCAACAATAGAATATATAAAAACTTGGAAGAGTCAAAACGGGCTTGAACGAGAACGAGAAGCGAAATAGATAGTGCCAGTTATGCCTGTGCGAAGTCGCTCAACGACTCGCCAACGATAAAGCCGATCGCGTCATCGACCTCTTCCATACCGAACGCGATGGCGAGCATCTCCTCTGACGTGTCATCAATCGAGATTGACTCTGATGCAGTGGATTCTCCCTGAACTTCGGAATCACCATCCAATTCGACACTGGCTTCATAGGTGCCAGGATCAGTCCACACGTCTTCGTAGGCCGTCACGCCGTCTTCGTCGTTGTTCTCGTCAGTATCGTCGTCATCCGATTCTGGTGGTAAATCGAACGATTCTGAGAGAACAGTCTCATCTCCCGGACCGATGATGGTCACAGTACCGGTAAGGACATCCTCAGTTTCGTTGAAGAGATTGACATCGCCTAACGCGAGATCGGCAAGGCTGTCCACGATCGTCGTACAGCCAGCAGTGCTGCCGAAAAGTCCAACGCCACACGCGGCGAGGAATCGGCGTCTATTGGGGCTGTTCGAACACGAGCTAAGTGTCTGATAGAGGGTCATATGTAGCATCAAAGTGCAGGCAATGTCAATATCTCGAACGTTCAAAATCTGTTTTGAGAAACGGCTATCGTTTCCCATCAATCGCAGTGATTTTAGTGCGTGTTTCAGGAAGACACCAGTATGGCTGCCCTCCAAGCCACGCTGCCCTCGATTAGTGCCGCGATCGCCGCATTTGTTGGACTTGCGCTCATCGGTGGCCTCATCGGGCTCGTCGGTACCGTCGTGGTTCGCCGGCTTCGAAACCCCGTCGGAAAGTACCGGTTGCTGTATGGAGCCGTGCTATTCCCGTACGCATTACTCTCCTACGGCGTGTTCGCTCTCACTGGATCCGGGGCCGCGTTCCTCACGGCGCTCCCCGCTATTCCGGAACTGCTGGACGGAGTGCTCTCGCAATTCGTCACGTTCCTCGCGGCCGGCTGCATCTGGCTCGTTTCGTATCTCCCGACGGTACGTGGTGTCCGCGAAGTACGTGATCTAGAACTTGCCACTAGCACCGCGATCAGCAAGATGGCACGGTACATCGTTGGACTTAGCGTCCTTCTCACGGTCATACTCACACCGTTGCAAGTGTTCTCGCTTGAATCCTCACTACTTGCCCCAGCACTCACACTCATCGTTCTCATACTTGGTTTGCTGTACGCGTCCCCATGGGTAATCCCGCTACTTCGTTCGACGGCGACACCAACTGGAGAACGTGCCGACAGACTGGAACAACTCCGTTCACGGGCCGGTCTCAGCGTTCGAGACGCCCGAATCCTCGATACTGAAAACGAAGAAACGGCGAGTACAATCGTTCGCGGGCCACCAAACTACCGACGCCTCTTCGTCACAAGTACATTTCTCGATGTATTCGACGATGAGACAGCCACTGCGCTGCTTGCAATCGAGGCAGGGAAACTTCGGACCCATGTTTTCGAGATCAGGCTTGGTACTGTCCTCGTTGCGAGTATCGCACTCATCGCGTCCGTCATCGGTATCGGACCACAGTGGCCGTTACTCGGACTCTCACTTGGAGTGGTTCTTATCGGGTTTTGGCTTGCCCGTCGACGAATCCGTGCAACTGACGAGTACGCTGCCGAACAGGCCGGGCGGACAACCGTCGCTGATGCGCTCACCGAATATGCCGACGTGCACGCCTTAGAACCAACACGAAGGCGAGTCCCGAATCCGCTCTCTATCAAGGTGGCGCTCGGGGATCGAATCGATCGGCTTCGCACAGCCCGCGATCGATAACTGATGTGCTATGTAGAACACATAATCCAGAAAACAGGGTTCTAAGTATGCCTTCCAAGCGTGACCTACTCAAAATGGATACACCATATGATGGATCAAACTGGTCCGAGTTTCAGTGGGACCGGATCTTAGCCTTCATTGGTGGAGTCGTTATGACTGTACTCTACCTCTTGACGGATCCATTCCAGCATTCTCCAGATTGGACTGCGGCGGCGCTCGGATCAGTCCCCGTTGGATTCCTCTTTTATAGTTTCAGTTCGCAGTCTTGGCAAACCTGTGCGAAAATCGCCGCCGGTACTGCAATCGGAATAAGTCTTGGAACGTATTTTTGAGATCTTACTTGATCTCGGGATTGGTTTTCTTAGCGACCCATCCGCCGAAGAAACCGCCGAATACGCCGATTAGTGTCGCCAACATCCCCGTGGCAAGAATAAGAAAACACAGAAGCACGACCGCGAATATCTGCCCACCTTCGGAAGCCGACGTGATAAACCAGCCTCGTAGAAAGTCAGACGACCATGCAAAGGCGGGAACTGTTCCGAGGATACCGGCACCCATCCCCGCTCTTTTGAAATGCCCCGATCCGTTCGCGGCGAGAAAACCGGCGAAACCACTGCCGACAATTACTCCTGAGAGGTGATAATACGATTCTGCCCCGATGAACAGATTATGTACTGTCACCACCAGAATACCGACCACGCCGCCGAAGAGCGCATACACATACGTTGGCAGATCCTGGTCGAACAACCAATCTAGATCCATACTGACTAATTCAAAAAAGGAGCATATATTCGCTCCGCTGGCTCAAACTGATCTCGAAGCTATCCATTCAAATCTGGGAGTAGATAGTAGCTTCAATTCTTGCTAACTATGTCTACGATGTAATCGCGTCTGTGTAGCCTTCAAAAAAGAATTTCAGTATCCACAGTAATGCAATGACGACACCAACGAACACGATAAGTGCCTGCGCGATGCCTTCAACAGCCTGAGCCGCAGAAAGCGTTATCCCAAGAACGATGAGGATGCCAACTGAATCCTGGAGAGACCAGCCGTTCATAATTTCCGATACTGCTGTTTCCGTAATCGGTCTTTTGTTACTGAAGGTGGTTCCGAGGCAGCCGAGACTATTATTGAGATACACCCCACAGATACAACCCGACACTCGCAAAGACGACGGTTGTCAGCCAGACTGCTTCGAGTTCAGACGCGAATGATGCAACGAGATGGACGGTAAAGAGATACCCAACAACCCCACCAATAGCACTCGCAAGGACAACAATCGAAACCGCGTGATTCACCGGAATCACCGTCTCATCCGAGTCCTGACTCATGGCTTCGATGTCTCTTCAACAGGTAAAATATCTTGACACCGTTCTGGATGCGTTATTCCACTATCAGGGCACTGTGTGCCAATTAATCGAGAGCGAACGCAAGTGAGATGAGCGCGCCGTTGATACCCAGAAACCCAGTAATGAGAAGGCCCAGCGGCGGATCGTCGCTTGATGACGTAACGAGGAGCGCGAACGATCCGATTCCAACAGCACCGAGACACACCGTCAACACGAGATCGGACCACACGTTCCAGGTGTCTTCAAGTGCCGGCTCGACTCGACTCAGCCACCACTCTGTTTCCTGTTTTTCGTCCGTATTCGGTTCCGCGCGTCCGGCCAGCCGTAGCACAGCTGTCTGCCCGCCAGCCGCGAAGAGGGCGACGATCGTGACAATCCCGATCGTCAGTAGAACCGGCAGTGAAACGAGCCCCGTCTGCGCAAACAGAAATATCAGCACGAACCCCACCCCCGAGAGTCCGGCAACGAACCCCCGAAGAATGGCCCGGATCTTCATCCTAGTCGGGAGATAGCGCCGACTAACGAGGTTAATCTGGCGGTCGATAGGGAACGGTGAGATAGTAGCTGACACCACCACTTCTAACTCGATCTCCCGTGAGTGGTTCGATATGCCCTCCACGAGCATCGAGCAAGGAGATTCAGGTCTCAGCTGGGAGACGAACCTACACGGCATTCGTCGGCTCCCACACCGGATGGCGGCATTCATCGTCACGATGCACCCTATGATCTGGGGTGGCTTTTTCATCGTGCTACCGCTGGCGGTTCTCGGTTCAATGACCGTCTTCGGCTCTCGGGCAGCTATCGCGTACGTGATCGTCTGTGCGTGCCTGTGGTTGATGGTGTGGTTTTCGAGTGCGGGATTCAAAACAAACCATTACCGGCTCAATCCCGAGAAGCAAACATTAACGATCAGGCCTGAATTCGACGATCCAGAGACCACACAGTTCGCAGCCGCTACCGGCACTGACGAACGGACGATCGATGTCGACACAGTAGACGCGCTTCAAATGATTCCACTCGGCCCGATCGTTGCCGCTCGACTCCGCTATCAGTCTCCTACTGTCACGAAACCGGAAGGGATCTTCATACCGCGCGAACAGGTACGCGAAATTGCGGGTGACTTTCGGTCATGTGGTGTGTCAGTCTCTGAACTGACGCCTGGCGATCGCCCGACGCCGGAGCGCCGGCCGCTCCGTCCTGTGGCCCGGATCGCAACAACGCCGATTCTGATCGGCGTACTCCCGGTCTATATCGTACAGGTTCGACTCGGAATCGACGTGTGGCCGTTTCTGTTCGGGTTTGTGCTTGTCACGTGGGTCGTGATCGTTCGACACCTAACGGTCCGGTTCGGTATTCGCCCCGAGGGAGCGCGGGTGCGAGACTGGTTGCTTCGATGGACGATTGATTTAGTCGTCGCCGCGCTTGGCTTGGCAGGTGCGTTCGGGCTTCTCACCATCGTGGGATCGAGCTGACAACCGATTCTGAAGATAAAGATTCATATAACATGGAAAGTAAGCTTTACTGTAAAGTGTATTTGACACCACGACACCCGTGATGAAGGTGCGAAGGTGGGCACCCCGCGTGACTACCGGGTTAGGTAGAGAGATATGGCTGTCTCAAACCACAACATCCGGCTGGCCACCTTCACCGGAGCAACGTAGGTACACGCTCAATCAGACGACTTGTCCCGCCTTTCACGGCGTGAATCGTCTTTCACACACTCCCACCGATGCCCTCCACACTCTCACGACGCAGATTCCTGTCGCGGTCCGCGGCCGTCGGCGCTGGCACCGCCGTCGCGGCCAGCGGTCTCGCCAGTGGTTCGACCGAACCGACTCAAACGACCAGCGTGGATGCGCTCGACGACGCGGCCACCCGCGCGTTAGCTGACCACGATGCGGGCGGGCTGACGGTCGCCGTCGTCGACGGTGACACGGTCCACACGAGCGGCCACGGTCACGCATTCCGAAGCGAGGATATCCCGGTTCGAGCGGACGAGACGCTCTTTCGTGTCGGCTCCGTCTCGAAAGTCGCTACCTGGACGGCTGCGATGCAGGCCGTCGATCGCGGGCAGATCACACCAGACGCACCGGTGGATGATCACCTCGAAACCGTTGATCTTCCCGAAACGTACGATGAACCAATCACGCTCGAACATCTCGCCACCCACACGCCAGGATTCGAGGTCCGCGGTCGAGGCGATTCGGTGCGAAAGCCCGAGCACGTCCGTCCCCTCGCTGAGTCGGTGTCGACAGACGTACCGGCGCGTGTCCGCCCGCCCGGCGAACTCCATCAGTACACCAACTATGCCGCGGCACTCACCGGACAGCTGATCGCGGACATCTCAGGGAAACGCTTCCGGTCGTTCGTCACGGACAACGTGTTCGCGCCGCTAGGCATGTCGAACAGCACGTTCCAGCCAGCACCCCCCGGCCTCGTGCCCGCCGATGGAACGACCGTCGAAGACGTTGTGAGTTTCTACTCCGACGTGTCACCGGCGTCCGGCCTTCACACGACCGGAGCAGACATGGCACGGCTGCTCCAAGCGCATCTACACGGTGGCGTCGTCGACGGCGAACGGATCCTCTCGGAGAGCGCGGTCGACGCGATGCACCAGCAGTGGTTCACCCCACACGAGCGGGTCGACGGGATGACGTTCGGGCTTTTCGAGGGATCGCGTGGGGACACCCGACTGGTGCGTCACGGTGGTAGCGTCCCGCAGTTCGCCGCTGAATTCACGCTGATCCCAGAGGAAGATGTCGGCCTATTTGTTGGTGCTCACGGCAACGAAGCGTCCGGGGCGAAGCAGGAAGTCGTAGATACACTACTCGACGAGTTCGCACCCGTTGATTCAAGCGGAAATCGACGGACGCCCGACGGGATGCCCGAACATGCCGACGAACTCGAGGGCCGTTACCGGTCGGTGAACACGACCGACACCGTCAGCGCTGAGAAACTCGTCTACGGGCTGCTCACAAGCCAGCCAGTCGACGTCCGAATCACTGACGACGGGCGACTGATAACCGAACAGGGAGACAGAACGGACGAATGGATCGAAGTCGAGCCGCTCGTCTTCGAACACGTCGAGGAGGACTCGACGCTGCTGTTCCGGGAGACGGACGGTGAAGTGACCCACCTGTTGAACGGACTCAGCGCGTACGAACAGATCGGCTACCACGAGCAGCTGTCAGTACAGGGATGGTTAACGGTAGCTGCTTCGGTGATGGCGCTGACCGGATTGGTGGGGTGGCCAGCAGCCCGAGGGTGGCGTCGGTATCGCGGCGGCGAGTCACCACCACAATCCGTTACCCGCGCTCGATGGGTGGCTGGCGCGGGCCTCGCCGGGCTCTTGCTATTCGTCCTCGTCTTCGTCGGTGTTACCATCGCCGTGGCGTCGATGGACAGACCGACGCTGTTCAATCGTCCGCCCGCGTGGTTCGAGGTCGTGTTCGTTGTGCCGACGCTGGGAGTCATCGCCACCGCTGGCGCAGTCGCCTACGCGGCTCGTGCGTGGCTGCGAGACGACTGGTCACTCGTCACTCGTGTCCACTACTCGGCGGTCGTTGGCGCGACGAGCGTCTTGTACTGGATCCTCCAGTATTGGAACCTGCTGTGGGTCCGGATGGGCTGAATACGCCATCTCCACTCCAATCCGACTCACTCTGATGTGTGTGTAGCCGAGCGAGTAGGGCAGGATAGTTCATCGTTCCCCACTTGCTTCCCACTCTGGACGTGGTGTCGGGGATGGAAGTTCGTCAACGACAGTTCGAAGTTCGTCCTCTGTCGTCCACGGGAAGCACCGATCGTGGAGTTCGAATTTGCGGAACTTGTTGAGATGGACCCAACTGTACGTGGCCGGTTCTTCGCCCTCATCTATCCGGTCATCGATCACATTCCAAACCTCTTTTTCGTCGATGTCAAGACCGCTCTCTTGTGCGCGATCAACGAGCGAATCGACCTTTGATTGGACCTCATCTGCCGACAAATCGTCTGCGAACGCAATCTCAAGGGCGGCCTGAATGGCGTGCTGTTTCGAGTCAAGGTTCGCGTCAGTTACCCACGCGTAATCACGCGGGAACACGTACGACTTGTCGAAATACGGTGGGTCATCGATCTGACCCAATTCAGGAGCCTCACCACCACTCTCCTTCTCGAAGACACCGACGATGTAGTCGCTGTATGTCGCGAGCAACGAAAACATAATATCGAACGTATTGAGCCGGTCAGTCGGAAGCTCGAGGAGATCACCCATAATGAACGGATAGGCACTGAGCTGCTTCGTGAGTTCGTTCTGGACGGCGCGGAGCCGGCGGAGATAGGGGTCGCGATAGCTCCCCAGGATGAAATACGACGTCCGCTGACTCCAGAGATACGGCAATTCACGCCGGGCGAACCGCCAGATCTCCCGTTTCTCCGCTGGTTCAAGTTCGATGCCCCCGACGGCCTCGTGAACGACTGCCATAATCTCCCCAGCGGCCGGCGGAGAGCTTGGATCAGTCATTAGCTGTCGATTCAAACCACAACACCTTATCCCTTCTGAATCACTTTGGTTTTTTCTATTTTAACCAACTTGGATGACCCTAACTATTATAGCGCCCCTTCTCGTACCATCACGTATGAGCGAAACCGACACTGGCGGGGCCGATGCGGGGCCGTTTGCGGAACAACAGCGGCTGTTCAAGCTGCTGTCCCAGGATACGCGCCATCTCATCATCCAGGAGCTGCTGGGCCACCCCGCCCATCTGATGTCGCTCGCCGAACTTGAGTATATGACTGGGAGGAGTCAGGCAGCAATCAAAGACCAGCTGGAGACGCTGATCGACGCCGGGCTCCTCGCACGCTACACGTACGAACCAAGTGAGGAAAAACGTGATCTCCCGGCACAGTTCTACGGGTTCACCGAGCGGGGCGTCGGGGTCCTCCACGACTACAAGTATCTCCGTGGCCTCCCGGTCGCACGCGCTCTCTACGAAAACACACGTAAAACCGAAAAAATCGACCGCCACGAATCGGCGCCCCGCCCGGAGCTTCCGGATGCTGTCGCAGACGCACTCGAGTTCGACGAACCCGATCTCGACGCCGTCGATGGTGGCACGAACCCATAGTCCGTCGTCGAACAGCACCGTTCTCAACGCCGGAGGCTGAAGGTACGGCGACTTCGTACCCTGGTCAGGACTCTGTCGGCGCCAGCGTGGCTGGCTCGACGTTGATCCGGAGGCGATACGTGCTGTTGGTCGAGCCCGTTTCAGGTTGCGTCGGATCCAGCAGCGAGTACCCACTCGTGAACGATTCGACGAGGTCTTCGCGGACGGGGAGGTCGATGCCGAGTTGGTCGGCGATGCGTCGATCGTTCGCGAAAGCGTCACCGAATTCACCGGTTGAGATTTTCTTCGGAAAACAGCCGAGTATCCTGTACTGGATTGGTGAGCATTCGATAATTCACTCCTCGACTCCGTCTTGTTTGATGGATATCCCGAACAAGTTCGGCTGAGGGTCCATCCCTCTTCGCGACCGTACTCGATCCGAGAGATGGTTACTGAAATCGACCTGCGTGATTCCTCGCCTCACGAGTTTCCAGACCGGATCTACGCCGCGCTCGACGAGACCGAGACAGGTGTCGAAGTTCTCGTTATCGCTGATCGAGATATCGACGCTCATCTGATCCAGTACCAGATCGAACGGGACTGTGCCCTCGACTGGGCCCACGAGGATCCTGACGCGGAGCCCCGCGAGGTTCGGGTGTCCAAACAGGAACCACTCGGTGACGATGAGTTAGGGACGTTCGACGTGCGTGACCTGATACCGCAGCGGCGACACGAGGTGTTGCTCGATACGTTCGATCGCCTCGGACCCGGCGAGGGGTTCGTGCTGGTCAACGACCACGACCCGAAGCCGCTCTACTACGAACTTCGATCGATGCATGGCGATGTCATCGAGTGGGAGTACGCGAGTCGCGGGTCGGGTGAATGGCGCGTCGAGATCGTGAAGACCGACGCCTCGATAGCCGACGACGAGGGCGTGATCACGCGATACGATGTCCGGGAGATCCCGAAGCCGGATCGCCACGAGACGATCCACCACCGGTACGGCATGATACCCGATGGGGAGACGATGGAGCTCATCGCTCCGCACGAGCCGCAGCCGCTCCGTCGCGAGTTTCGGGAGCAGTACGGTGACGCGTTCGACTGGGAGGTAGTCGAAGAAGAGCCCGGCCGCTGTCGGGTACAGATCACGAAGGCCGAACGAAGCGATGCCACATCCGACGGTGAGGAGCCCACGTCCGCGACGGCTGACAATGACGGGGTGTCCGCGGAAGCGTCCGACGAGATACCAGAGAGTGCGGCAGAGCTCGACGTCCGCGATCTTCCACCCGCTCAGCGCCACGAGAAGATCTTCAAGGCGTACGCGGACCTCGACGACGGAGAGGGATTTACCCTCGTGAACGACCACGACCCGAAGCCGCTGTACCACCAGTTCGACGCCGAGGCCGGCCCGGAGTTCTACTGGCAGTACCGCAAGCGTGATCCCGGCGAGTTCAGGGTGCTGATCGGGAAGACAGAAACGCACAGCGGTGAACCAACTGTCTCAGAGGATCCGAACGCACCGTTCTGACGAGTCAGTTTCGCAGACAGACGGATTCGGAGAGACTGCAGATCGCAGTGCTAACCGTGTAGTGTCCGTTGCCCCAAATGACTAGTCCCTCTCAGAATGGAGCGTCCGTCGATCCGCGGCTCGGACCGTCATTCTCCATCGATCGTTCCATCGGGTTCGACCCGATCTCGGTACCGCCCGCTGGGTCGGCGGTCACGTCCCCCGTCTCGAGATAGGTGTGCTCAAGTTCGGCGAGCTGCTCGTTAATCGCTTCGCTCTGGTGGTGCATCGGTGCTGCACGGACGCGGACGAGGTCGTACTCGTGCCGATCCGAGAGCCCGTTCCATGCGCGGAACGACCCGATCGTCAGCGTGTGGGTCTGCGGACAGAACGGGGTGGTCGGCGTGAACTCCGCACGGAGTACGCGGTCGATGTCCGCCGCTTCGATAGCGTCGGCGGCGTCGTCGCGTTCGACGGCGTAGCGGTAGCCGGCGCCCGTGTGACGCGTGTCGAGGTTCAGCCGTGCGAGGTTGTAGTTGAACGTCATATCGTACACCTTCCGGTCCTCGAAGCAGTCGCGCGTGAGGCGGTGAAACGCGACGTGGTCCGCCCCGGTGAGCAGGTCGTGAGGCTCGAGGAACTCGCCCGGTCTCGGGAGGTGAGCCGCGACGAACTCGTCGTACCCGTCGAAGAGATCGCTGTCATCAGATCCGAACGGAGACGGAAAGCTGGGCATACGCACGTGTTCGAGACCGGAAGTGGTACTCCTGATCCCGTACATGTTCGAACCGAGCGGCTCGTCGCTCCGGAAATTGCCGTCCTGTCGGCTGTTCCGTTCGTCGATCTATCCTCACTCCTTGACCGTCTCGTCGGAGCCGTGTACTCGAAGCGGCGAGAACGACCCCAACACGATCCGATCGATCGAGTGAGGGCTGTGACGGACCAACACGAGGACCATGTTCGACACGAACGCCACGACGCCGACGCCCACGAGTACCCCGCCGAGGAGCGCCGGCGTTCCGGTGACTTCCAGTAGGTTCGCGCCCACGATCAGTGCGCTTCCGCCCCCGAGGAGTACCCCGTCGATCGCGGCGATCCGGTCGCCGTAGAGGTCGTCGATCATCGGGACGTCCTCTAATCCTAGCAGATCGCTGTACCGGTTGACCCAGATAACGAAGGGAATGATGTGATAGAGCGTCCCCACGACGACGAACCCGATCGCTCCCAACAACAGCAGATGGCCGGCGTTCGCCGCGCCGAGCAGATGATCGCGCGTCAACGGGTCAGATATCCACGCGGGCACTGAGACGGCGATCCACAGCGCGAGTGCGCCGACCGCCACGATGTACCGCGTGTGCATCGGAGTCCGTTCGACCTGCATCTCGTACAGTTTGCGTGCCAGGATGAGACAGAACGCCGACGCGGCGAACAGGATCAACAGACCACCGACCCTCGAGGCGGGGGCGTGAGCCACGAGTCGTCCAAACGCGAGCACGACCACGCCGGTGGGATGTGCGATCTCCTCGATCGAACGAAGACGGTGGTCGATCCCGTGTAGTTCCGTCTGTGTGAACATCGTCCCGAGCTGGTACAGCGCTCCGTACATCGTCGTGAGTACGGCACCGAAGACCGCGAGGGTCGCGTGGGCTCCAACCACCCCGGACCGGCTGACGCCGATCCGCGAGAACGTCGGAACCGTGAAATCGACCGCGAGGAGGACGCCGAGAACGGTCAACAGAAGGAAGAAGCCGAGCGCACCGAGGAAGTGCCGTTCGGTGACGTCGTACTCCTCGACCGTGCCGAGCGTTCGGATGATGTTGTACGCGAAGGCCCAGAAGCCGACGAGCATGAGCGCCGCGAACGGGATCAGCCACGCCGTCTCGACTAAGAGAAACGCGACGACGAATCCCGAGAGACCGGCGACGACCAGCCCCAACTGCAGATTCGCGAGCCGCCGCGAGTGGAGGATCGCTCCCGACCAGACGGGCACGAACTGCGTCATCGCACCCATGATCGTGATACAGATCCAGCCGGCTAACAGGAGATGGACATGAGCGAGCCGGCCCAGTCCGGGAACGGCGTTCAGATGTAAGCCAATCCCGAGTCCGACTCCCGCGACGAGGAAGGCAAGCCCGACGACAAAGTGTCGTAACGGGACCGTCATCGGGGGCTGTTGGTCCGTCTCGATATTGCCTGGGATGGCGCCCATGGGGCTGGCTACGTTCTCTTCGCACCTGACAGTACCACCGAAGATGTTCCCCTTCTCCCCACTGTGGTCCTCCTCGTATTCGGATGGAAGTGACCACTACCTCGGCTCGTCTGGGTACCAGAGCGAACGTGACTCAACAGGACGCGACGTCCGTACCCGAACACGTTCGCGGATAGCGACTCCCGGGTCGCCGGACGATCACGATCGATGGCTGATTGCCGTCTCTGTGATCTCCCGACTTCGGACTCACCTATCAGGACTGCCGATATCGATGGGGAGTTCTGCTGTCGCGGCTGCTTGGAGGTGGCCCGTCGCCTCGACGACTTGGATCACGTGAAGGATGCGGGCGGGGTCGGGACAGACTCAGGGCCGTTGGGAGATGCGACGACCGAAAGCGGCGGATCGGCAACTGAGACGGCACTTCCGTCGGGAGCCACCGAGGCCTATCTGGCGGTCGACGGGATGCACTGTACGACCTGCGAGGCGTTCCTCGGACTACGCGGTGACGACCAAGCCGGAATCCACGCCGTGGAAGCGAACTACGGCACCGAGACCGCCCGCGTCGTCTACGACCCGGGGGAGATCCAACGGACAGCCCTCCCGGAGGCGCTCTCCGGTTACGGCTACACGCTCCGACTTCGAGACGAGACATCGGCAGACAACGGTGCGGCCGCCGGTGATACCCGCACGTCCTCACAGAACGATCGGTCGGTCGAGCGACTCGTCGTCGGCGGCTTCCTCGCGATGCTGATCATGCCGTGGTACGTCCTCTCGCTGTACCCGAGGTATCTCGGCGTGGAGACGAACGTCCTCACAATCGATACGACCACGGCGGTCGGGTGGTACCTTCCGCTGGCGTTCATCGCGCTCCTCACGACCGTTCTGTTGGCGTACACGGGCGCGCCGCTCCTCCGAGGCGCGTACGTAAGCGTTCGAGCACGCCGGCCGAACATGGACCTCCTCGTCGCGGTCGCCGCGCTGTCAGCGTACGCGTACAGTACCCTCGCGCTCGCGACCGGCGGCACGCATCTGTACTACGACGTCACCGTCGCCGTCGTGATGGTCGTCTCGCTCGGCCGGCACTACGAGCGACGAGTCCGATCGCAGGCGACTGACCTCCTCGAGACCGTCACGGCCGCTCGCGTCGAAACGGCCACGCGGATCACCGAAACCGGCTTCGAGACCGTCCCGATCGGGGACCTCGATCCGGGCGACCGCGTTCGAGTCACACCGGGGGAACACGTGCCGATCGACGGCACCGTTATCGAGGGGGCCGCCGACGTCGACGAGTCCGTGATCACCGGAGAGTCGCTCCCCGTGCGAAAGCGACCCGGCGAGACCGTAATCGGCGGTGCGACCCTACTCGGCGATGTCGGTCGAACCGACCAGGGGGAAGCCGAGGGGAACGGGCCGGCCGGTGCGATCGTGATACGGGTCGGCGAGGACGCGGAGAGCACCGCGGATCGCCTCGCCGCCGCACTCTGGGAGGTCCAGACCGCCACGCCGGGGATCCAGCGGTTCGTCGATAGGCTCGCGACCGTCTTCGTACCGGTCGTGCTCACACTCGGGCTGCTCGTCGCTGGCTGGCAACTTGCGACCGGCAGAACGGTCGCCGCTGCGATGCTCGCCGGGCTGACCGTTCTCGTCGTCTCGTGTCCGTGCGCGATGGGACTCGCGACGCCGCTCGCCGTCTCCGGCGGGCTGCGCGACGCGCTCGATCGCGGCGTGGTCGTCACGGACGCCTCGGTGTTCGAGGTCGCCCAGGAAGCTGAGACGGTCGTGTTCGATAAAACGGGAACGCTCACCGCCGGGGAGATGCGCGTCAGCGCGACGTACGGCGACGACCGGACGCTCCGGCGCGCCGCCGCGGTCGAACGCCGCGCCGATCACCCAGTCGCGGATGCGATTCGGGAGGCGGCTACCGGCGACCGGCCGGCCAACGTCCACGCCACTGAGGCGCCGACGGTCGAATCGTTCACCCACCACCCCGGATCGGGGGTCTCGGGGACGCTCGCTGATGACGATCCCGACAGATCCGGTCCTCGACCGGGTGGAACACGCGTCGTCGTGGGGACCGCCGAGCTCGTCGAACGGGAGTGTGGTCCGGTCCCCGAAGAACTGCAGGAGCACATCGAAGCCATCACGGGCCGGGGCGCGCTGCCGGTCGTCGTGGGCTGGAACGGTGCGGCCCGCGGGATGATCGCCGTCGAGGACCGCGAACGAACGGGCTGGACGGCGACGCTGGAGGCGTTCGCCGATCGAGAGGTGGTCGTCCTGACCGGCGACGAAGGTCCTCGGGCCGATCGATTCCGGGATCATTCCGCGGTGGACGAGGTCTTCGCGGGCGTGCCGCCGAACGGAAAGCTCGAGGCGCTCCGCGGGTTCGCGTCTGCCGGGCCCACCGTAATGGTTGGCGACGGGACCAACGACGCGCCGGCGCTCGCGGCGGCCGACCTCGGTATCGCGATGGGCGACGGGACGGCTCGCGCCGTCGAGGCCGCGGATGTCGTGATCACCGACGAGGATCTCCGTGCAGTCGAGACGGTATTCGACCTCGCGGCAGGGACGCGACGGCGCATTCGGGAGAACGTGGCCTGGGCGCTGTGTTACAACGCGGTGGCCATCCCGCTCGCGGTTGCGGGGGCGCTCAACCCATTCTTTGCTGCGCTGGCCATGGCCGCCAGCAGCGGTATCGTCGTGACGAACTCGACGCGATCGGTGCTCCGAGACTGAAACGTGACCGCCCCGTCCAGAGTGATGGGTTATCCCAACAGCCGCGTCAGACGATCCGAATGAATCGACGGAGGGTCTCGCCGTTCGAATCCCGAAGTTCGATCACGAACTGCGCCCCGGACGGCCCCTCGGAGAGTGAATCACGCGGCGCTGAAACCGCGTACGGCGGCTCGTCACTCCGATCTATCTCTTCGCCTCCGGAGAGGAGTACGACGTGGTCGACACCCGCTGCGGTCTCGAGCTCGCAGGTGATCGGGTCGCCGTCTGTCTCACAGACGAGGTCTGCGGTCACGTCGCTGCCGTCGGTTCCAAAGCCCGACGAGAAGTCGAGCAACATCACGCCGGGCCCGACCGTCCCCACGACCGCGACGATCACAAGGAACGTCGTGAAGTTGATCTTCGATCCGTGGCGGACGATCCGCCGCACGACGGGATTCTCGGCGGTACGACGCAGCCGAATCACGGCCGGCACGACGACCAGGTGGGTGAGCGGTCCCCACGCGATCAGGACGAAGCCGTAGGCGGTCGCGTACCGCAGCGCGGTCGCGTCTATCCAGTAGGCCAACAGGACGTTCCCGCCCATCCACAGAAAGAGCCCGAGGAAGACGAGCGCCCCGCTCTTGAGCCAGCGCCAGACCGGCGTGTTGGCGTAGTACACGCTCAGGAAGTCACGCCAGGCCTGGCGAACGATACCACCGAATCGTGTCCGAGGAGTAGTTCGGGAGGTGTCAGTCATTCGTTGGATGTCGCACAGTCGGTCGGTCAGTAGTCCGGGCGGTCGGCGGCTACGCACCGATCGCCCA
Source organism: Halorubrum sp. CBA1125 (assembly GCF_009742825.1). GTDB lineage: Archaea > Halobacteriota > Halobacteria > Halobacteriales > Haloferacaceae > Halorubrum. Next base: position 32,163 of record NZ_WPCE01000006.1, read on the forward strand.
CAGCTGGGTCAGCAGATACCAGTTCAACACGTAGACGGCGACGAAGACGCCGAGGAAGATCAGACAGAGCGCGAAGGTTCCGCGGAGCTCCACCGCGTGGACGGGCTCTCCGCCGTCTGCGTGGAGTCCCCCCTCGGGTAGCATTCCGCCGTCGTCACCGTCGGGGAGCCGCCCGCCGAACAGCAGCGAGCCGACCGAAACGACAACGAACAGGACCCCGGAGAGAGTCGCCAGCAGCGCGAAGACCCCGAAGATCATGAAGATCGGGATCGCGGCCGAGAAGCTGAACTCCGAGCCGGGGATGTTCCGGACCACTTCGGCGGTCCGGCGCGGCACGCCGTAGAGGATTCCGGCGTACATCAACATCAGCGTGGCGACGCTCATCGCGCCCCCGTAGGCGTACGGGATCGCGGTCGCCAGCGTGTCCGAGACGAAGTCCCGCCGAAACATCGTTTTAATCACGAAGAGGACGAGCCCGAAGAACGCGAGCGTCGTCCCGAGCGCGACGGTGGCGTGGAAGTGTCCCACCGTCGCGAGGGTATTGTGCCAGGTCATGTTCACCTGTATCTGCCCCATCACGACGCCGGTGATCCCGCCGAGAAAGCCGAAGAGGATAATGCTAAAAATCGTCGCAGCGAAAACGGGATTCTTCCACGGCGCAGAGGTGAGCCAGCCGAAGAGCCCGCCGCCCTGTCCTCGACGGCGACGACCGGCCTCGATCCCCGCCGGGATCGCGAACGCGTGAATCATGCTCGCGAAGGCCGCGCCGTAGAAGGCGTAGGAGGTGTTCCAGATCCGCCAGCCGGCAGAGACACCGGGATCGACGAGGAGGTGGTGGGCCGCTCCGAGATTGATGAAAAAGAGGTAGAGTATGAACGCGGTCCGAGAGACCTTCTCGGAGATTACCACCGCGCCGCCAACGACGTGGGTGAGGAAATACCACACCGTGATCATCGCAAGCAGGTTGATCTGCTGAGTTCCGTGGCCGACGATCCAGTAGAGCTGCCGGTAGATCCCCGGATCTACCGAGGCGATGAGGTCGACACGCCAGGCGAGCGCGTACGCGAACGCGGCGATCCCGCCGAGGATCGCTTCGACGGCGATAATCCCGGTGACGAACGCGCCGAACGCGACGAGCGGGAGCGTTCGCCGGCTATCGCGGGTCTCCGACCAGATCGTCGCGAAGAACGGCACCGCGGCGATCGTGGCTCCGATCAGAAAGACGATCGCCGTTCCGTAGAACCACGGCGTGACGGGAAGCGGGACGTACGCCGTCAGAAGCGGCGCCTCGTTGGGCGCCTCGGACAGCCAGATGGATGCGTTCACGCCGATCGCCCCGGCGACCATGGTGATCCACCCGACAGTCGCGAGCCGCCGAAGCGGGAGCTTCCGGCCGAGCACCATCGGGCCGCCGACGTAGAGGACGGCGATCTCCATGAACACCATCCAGAAGATGAGCAGGTTCCACGCGTGCATGCTCAGGTGCGTGTAGTAGCTGCTCGGGTCGAGCAGACCGACGAACTCCCAGCGCGTCATCGCGACGGAGAAGGCGAAGCTCCCGCCGACCGCGAGCGCGATCACCGCGGTCAGCCCGAACAGCTTCACGTAGTTCTCCACGGATCGGTGGATGTCGAGGCCGGTCACCGAGCACGTGCGGAAGCCGTCCGCGCCGTAGTCGTTCCGGAACAGAGAGGCGATCGCCGACATACTACCCCTCCACCACGGTGAAGCGGCCGTGCATCGTTCGGTGTCCCTGTCCGCAGAACTCGTTGCAGACGACGTGGTAGGTGCCCGGTTCGTCGAAGGTCATCGGGATCACCCACTCGGAGCCCGGAAACACTTGGAGATTGATCTGCTTGTTCAGGTTCTCCTCGGGCCTGACCGAGAAGCCGTGTTGGACGTCGTAGGCACCGAGGTGGATGTCGTACTCGCGTCCCGCTTCGAGGACGGCCGGGAGTCCGTCCCAGTTGAACCGCATCGCGCCGACGTACACGTCGTCGTTGGGCGGGACCAGTCCGTCTTCGGTCTCTTCGGCTGCGTCCTTATACTCGCCGACGCGTTCCTGATACCGATCTGGATCGACATCGTAGGTCGTGCCGATCGGATTCTGATCGCCGAACTGGGTGAACCCTGCCATCCACGTGAAGATGCCGAGCGACCACGCACCTGCAATTCCCAGCCAGATGCTCTCACGACGGTTTACCGGGGAATTCCACCAATCGTCGTCGGGGTCCTCGAGCGGATTACTCATGCAGAAGTCACCTCACGGACAACGAGAGGAGGTCGAGCAGCCCCCAGCCGACGTAGGCCACGAGGAAGAAGACCATCGCGGCCACGGCTAACAGCCAGATACGGTTATAGAGGCGTTGCATCGCCGGGATATTGCCGTCGTCGTGTGTCGGTTCGTTACTCATCGATCGCTCACATAGAAGGGTACAGACACGCTCGTGGTGGAAGTTATCACGCACATGTTCGACGGCCGTTTCGGATCGTGAGAACACGAGGCGTGAGCGGGGAGGGGGATCCGGGGTCGGCAGTTCGGATCGGCGGGTCCGCCGACGGTCCGGCGATCGCTGGCTACAACACGAGCGTTTCGACGAGGATCGCCACGAGTACGGTCCCGAGGTAGGCGTTCGAGGCGTGGAAGCTTCGGTAGGCGGCAGCCCGTTCGTCTTCGGATCCCCGTGGATCGACGTCGTACTGTCGGACCACGCTTCGAACGAACACCGCTCCGAGCACCGTGGTGGTGAGCGTGTAGAGGATACCGAGATCGGTAGCGGCTCCCAACAGAACCGCGGCGATCAGGGTGACTCCGAGCCAAGCAAGAATCCGCTGGCGGGCGGTCCGCACACCGGCGACGACGGGCAGCATCGGGTAGTCGGCGCGGGCGTAGTCCTCCCGGTGGGCGATCGCGAGGTTGTAGAAATGCGCCGGGGTCCAACAGCAGACGACGATCGCAAGCAGAATTGCGGGGAGGCTAACGGTCCCTGTCACCGCAGCATATCCGATCAGCGCGGGTAACGCCCCGGATCCTCCGCCGATCACGGTGTTCCACCGCGTAGTCGGCTTCAGAAGGACCGTGTAGACGTACGCGTAATAGACGATCGCTGCCGCCGTGAGCGCGGCCGTGAATACGTTAGCGAACGCAACCATCACCGCCATTGAGGCGACGACGAGCACGATGCCGAAGCCAGTCGCGCGTCGAACACCGACCCGATCGGTCGCGATCGGTCGGTCAGCGGTCCGTCGCATCTTGCGGTCGCGATCCCGTTCGTACACGTGGTTGAACGTCCCTGCTGCGCCGATCGCGAGAACGCCGCCGCCGAGAGTCGCGACGACCGTCACGCCGTCGAGTTCGGCGCCGGCCGCGACGGCCAGTCCCATCCCTGCCAGCGCCAGCAGGCACAACAACCACATCAATCGAGGCTTAGTCAACTCGAGATACGCCCGAACCCGGTCGCGGAACCGAGTCGTATCGGTTTCGGCTACTTGGGTAAGAGTGTCTCCATCAGACACGTTCGGCGTCACGCGGTTGCTTGGACCGTTCGGAGAGCTGTCGTCGACTGATCCCCCCGCGACCGTCTCTACTCTGATCACGAGCGTCACGAGGAGGACGGTAAACACTGCGATCCCGCCCAGCAGGTGGAGCCCGCCGTCGAACGGCACGACGTCAGTTTGGCCCGCGAGCCCGACACCGGCTTGTGCCAAGTACGTGATCAACACCGCGAGCGTTCCGACACGGACACTACGCGAGGCCGCCGTTCGGTGGGCAAGCAGAGCCGTAACGGTGAGCAAAACACCGACAGCCACGGCGGAGGCGTGGTGGACCACGACGACTACGGAGCCGGTGTCCGTCGCAGCGGTCGCTCCAAGCGCAACGAGCAGGTATGTCCCCACGACTGACCAGATCAAAAGCGTCGTGAGCCGTGGCAGATACATACGTATGATTCACGTTCGCCCCTCGCGTTCCTTCCGCCGAACATATTCGGCGCGACGATCTGGAACTCTCTGCGACTCACTATCTTTCTAACTCCTCGCCGCTGTCATGACCGGGTGTATTGAAGCCGACGATAGACGGGAACATATTCGGAGGTACCCTCATGTCCTGATCGTGTCGAACGTACGGTGATGGCTATCGACCACTCCCAGGCGGATGTCTGCGGCTGCACACGGCCCACCGTCTGCGTTGATCGGCACAGGGGGCTGTATCTCGTCACTATCGGACGGGTCGGTATTGACCGCGACGATCGGGTTCGGACCGGGGAGGTGAGCGATCGTCTCGACGTCGCGCCGTCAAGCGTGACAGAAATGTTCGAGCGACTCGCCGCGGCTGGACTCCTTCGATACGAGAAGCAGGCCGGGGTTGTCCTCACCAATCGGGGGAGAGAGATTGCGCTGGAATTGGAAACGCGCCAGTGTGCCGTCCGAACGTTCTTTCGCCGTCGAACGGGATTTGACATGTCCCTCGAAGTGGGCTACCGAATCGGATACGCTCTTCCGGACGAGGCGATCGAACGCCTGCAAGTACTCGTCGATGAGATGTCGAACCCGTGCTCTGCGACTCCACCAACCGGAATCGAACAGTGCCCGTTCACAGAAACCGGGTGTTAAACCTCATCAACGGTTCTTCCGGATACGTTCGGGGGAACACGCACCCTCTCGTCGACTCTTGAACAGATCTGGCCACCGAGCGAAACGAGACCGGTCGACGCCTAGACATCCGAGGGATCGATGGCGAACCGTTCGGAGACATCATGGCCGAACTCGAGGCGCTTCCCGACGACGAGACGCTACTGTTACTCAATAGCTTCGAGCCAGAGCCGTTGTATCAGGTCCTCGAAGAACGCGATTTTCAGTATGAGACGATGTCTGGCGGCTCCGATGTATGGTATCTCGAGATTCGACACGAATGAACTGACTCTCCGATATCTGTCGATTCCCGGTGTATCAGATTCTGAACCGCTACCCGAGAAGACTCGACTTTACCGAACATGTTCGTGTGAACCTTATCCTTTGGAGAGCTGGATAGCTAACCTGATGGTTGCACTTTCAGATACTGCACCGCTGTTTACCGCAACGCGTGGAACGAGCGATCACGAATCGTTCGAATTAGCAGATCACTTGGGTGACGGACCGATCGTACTCGCGTTTTTCCCAGGTGCGTTCACGCCGCCATGTACCAACGAGATGGTCGCGCTTCAAGACAATCTTGGGGCGTTCCAGGACGCCGGAGCGACGGTCTTCGGCGTGAGCGCCGATTCACCGTTCTCACAGGGCGCTTTCCGCGACGAACACGGGATCGAATTTGATCTCGTTAGCGACATGAGTGGTGATGTGATCCAGAAATACGACCTCGAGATTGACATCGAAGAGCTCGGACTGTACGGGATCGCGAACCGGGCGGTGTTCCTACTCGATGAGGCAGGCACGGTAACGTATCGGTGGGTTGCAGATGATCCCACGAACGAGCCCGACTACGAGGAACTGCTTGAGGCTGTGAATACAACAAACGAATAGAACGGAACGGTACATGTACGGCGGACAGGTCGCCGATCACGTTTGAATATCCCTCTTTCCAACGTCACTCTGTATTCCATGATGGCTCCCGAACGTCCCAACACGGAACGGCAGTCGAACTGTCGTGACGACGCTACCGATACCGAGATCGACCCCGACTGGGTTTGGAGACGACTTCACCGCCGGTCGGCGCGGATCGAACGGCGTGAGGTCGAGGAAGCCCTCTCCAAACTCGAGGCCTGCGGTGACCTTACCGACGAGCAGCGGCGCACTGTCCGACAGCTTGGAGATTCCCTCGCTTGGCGGCTAACGCTAGCCCCCGAATTGGCGCTGAAACGAAGCTCCCGGGATGAGCAAACGACTGTCTGCACCGTCGCACGACTGTTCGACCTCTCTCCAGAGATCCGTTTTGACAGCGATTGCGAGTAGTCGTGGTGTGTTCGTCTTCGTCCCAATATGGATGCGTTCGCGGACACCAACTCAATATCGACGGCTCCGAGTGAGTTCTGTCGTATCGGATTACGTAGGTATTTAATACCCCCTATACCGGGGAGAAGGACATTTTTATCTCGATATTAGGGAACAGTATATATTGTATATATCATCAGAACACCTCGGACGAAGTAGGGACGTATCATGTCACAAGACCTCAGCAGACGGAAGATGGTTACAGCTCTCGGGATTGGAGCGGTCGGCGCCGTTGCTGGCTGTATTGGCGCACCCGTGAACGCGGAGCCGACTTCCGACACCGAAGCGACCCCGGACGTAGCCCCAGAGCTGGACCCCGCACGCGGCGTCGACGTGGACCGGATCGCGGCCGACCCGACCGACGTACCGGCGCCGGTCGACTGGGACGAGCCGCGCGAACACGACGTAACGCTCCGGACGAAGGAGCTCGTCGCGGAGATCGAACCCGGTGTCACGTTCAAGTACATGACCTTCGAGGGGCGGGTCCCAGGGCCGATGATTCGCGTCCGGCGGGGCGACACTGTGAACCTCCGGTTCGAGGTGCCGGCCGACGACAACAACGACATCCACAACGTTGACTTCCACGCGGTGTACGGGCCCGGCGGCGGCGCCGTCGACACGACGCTCGTGCCCGGCGACGACGTGGCGGAACTGAGATTCCGCGCCGAGTTCCCTGGACTGTTCACCTACCACTGTGCGGTGCCCGCGATGGACCACCACGTCAGTTCCGGGATGTTCGGCGCGATCCTCGTCGAGCCCGAGGGGGGGCTGCCAGCGGTCGACCGCGAGATCTATCTCGGTCAGCACGAACTGTACACCAAGGGTGACCTCGGTGAGAAGGGTCACCACGCCTTCGACCACGGGTCGATGCTCGACGAGGCCCCGACCTACGTCGTGTTCAACGGCGAACACCACGGCTTCACGAAGGACCGTCTCGGCGCGATCGGTGCCGCGGTCGGCGAAACCGTCCGCGTGTTCTTCGTCAACGGCGGCCCGAATCAGTCCAGCTCGTGGCATCCGATCGGGAACGTCTGGTCGCGGCTGTACCGCGACGGTGACCTCGTCTCGCCGCCCGCACGGTACGTCGAGACGACGCCGGTCACACCGGGCACGGCGACCGTCGGCGAGATGGACCTCGTAGTTCCAGGCCCGATCAAGATCGTCGATCACGCGCTCTCCCGGGCGGGCCGGCGCGGAGCACTCGCGGTCGTTGACGTCGAGGGCGAACCGAACCCGGATGTGTACGACCCGAAGACTGACGAGTAGGTGCCGATATTTCGCCGTGTCGTGTTTTTTCAGTATCTCGTCTGGCGTTTTGGGTTGGTAGGGTCGAAAAGAGAGGATATCCGTCGAAGCAGATGTCGAGGGAGGACTTTTGATTCTGCGACCTCGGCTTTGTCGGCAAACATGTTCGGACTACTCCCCACCAGATGGGGTTTGCCCGGCCTCCTATTTGCATGAACTGGCTAGCGAGTACGTGATGGGTGACAAGGCTGAACAATCCCGAAGCGATGTTACGCGGCGGAGATTTCTCGCGGCCGTGGGTCTCACCGGTACCGCGGCGTTCGCGGGCTGTTCCGGGAAGAGTATCGGCGCCCCGGTAGCTGCAGAAGAGCTGGAAGACACCGAAGGAGCATCCGACGCGACCCATACGTCACCGGATCTCGAACGGTGGGTCGACGAGGTGCCCCGTCCGGGCGTTATCGAACCGAGCGGAACGAAGGATGGCCAGCCCCACTACGAGGTGGAGATGGCCGAGATTGAACAAAAGCTCCACCGTGACCTCCCGCCGACGACCCTGTGGGGCTACGGCGGCCAGTTTCCCGGTCCGACGATCGAAGCCGAGCAGGGCGAACCAATCTATGTTCGGTGGCAGAATCACCTGCCGGACGAGCATCTGCTCCCAGAGGATCCGACGATCCACGGCGACATCATCCCGTACGACGAGCCGGGCACCCGCGTCGTACCGCACCTCCACGGTGGCAACGTCGAACACGAAAGCGACGGGAAACCGCAGGCGTGGTTCACCCGCAACTTCGAGCAGACGGGCCCCGACTTCGAGAAGAAGGACTACTACTATGCGAACGACCAGCCGCCGGCGACCCTCTGGTACCACGACCATTCGCTTGGCATCACGCGGCTGAACGTCTACGCCGGCCTCGCGGGGTTCTATCTGCTCCGGAGCGATCACGAGCGGGAGCTCGACCTCCCGACGGGTGACAACGAAATCCCGCTCGTGTTGCAGGATCGGAGTTTCAACGAGGACGGCTCGCTGTACTACCCAACGGACGTCCCGGCGACACAGGAAGATGATGACGACTCACGCCCCGACCCGAGCATCGTTCCGCAGTTCTACGGTGACACGTCGACGGTCAACGGGAAGGCGTGGCCCCGATTGTCTGTCGATCCCGAACAGTACCGGTTCCGCTTGCTCAACGGAGCCAACAGCCGATACTACAACCTCAAGTTGCTCGAATACGACGAGGAAGCAGGCGACACGGGCGATGCGGGGCCACCGTTCGTCCAGATCGGTAACGACGGTGGTCTCCTCTCGGAGCCGGTCGAGACCGCCGACCGCCTCGAACTCGGATCGAGTCAACGGGCGGATGTCGTCGTCGACTTCAGCGAGTACGCGGGCGAGACCCTGCTCCTGCATAACGATGCTCCGGCAAAGTATCGCGGGACGAGCGGGATCGGGCCGGACGACGCCGAACCCCTTCCGGAGGTTATGCTCATCGACGTGGCCGCCGCGGAAAGCGAAGTGGAGTCGACGCAACTCCCAGACGAATTGACCCAAGTCCCCGAGATTCCGACGGAGTCCGTCGACACCGAACGATACCTCACGCTCGCCCGGCAAACAGACGAGTACGGTCGCCCGCTCTTTGCGCTCGGGACTCGCAACGAGAAGACCGGATTCGAACTCACGGACCCGGTCACCGAGACTCCAACGCTCGGAGACACCGAGATCTGGAGTCTCGCTAACTTCACGGGGATGTCCCACCCGATGCATCTCCACCTCGTTCACTTTCAGGTGTTGGGCCGACAGTCGGCCGCCGATTACGATCCCTCCGAAGACGAGGTCGATCTGGACGCGCTTGACGGGCCCGAGTCGTACGAATTCGGGTGGAACGACGTGGTCACTGTCGACCCGGGCGACGTGGTGCACGTGATCGCGCACTTCGGAGAGTACGAGGGGTTATTCTCCGATCAGACGGGTGATTACATGTGGCACTGTCACATGATCGAGCACGAGGACCACGACATGATGCGACCGTTCAGGGTTCTGTCGCCCGACGACGAAGGTGGAAGTGACTAGTTGGTCGACCGAGCCGATCTGATCTGAACATGTTCGTCCAAACGCTATTGTGAATGTCTGCTACATACTGAAACGCATGAGTTTAGGCCTACCTAAAGTAATTCAAACAGTCGAATCATGGGCCGTCACCGAGCTACTCGCTGTCCGAACGAACGACTGCGGAACCTGTCGACTGGGTGACTCAATATGACTGCCATCGATTTCGATGCGGAACGGACGTACGACGACGAGAAGTTCGCAACAGTTGAAGTGTTCCGAAGCGAACGGATGAAAGTCGTCTGCGGCTACTTCGAACCGGGTCAGTTCATCCCGGTTCACGCGCCGTCCAGTGACGTGCTGATCGACGTCCGTTCCGGCACCGGCCTCGTCCGCGACGGTGACGAGGAACACCGTGTCGCACCGGGAGATGTCGTGACCGTCGAGGCGGACACCGATCGCGGTATCAAGGCCGACGACGATGTGCGGCTCGAAGCGCTGCTCGTCACCGCTCCACCGCCGACCGATGCCGAACACGAACCGGTCCGTCGGGGACTCCGAACTGGCGAGTTCGCTCCGACCAACACATGACGACGATACACACCCTCAACGAACTGGACGGACAACCCCACGCCAACGTCTTCCCCGACAAGGAACCGAAGACGATCAGACTCACCCTTGATGCGGGTGGCGAAGTAGCACCTCACTCGCATCCCGACCGCGAGATCGTATTTTATCTCATCAAGGGAACGATCGAGTTGGACCTTGGTGACGAGACACACGAGCTGTCAGTAGGCGACATTGCCCGCTTCGACGGCGACCAAGAGATTGCTCCGCGTGCCGTTGAGGAAAGCACCGCATTGATCGTCTTGGCGTCCCGGTCCGACGAGTAGTCCGAGTCCCGGCGACAGTACGTCACGGAACGTGAGACGTTTGGACGGCCCGGTTCGATGCGATACGATCCGATTAGGTCGGGGGGATCTCCTCGATCGTGCCGTGAACGTACTCACGATAAGGTATCCTCGAGCTCAGACGCTGTCGAATCCTCGACCAACGTTTCGAGCGCGTCTGGATCGATGACCTCTGCTAATGGCGGCTCGCGTTCGACCGCCTCGGCGTTTTCTGCTTCGGCGACGGCATCGATGGTGTGGGTAATTGGGTCTTTGAGTTCGATTATCGGTGGTTAGACGAGCAGCTGGATGTCGGCGTCGGCCATATCCTGGAGGGCGGTGGCTGCGCCGACGCCGGTGGTGATGCCGTCGTAGAAGTCGTCCTCGTCGTAGTCCATCAGGTCGATCGTCATCTGGCAGGCCTGGAACTCCACGCCCATGTCGAGGCTCGTCTCGAGTAGCTCCTCGATGGAAGCCGTATCGTTGTCCTCGATTTTTTTCTCCATCATCTTCGTCGTGACGCGGTCCATCCCGGGGAGCGCGGCGACCGCGTTCGGGACGGGCATGTTGGGGTTGCCGACGGAGCTGAGCTTGAGGTTCTTCGAGCGCTCCTCGTGGAGGATGTCCAG
>NZ_WPCE01000023.1 GCF_009742825.1 Halorubrum sp. CBA1125
GAACGAAGTGAGCGAGAGAACCCGACGAAGAAAAAGGTGGATATGCACCTTTCAGCGACTAGCTAATTCGACCAAAATGTCTGAAAAATATCACAGCAACAGAGCCACAGAACCAACTCGCGACTATCGCGCTGGCGGACACCGTCCGTCAGTTGGCGACGGCACGTCCGATCAGCAATCCCCGGGGGGTCAGATTCCTTAGATTCCTCCGGGGTGGATCGTCGCGCGATACGCCTCGCCGTTCGCCTGCTTCTCGTAGGCTTCCTCGGCGCCCTCGAACCCGACCTTGTAGTTGAACAGGTCGCGGAACGGAACCTCTCCGTCCAACTGGTCGAGGAGTTCGATGGACGTCTCGAACTGACTCGGGGGATAGACGAGACTTCCCCGGATGTCGACGTACTTCTGGACGAGACGCGTCGGGTTGATCTCCACCTCGCCGTTGTACGCGAAGTGGCCGACCTCGACGAGCGTCCCTCCGTCTCGCAGAATCTCGATCCCCTGTCGAACCGCGGGCGGGTAGCCCGCGGATTCGACGACGACGTCGGGGCCGACGTTCCCGTTCGTGAGGCTGCTGACGTGCTCATTGAGAGCCTCGTCCCCGTCGTGCTCGGTGAGGTCGACGAGGTTGTCCGCTCCGAACTTTCGAGCAAATTCGAGTCGCTTTTCGACGGCGTCGATGACGATAATGTTACCCGCTCCTGCGTTGTTCGCGGCGGCAACGGTCAACAGTCCGACGGGGCCGACGCCCTGTACCGCGATGCTCTTTCCGGGACCGAAACCCTCGCGGGCGTGCGGCATGCCGGGCTTGTACGCCTGCTCGAGCGCGTGCGTCGCGACGGAGAGCGGTTCCGCCAACGCGCCGAGTTCCACGTCCATGTCGTCCGGGAGCTTGTAGAAGGACGCGCGATCTTCGATCACGACGTACTCGCTGAATCCGCCGTGGCCGTACGGTGGCTCGTCGACGTTGAAGTAGCCGTAGACGTCCCGATTCTCACACGTCGTCGGCCGAGCGGGGACGTTGTCGCAGTACCAGCAGTCTCCGCACACGATCCCCGGGACGACGGTCGCAGCGTCGCCTTCCGTGATCTCCTCGCCTTTCGAATCGGTGCGCACGTCGTCTCCGACCTCCTCGATGACGCCGGCGAACTCGTGGCCCGGCACGACCGGGAAATCGAGGTCCATCCCTCCTTCGTTCATGTGGACGTCGGACCCACAGATACCCGATAGTTCGACGCGGAGGAGCACTTCGTCGTCACCGATCTCCGGGATGTCGATCTCTTTCTGTGAGAGCTCACCAGGCTCTTCCATGACTAAGGCATTGGCTTTCATTGCGTCTACTACGAGTCTTACACACTACAACTTAATACCGTTGGTCACGAACCTCAGAACCGGACATGCGGGCGTATTAGCCGGTATACCCGTCGGCCACGCGACACTGTCCGACCAGACACACCCAGCGCGTCCGTCCGAAATGAGAGGCGTTGCGCGCGTCGGGGCGGTCCACCGCGTCCCGAATCGCGCGGTGCGCGACGGGAGGAGGTTCAGTACGCGTCGCGGTAGATCTCCAGGATGTCCTCCTCGGTCGAGACGCGGGGGTTCGTGCTCTTATTGCGGCTGGTGTCCGCGCGGGTGGCGGCCGCCTCGGCGAGGTCGGGCAGGAAGTCCTCCTCGACGCCCAGCTCGGAGAGACCCTCGGGGAGGTCGACGGCCTGCGAGAGGTCCTCGACCTCCTCGACGAACCGCTTTGAGGCCTCGCGGGTCGACATCGACCGCGCGTCGACGCCCATCGCCTCGGCGAGCTCGGCGTACTTGTCCTCGCGGGCGATGCGGTTGTACCGGAGTACCGCGGGGAGGATGAGGCCGTTGGTGACCCCGTGGGGGGTGTCGTAGTGGGCGCTAACTGGGTGGGACATCGAGTGGACGAGTCCCAGCCCGGAGTTCATAAAGCCCATGCCGTCGATGGTCGTCGCGATCTGCATGTTCATCAGCGCGTCGAGGTCCTTCTTCGAGACCGCCGCAGGGAGACTCTCCGAGACCATCTCTACGGACCTGTAGTTCAGGGCGTCCGTGATCGGGTTCGAGTTCGTCGAGATGTATCCCATAACCGACTGTGTGAGACAGTCCATCCCGGTCGAGGCGGCCACCTTGGAGGGCAGCGACTGCAGTAGCGTCGGGTCCAAGAGCGCCACGTTGGGGATGAGCTTCGGGTCACCGACCCCGATCTTCTCCTCCCGATTCGGATCGGTGATGACGGTGAAGGGCGTGACCTCGCTCCCGGTCCCGATCGTGGTCGGGACGGTGATGATCGGGTAGGGGTCGGTGGGGAAGTTGCCCTGGCCCTCGTAATCGATGTAGTCGCCGCCGCACTTCGCGAGACCGGAAATCGCCTTCGCCGTGTCCATCGAACTCCCGCCGCCGACGCCGATGGCGCCGTCACATCCCTCGTCGTTGAAAATCTCTGCGCCGTCCTCCACCGTCGACACTCGCGGGTTCGGCTCGACCTCGTCGTAGAGGTAGTACTCGATCCCGGCGTCCTCCAGCGCGTCGACGATCGGGTCGGTGACGCCGACCTCGGGAAGGGTCGGGTCGGTGACGATCATCGGGTGTTCGACGTCGAGATCCGCGAGTTCGTCGGGTATCTCCGCGGCTCTCCCTTTTCCGAAGGCGACGTCTGCTCGGTGTACGAATCGGAACGGTTGGTCGTATTGGTACGTCGGCATGGAAGCAGTTCCAAATTATGATTAATGTTATAAATAGTTGGCTCTGTTGGGTTACGGTGTCACGGTACCCGAAACGGTCTCACGTCGTTCGCTCGTAGAACCCGGCCTGTCTACTTTCGAATACGTACGTCGCTCGGCAGTCGAGAGAGTTATTCGGCGTTTTGTCCCTCGTACGTGACGGCTTTGAGCATGCCGTTCAGGTAGCCGACCGTGTACGTTCGACCCTGAGAGCCGCCGAACTCCCACTCGTCTTCTCCTTCCATGAGCGGGACGTGGTCCGGCGTCATCACACCGGTGAACCCCTCCTCGTAGAGCGTCTTCATGACCTCGTATTCGTCGTAGTTGCTCTCCGGGTCGTCGATGAACGTCTCGTAGAAACGCGGCACGGACCCGACGACATCACGGAAGTGCACGTACACGATGTCCTCACCGCCGAAGTGTCGGATGACCTCGACGACGTCTTCGCCCATCTCGGACCAGCACCCGAGACAGAACTTCAGGCCGTGGTTCTCGCTGTCGACGAGGCTCATCGCCCGCTTGAAGTTCTCGAAGTTCCGGAACAGCAGCGGGATACCGTTGATCTCGGGGAGCGGCGGATCGCTGGGGTGAACGCCGAGCGTCACGCCGGCCTCCTCGGCGACCGGGACGACCTCGTCCAGGAACGCCTCGTACTCCGCCCAGAGTTCTTCTTCGGTGACATCTCGGTTGATGAGACGTTCATTCTCAAGATCGTCAATGTCAAATGCGGACACCTGTGCCCCTCCGCGGACGGCCTTCGTTCGCGTCGTTCGGACGGCACCGTCCGGCGGATGGCCGCTGTAGCCGAGCACCGGGATGCCCGCCTCACCCATGTTCCGAATCGTCTGTTTGATGATATCCATCTTCTCCGCGCGCGCCTCGTCGTCCTGTTCGAGCAGGATCTCGTAGAGCGGAACCGGCATCTTCTCGAAGGCGAACAGACGCAGGCCGTGGTCGTCGAGGCGGTCGATGAGGTCTTCGAGAACCTCGGACGACCACGTCTCCCCGAGCGGCATGACGGAATCGAACCCCTCGTGTCTGTGCGGGGTGAAGAGTACGTCTTTGACGCCGAGTTGACTCGCCCTTCGGAGGAACGCGTCGGTCACGGGCTTGTACGTCCCCACCGCGACTCGCATCGGCAGCGACTCGAAGTCGTTCGTACTCTGTGCTGAAGTGGTAGCCGTGTTCGGTACCATGCACACCCCTCGTACACTAACCACATTATATCCACCGGTCGGCCCGGGTCTGTGCTGGAGACCGTCGCTTTCCGCGAACGGTGTGGAACAATAAAAAACGGCCTTCGCGGCTACGGCATTTGTTATTGTCAAATTTCGTTCGAACAGGGACGGATTCAAGAAAGCGAAGTTACACGGGCAACGCTGTAAACTACTCTTAACTATTCCACTATTGTTCATAATATTTGAGGTAGTCAAATTTCGGGTGGAATGGTGTGGTATCGCTCCACTTAGGTTACATCAATAGTAATGTAATGTACGGGTGAGACGAGGTGAGTGTTACCCATATTTTGAATACATCAAATCAAATCCGTACTACTCTCCGTCTCCCCCTGTTCCGTGAAGAGCTCGTAAATATCAGTTTTCGTATATTCAGTCAATTGAGGCATCTCTGATGTCGTGGGGATCCTCGACACACCCGTTCCCCAGTGTGGGGTAGTTTGCCGTCCCGGCGGCAGTGCTCCTGTTTGACGGCCGATCACTCCTTCAGTGGGGAGTTCGATCGAACCGGATCAGCGGAGAAACCGGCCAGGTGCCGTCGTACTTTCGTCCAGTAGTATTGAACGATATTATCGATACTGGATCGGATCGCCGGAAGAACTGCATCACTGTGGATACAATCAGATATTTCGCCCGTTTCGACACTATTCATCCACTATTGTAGAACGATATTCAAGCACAGATGACGCTGTCGTATCCTGTATTGACGCTTTTTACCCGCTTTCTGGAGATAGCTCTCGTTCGAAATTGTTAGACAACACGCGATAGGCCCGTCACCGAGTCGGTCGTATCGCCGAAAGAAACAGCACAGCGCCGCGGCCGCGTCAGTTCTCGCCTGCGGGGTCCTGGTAGTTGTGGTACAGCGTCTTGAGCTGGGTGTATTTCAGCAGGCCGTACTTCCCGTCCTCGCCGCCGAGGCCCGACTCGTTCCAGCCGATGTGGTGACCCTGCCAGGACTCGCCGAGGGTCCGGTTGATGTACGTCTCGCCGAAGTCCAGCTCGTCCGCGATGCGGTTGACGAGCTGGTAGTTGTTGGTGAACAGGTACGAGGAGAGCCCGTACTTCGAGTCGTTGGCGTACTCGAGCGCCTGGTCCATCGAGTCGATCTCGACGATGGGAAGCGCGGGACCGAACACCTCCTCCTGGATGATGTCCATGTCCTGGGTCACGTCGGTCAGGATGGTCGGCTCGAACCAGTAGCCGTGGGCGAACTGGCCGCCGTCCGGGCGCGCGCCGCCGGTGAGCACGTTGGCGCCCTGTTCGATGGCACGCTGGACCGCGTTCTCCGTCGCGTCGAGTTCGCCCTGGCTGACCTGTGGGCCCATGTCGGGGTTGTCCCGCGGGTTGCCGATGGTGAGGCCCTCGGCCGCGTCGACGAGTTTCTCGGTGAACTCCTCGGCCACGTCGGAGTGGACGTACACCCGCTCGGCGCAGATACACACCTGCCCGGCGTTGGCGATCCGCGCGGTGAGGATGTCGTCGACGGCGGCGTCGATGTCGGCGTCCTTCCAGACGATGGCGGGCGCCTTCCCGCCCAGTTCGAGCGAGACCGGGATGAGCCGGTCGGCGACGGACTCCGCGATCGCCTTGCCCGTTCCGGTGTCGCCGGTCATCGTGACCATGTCGACGCCCTCGTTCGTCACCAGCGCGTCGCCCACGACCGAGCCGTGCCCGGTGACGAGGTTGAGCACCCCGTCGGGGAGGTCGACGTTCTCGTCGATGAGCTCCATCGCGCGGACCGTCGCGAGCGGCGTGTTCGAACTCGGCTTCGCGACGACGGTGTTGCCCGTGACCAGCGCCGGCGCTATCTTCCGCATGAACAGCGCGACGGGGTAGTTCCACGGGATGATGGCCGCGACGACGCCGAGCGGGCGACGTTCGAGCGTTATCTTCTCCTGGGGAACGTCGCCCGGGACCACGTCACCCTCGATGCGGCGGTCCCACTCGGCCATGTAGTTGCCCATGTCGGCAGCGTCCGCTATTTCGCCCTCCGCCGCCCCGAGCGGTTTGCCCTGTTCGTCGGTCACGAGCCCGGCGAGCTCTTCCTGGTTATCGAGGAGCACCTGTGCGATGTCCCGGACGAGCTGACCGCGCTCGGGAGCCGGCGTCAGCGCCCACTCCGATTCGGCCTCCGAGGCCGCCGTCACGGCCTCTTGGACCTCCTCGTTGGTCACGCTGGGCACCTCGTCGACGACCTCCTCGGTCGCCGGGTTGAGGACCTCGATAGTCTCGTCACTGTTCGACTCACGCCACTCTCCGTCGATGTACAATCCTCGCGACATACTGTTCAGACTGCGCTGAACTATAATGTATTTTTTGGTTTTCCCGCCGAAAACGAATCCACAACGGGTCGAAAACCGCGGAACGACGCTAGGCTATTCGAAGTCGGTGATGACCTCGACGCCCTTCGTCTCGAAGTTCGTCATGGCCTCGAGCCGGTCGTTGATGTCGTCGAGTTCGACGTGCTTGGTCACCAGCTTCTCGGGCTGGATCTTGTCGTGTTCCATCAGGCGGAAGATCTCCTCGTAGCGGTGCGGCTGGAACCCCTTCGCCGTGATGATGTCCTGTTCGGCGTGCAGCATCTTGTCGATGGGGAAGTCGATGCGGCCCTCCTCCTCGGAGGTCGTGATGCCGATCTGGACGTGGGTGCCGGGCGTCGAAATAGAGTTGACGGAGTTCAGGCAGGTCTCGCGGATGCCCAGGGCGTCCACGGAGACTTCCGCGCCGCCGTCCGTGATATCGTGGATCTCGCCGGGGACGTCGTCGATGTTGCCGCCGTGGACGGTTTCGACCGCGCCCATCTCCTCGGCCAACGAGAGCTTGTCGTCGTCGAGGTCGACCGCGATGACGTTCGCGCCGAGGGCGGTCGCGACGTTCACCGCCGAGAGGCCGATACCGCCACAGCCGTGGACGGCGACGTAGTCGCCGGTGTTGATGTTGGCGCGGTCGGCCATCGCGTGGTAGGACGTGACGAAACGGCACCCGAGACCGGCCATCTCGTGGGCCGAAATCCCGTCGGGGATGCGGGCGAGGTTGAAGTCCGCGTTGGGGACACAGAGGTGGGTACAGAAGGCACCGGGCTGGGCGTCGTCGTCGAACCCGTAGTGGAGGATGTTCTCACACATGTGGGCGTTGCCGTCACGGCAGTTGTTACACCGCCCACAGACGATGTTGAACGGGACGACGACCTGGTCGCCCTCGCGGAAGTTCTCGACCTGGTCACCGACCTCGAGGATGGTACCGGCGGGCTCGTGACCCAGGATGTTACCCTTCGTGACGGCACCACCCTCCATCCACGCGTAGTCTCCCTGCCAACCGTGCCAGTCCGATCGACAGATACCACACGCCTCGGTCTTGACCAGGACCTCGTCGGAGTCGATCTCCGGGTCGGGGCGTTCTTCGATTTCGAGCGGTTCTCCATACTCCTTCAGGACTGCTCCACGCATAGTAAATCCGATCGGCGATTCACAGGTAGTTCGTATAAAGGTTTCCATCATTCGTTCCTGAGGAATACGCCGCGTCCGGTGGGTGGGAAACCTTTATTCCCGTTCTACATGAACTATCGAACGATGCACGTGGAAGTACTCTCCGATATCGAGGAATTCGAATCGCAAGAACGCGAGCGACCTGAACCGGACGCCGGGGAGGTCCTGGTTCGGATGCGAAACGTCGGCATCTGCGGTTCCGATGTTCACTACTGGGAGCACGGCCGCATCGGCGACTTCGTCGTCGAAGGCGACCTGGTCCTGGGTCACGAGAGCGCCGGCGAGGTCGTGGAGGTCGGCGAAGACGTCACCGACCTCGAAGCGGGGATGGAGGTCACGGTCGAACCGAACATCCCCTGTCGGCGCTGTGAAGCCTGCAAGCGGGGTAACTACCACCTCTGTGACGACATCGAGTTCATGGCGACGCCGCCCCACGACGGCGCCTTCACCGAGTACGTCGCCTGGCCCGCCGACTTCGTCTATGAACTCCCCGAGTCCGTCTCCACCCGCGAGGGCGCCCTCTGTGAGCCCATCAGCGTCTGTCTGAACGCCTGTCGGCGCGGCAACGTCGACGTCGGCGACACCGTCCTCGTCACCGGGTGCGGGCCCATCGGTCAGATCTCCATGCAGGTCGCGTACGCCTTCGGTGCCGACGAGGTCATCACCACCGACGTGGTGCCCGCGAAGCTCGACCGCGCCGAGGAACACGGCGCGGCCCACACCGTCAACGTCGCAGAGACCGACCTGGAGGCGGAAATCGAGGAGTACACCGACGGCACGGGCGTCGACGTGGTCATCGAGGCCTCCGGCGCCGAACCCGCCATGCGGTCCACCCTCGACGTGGTGCGACGGGGCGGGACGGTCGTCCTCCTCGGGATGCCCATCGAAGGCGAGATGCCCCTCGACACGCTCGACATCATCTCCAACGAGATCGACGTCCACGGCTCCTTCCGCTTCCGGAACACCTACCCCGACGCCATCTCCCTCCTCGAGAGCGGCCGGGTGGACGTGGACGGCCTGATCGATTTCACCCAGCCCCTCGGCGAGGTGAGCGACGCCTTCGAGCGCGTCCGCGACGACGACTCGGTCGTGAAGGGTATGATCGAGATCTGAGGCGGCGACAGCGTCTTTTTCGGGCGCTACTCCGCGGTCGTGTTCCCGAACACCGTACAGTTACCGTGCTCCCCCCCGATTCGCTCGACGTCTTCCGGGACGAACACCGGTTCGTTGTTCGGCACGCTCCGTCCCTCCAGTTCGGCGTACAGCGTTCCCGTGAAACGGTACTTCACGCCGGTGTAGAGCGCTTTGTCCTCGGGCGCGTCGATGAACACCGAACTGTACTCCTGTGCCTGGACTCCCTCACGGGTGGTCGCACACTGCGGGTCGGCGTCCCGGACGAGACCGCCCTGATACCACCCCTCGATGGTGATCTGCTCCCCGATGTACGGCTGCGGGTTCTCCTCGATCTCGGCGATCGGCACGACCCCGTTTTTCTCGGGACCGAATCCCAACGCTCCCGGGCCGATCTGCGCCACGAACAGCGCCCCGACTAAGACGACGAAAAAAAGAGAGAAGGCGATCCGACGCTTACGGTCCATCTGTCCGATCAGTTGACCATCAGGCTGAGGATGTCCTCGCGCTCGATTTCCTCGCCGCTGAGGTCGGCCACCTTCTCGCCACGACGCATGACGACGATGCGGTCCGCGATCTCGCGGACCATCTCCAAGTTGTGGCTCACGATGACGATGGAGTGATCTTGCTTCAGGTCGTCGATGGCGTCCATCAGCTTGTTGATGACCTCCTCGGAGAGCGCCGTGAACGGCTCGTCGAGCACCATGATCGGGGGATCCGTGTACATCGCCCGGGCGAAAGAGAGGATCTGCTGTTGACCGCCGGAGAGCAGGCGGACCTCCTTGTCCACGTGCATCTCGAAGCCGAGTTCGTCGAGCATCTGGCGGGACTCCTGGCGCATCGTCTCCTTGTCGGAGACCCTGAGGAGACCGCCGAGGTACTCCTTTTCGATTTGACGGCCCATGAAGATGTTCTCGAACACCGGTCGGATGCCGACGAGG
The DNA here is from genome assembly GCF_009742825.1 of Halorubrum sp. CBA1125. Classification (GTDB taxonomy): domain Archaea; phylum Halobacteriota; class Halobacteria; order Halobacteriales; family Haloferacaceae; genus Halorubrum. The sequence continues at coordinate 9,531 of NZ_WPCE01000023.1, forward strand.
GCCATGTCCTGGTGTACGACACCTACCTCGTCACCGAGCACTTTCTGGGTATTCTGGTCGTCCAGCACGGTTCCCGTCGCATACTCGATGCGTCCACTGTCGATCTGGTGGATGCCGACCAGCGAGTAGAGGAGCGTGGACTTCCCGGCGCCGTTGTCACCCACGATGGCGACGACTTCGTTGTCGTTTATTTCCAGGGAAACGTCGTCCAGCGCCTGTAGGTTCCCGAAGCTCTTCGAGACGTTTTCGGCCTTCAAGACCCAATCGCCGGACGACTCTTCCTCCGAGACACTCTCTTGTACGGACATCTCTTACCGAATAGAGCGTATCACCACATATATAATTAACGTTACCTTCGAGTGCGAACCGTGAATCCATTATTAGCGTACTCGTGCCTGATGATACCATAGCTGATTTATCGTACACGCACACGCTGAAACAGGCTGGCTGTCAGCGGGTTCGACAACCCTACCAACAGGGTTGGACGCTCCGATTTCCCGTGACGTGTGTCTCTAGAACTAACTCAGATAGTAAGAATGAAATACCCGAAGAGAATGATTCCTGACTATGCCACTGGGATATACTGCGGAACAGTTTGGATACGACTCAACCCAGGACTTCCTGGTCGAGGGGCTACAGAACTACTACATCTGGCCGCTCCTGTTCATCCTGTATGGGTTGCTTTCGGCACTGTTCCCGGCCGTCTTCGGACTCAGTGTCGTCACCGAGGTGCTGTCCAGCTCCGTGGATCTGATCGTTCTCGCTGTCGGTATCACCTTCGTCATGGCCGCCGGCGAGATCGACCTCTCAATCGTCGGAACGATGGGGGTCGCACCGTTCATCGCGACGTGGACGATCACCTCACTCGGCTTCCCGATGCCCGTCGCGGTCTTGATCGTCCTGCCGTTCATCGCGATTCTCATCGGGCTCACCAACGCCTTCCTCGTCAACACCCTGGAAATCGACTCGCTCGTCGCCACGCTGGGGACGTACTTCTTCCTCATCGGCGCGATGCTGGCACTGACCCGCGGCGCGACGGTCTCCGGCTTCGGGGACGCGTGGTCGTACATCGGTTCGACGGAGATATCCGGCGTCCCGCTGCATATCGTCGCCGCGCTCTTGATCGCCATCGCCGCACACCTCATCCTCTCGAAACACCCCTTCGGCCAGAACCTGCTCCTGACCGGCGGTGACAACGAATCGGCGTCCAAGTCCGGTATCGACACCGACGCGACGCGGCGAACCGCGTTCGTTCTCGCCGCCATCCTCTCCGGTCTCGCCGGCTTCCTGCTCTCCTCCCAGCTCGGTATCATCAGCTCCACGTTCGGTCAGGGTCGTCTGCTTCCCGCCATCGCGGCGCCGATTCTCGGCGGCGTCTACCTGACCGGCGGGAAGGCACGGATCCACCAGGCGATCGGCGGGGCGCTGCTGCTCCAGATGATCAACACCTGCCTGACCATCGCCGGCGTGAGCGGGTACTACATCCGTCTGTACACCGGCATCCTGGTGCTCATCGCCATCGTGCTCGGCAGTCTGCGCATCATGACGCAGTAACCCGACCGACACGTTTTCGAGCCGTTTCGCGATCCCTCGGGAACCGATACGAACGGCCCACGATCTCCGTTTGTAAAAGTTAACTATAATCAAAAGCATTTTATATAGCGCTAACAATCATGATGATAGGGTCTGACAGGTTACAATGACCGAACCAACCAACGAGTCACACAGTACGCGGCGTAAGTACGTCAAAACTATCGGTGCCGGTACCCTGATCGGTACCACCGGCCTCGCCGGCTGTAGCGGCGGAGGCGGTGGTGACGGCGGAGACGGCGGCGATGGTGGAGACGGCGGCGATGGTGGAGACGGCGGCGACGGCGGTAGCGGTGACGGTGGCGACGGCGGCGATGGCGGTTCCGGCGACGGAAGCGACAGTCAGGGAACCATCGGCATCGCGATGAAGTCCCTGGGTGCGTTCTTCTTCCGTGCGTGTGCGGAAGCCGCCAGGTATCAGGCCGAGGAGCTCGGTTACGAGGTCCAGATGGTCGGCGCCGGCGGTGACAGCGAGGAGCTGAACCGTCAGATCTCGTCGCTCGCGAGACGGAGGACGTGGAGGCCATCATCACGGACCCCATCAACAGCGAGGCTCAGCAGAGCCCCATCTCGGACGCGATGGACGACGGCATCCCGGTCGGCGTCATCGACACGCCGCCGGCCTCGGAGGCTACCGTGACGGTCGCCTTCGACAACTACCTCGCCGGCGAACAGGCCGCCAGGGAGGCCGTCGCCCAACTCGAGGAGAAGTACGACTCCCTCGAGGGCAGGAACGTCGTCAGCTTCCACGGCTTTCTCGGTTCCTACGCGTGGAACCAGCGCATGATGGGCGTCCGCGACTACATGGAGCAGGCCGCCGAGGAGACGGGACTCAACTTCCACAACGTCCAGGGCGGCGGTTCGCCCCAGGAGTTCGCGACCTCGGCGCTCGAGTGGTTCTCCCAGCAGGACAGCGTTGCCGCGGCGATCAACGCGTCCTCCGGTGGCTTCATGGCGGGCGTGCTCCGCGCGCTCGACCAGGAGGACATGCTCTACTACCGCGGCCACGAGGACCACGTGCACGTCGGTGCGGTCGACGGCTACCTCAGCGACGTGGCGTGGATCCAGGAGGGCTACATCGACTTCATCTCGGTGCAGAACGCCGTCTCCTACGGCCAGATCATGGTCGACCTCCTCGATCAGTACGCCATCGGCGAGGGTACGCGCGACGTGATGCCCGTCGGTGAGGAGCCGGACATCGACACCAGCCGGTTCTACTACGGCGATGAGCTCGGCGAGAGCCCCGCGATCGAGTCCATGGACTTCGGTCCGAAGTACACCGTCCCGACGTACATCATGGACCACGAGAACGTCGATCACTCGATGCACTGGCCCAAGCTCGCGCGCGACCGTCTCGGTATGGAGTCCGAGGCCGCGGGTCTGGAAGTCTCGCCCCAGGGTACGCCGCCGGACTCCGGGAACTAACGCCTCTCGTCCCCGTTTTTCGTGACGCACCCGTGCCCGCCTCGGCGGCCGGGCAACCAGGGGCGTCTGTGTGTACCGCGTTCCGTTACCGACCGGTGCTTCACGTTCTCCGCTCCCGATCCGTGCCTTGCTCGTCAATTCGTGTTCACCGTGATCGTCTCGTGACGAATTGATATGTTTGTATATAGGTTCCAGTTCGATACGCTCTGATTACACTTTCTGTAGTTTCGCACGTATCCTTCCGTGGCTTCCGAGGGAGCTATTTCAGAGGCTCAAAGCGCACGTACGCTCGTTTGTCGGCGGCGAATCTCGATATCCTGCCCGGGAAATTTGAGTTATATCACATACGATATGGAAATTCTATCCGTCCGGGGAGGTATAACGTAGCGGAGACAAGACTCGGTCCAGACGACAGAGTGCGTGGTTGATCCCGGTATTCGGATCAGTTCTCATCGACTGGGACGTTATCCGTCTCGAACGGGTTCGACCACGGTGTACGACGCACACGCAAAATTAGTTCGATTCCGTCTGCCCGCTCGTAGATTACTATCGTACATCTGTAATTCGAGTGTTAGAGACGGACATCCGCTGGAGTTCGAACCGACCCGCTGGGGTCCTATCGAACGTCAATACGGTCTTCGGCGCTCTGGAGGTTCACCTCACAGATGTTCGTCGCCTGTATCACCTTCTCCGCGAACGACTCTCGGAGCCGGTCGTCGGGCAGTCGGGCGGTCGGTCCGGAGACCGCGATGGCGCCGATGTTCTCTCGGTTCGGCAGCGTGACCGGCGACCCGACGGCACGAATGCCGTGCATCTGTTCTTCGTCCGCGATCGCGTACTGGCGGTGCTGCGTTTCCTCGATTTCCGCCATGAGTTCGTCCACGTCGGTTATCGTGTGGTCGGTCAACTGCGGTAGCTCCCGGCGTCGGAGCGTTTCGCGCGCCTGATCGCTCGACATCGCGGCGAGTATCGCTTTCCCGGCGGCGGTACAGTGGAGGTGGTTCAGGGGCTGTTCGCGCTTGCGATCGTGGTACTCCGTTCCGACCGCTTCCGGCCCGAAGCGCTCGTAGAGCGCGTACATGTGCCCGTCGTGTTCGATGATGAGGTGGGCACACTCGCCGGTCTCTTCGGCCAACTGATCCACCTGTTCCTTCGCGGCCCGGTAGAGCGCCTGGTGGTGGCGAACGTGTTCGCCGAGCGTCAGCAGCTGGAACCCGAGGTGGTACTCGTTGTCCCGCTGGACGACGAAGTTCGCCTCTCGGAGGGTCGCGAGGTGGGTGTGGACCGTCCCCGGCGAGAGGTCGGTCGCGGCCGACAGCTCCGACACCGTCGCGCCGTTGCGTTCTCGCAGGAGCCTGATGATCTCACACGCCTTCGCGACGGACCGGATCTTGCGGGACATCACGCGTCGGTTCGCCCCGGGTGGATAAATATATTTTGACGCTATCAAAAACAGCGTTATTCCCGGTAGTCCGGAACGTCTTCGGGGAGTTCGCTCAGGATGCCGCTGTAATCGAGGTACACGCGGAGTTCGGCGAACTCCTCTCCGTCGAACTCGAAGACGTCGACGAGCCCAATGCCCTCGTACTCTCGGCCCGCGCTCGTCTTGCCCTCGATGGTGCCCTCGGCGATGACGGTGTCCCCGTCGACGAAGTAGTTCTCCATGTTGTGTGCGCCCTCCGCGAAGAACTCGGCGTTCAACTGGTAGAACTCACGAACTTCGTCTCGCCCCCGGAAGATACCTTCCCGGGGGGACTTCAGTACTGCGTCCTCTGCGAACAGCTCGACGACGTCCTCTATTGTCGCGTCCGGGTCGTCCGACCGTTCGAAGTACGCTTTCGCTTTTTTCGACGCTCATGCGTGAGCAGGTATCACATCACACTCAAATAACTGTAACGGTCGCATGACGGCATTGCGTCGATTCGATCGTCCAGGTTACTCCTTCGAGACTGGACGGTGGCCCGCAACGCCCGCGAGCCGGCCGCGTTTGCCATCAGTCCTCGCGGACGGACACGCTCGACTCGTTCACGAAGCCGTGCGGTTCGTCTCCCTCGAGGTAGCGGACGACGTTCTCCGCCGTCTTCCGACGGAGTTCCGTCAGCGAGGACTCCGAGTACCACGCGACGTGCGGCGTGACGACCGTCTCTTCCCGCTCGAAAAGCGGCGACTCGTGGGTGGGTTCCTCGGCCATGACGTCGAGTCCGGCGCCGGCGATCTCGTCTCCGAGCAGCGCCTCGTTGAGCGCGTCCTCGTCGACGATCGGGCCGCGCGCGGTGTTGATGAGAAACGCGGAGTCTTTCATCTGGCGGAACGCGTCCGCGTCGAAGAGGTGACGTGTCTCTTCGACGAGCGGGGTGTGGATCGAGACGACGTCCGATTCGGCCAGCAGCGTCTCGAACGACACGATCTCGACCGGGTGATCCGCGACGTCGTCTTCCGAGAGGTACGGGTCGTACGTGAGGTACTCGAGGTCGAATCCGTCGAGCAGTTCCGCGAACGTGCGGGGGATCTTTCCGAACGCCACGAATCCGACGGTCTTCCCCTTGAGCGGCTCGATCGGTCGGCCGATCTTCCAGTCCCACGTGCCGGCTTTGACTTCGCGGTCGTACCGAGCCGTCTTGCGCGCCAGGGTCATGAGCAGCGCGATCGCGTGGGTCGCCACTTCCTCCTCGCAGTACGATGGGACGTGAGTGACGGCGACGTCGTGGGCCGACGCCGCCTCCACGTCGACGTTGTCGACGCCGATACCGTACCGGGACACCACCGATAGCTCCGGGAGCTGTTCGAGCACCGCCTCGGTGACCTGCGCGTACTGGACCAGCAGCCCGTCAGCGCCCGACGCCAGGTCGACGAGTTCCGACTCCGACGACGCCGACCCGATGGTCACGGTGATGTCGGAATCTGCGAGTTCGAAGACCTCGCGTTCCGTGTCCGCGTCCGGAAAGTCCGCCTGTGAAATCGCTACCTTGTATGCCATCGCCTCGAACTGGTACTGCACAGAATAAAAAAAGTCTGTGGTCGTGCGGGGTCGACGGTGGCCAATCACACGTCTGAGTTGGTCCCGAGACGACACCGATCCAACGGTGTTCGATGACGTAGACGAAACGGGTCGACATCGGACACGAAGCATCCGAACGCGAGGGTCAGTACACGTGATACTTACAACTGTATTGGTGTAATTCACGACGGTCGCTCTTCGCCGTCGAGCAGCGATTCGAGGCGCTTCTGACGACGGCCGGCCTTCTGGTGCTCCTGTCGAATGCAGTCCACCAGTCGGTCGGCCATGTGTTCGAAGTTCGCCTCCGGGTCGTCTTCGAGTTCCTCGAAGAAGTCCTGGTTTCGCTCCTCGCACTGCGTTTTCCACCCCTCCCGAATACTCGAAGCGCCGTGAAGCGTTCCGGCGATGCTCCCGGCGATGGTCGCGATGGCGTCGCTGTCGCGACCGTAGTTCACGCTCTCCACGATAGAACGGTCGACGTCGCCCTCGCATATCGAGAGGATCGCGACCGCGGTCGGGAGGGTCTCGAGTGGGCTCGCACTGATCAGTTCGCCGGCGTGGTACTTCTCTCGATCCCACTGGACGGCGGGCCACCGCCAGTCGAGGAACCGATCGTACAGCGTCTCGACGAGGTCGTCGACCGAGTCCGCGGACTCGGCGTAGCCGAGAGCGAGATCCAAGCTCCGCTCGACGATCCCGGTCGACTGATTCAGCATGGTCACGATCACCGACTCGATGGTGGCGTCCGGCATGATCGCGTGGGCGATACCGGCCGCGACGGTCGCCGTCGCGTGTCGGTCGGGACCCTCCTGTAGCATCGACGCGAGCACCAGACCGTCCTGATACGCCTGTCGAGGGTCTCCAGCGTTGACGATACCGATCGGCGTGATAGCGCCGGTCGCCTTGTTATCTGGGACGGCTCCACGGCCCACGTCCCACGGGTTGAGGCCGGCGCTGATCTTCTTCAGAATGATCTCCTCGTTGATCCACACGCGGTTCGGATTGAGGTGTTGGCGCAATACCTCGGCGAACTTCGGCGGGTAGATGCGCCCTTGTGCCTTGACGACGGCCAGACAGAGATAGTGCCGCATCGCCGTATCGCTGGTGATCGTTCCCGGCTCTGTCTTCGAATACGGCATGTAGTACTGCTTGAACTCCTCGAAGGATCCGTACTCCTCTTGGATTCGCTCGTGTGTCCACCCCTCGACGGGAGCACCGAGCGCGTCCCCGACGGCCCCACCGATGAGGCAGCCGTACACCGAATCTTTGATGTCGTATGTCATATGTGGCCCAACAGGATGTGCTTACAAAGTCGTTCCGCCCGGTGTACGGTGAGCGAGAGCGTTCTCAAAGGGTGTTCGACGACATAGAACGAGATGGCAGTCAGGTCGTGTCGCCGAGCCGATCGCTGGCGACCCGCGCCGTGTCTTTGATCTTCCCCGGCAGTTCGTCCGAAAATCGGCGAGCCTTCGTGTGCATGTAGGGGTTCTCGATCCGACTGTCGAAGGTGGTGATACCGATCGCGCCGAGGACGCCGTCCTCGTCGCTAACGATGGGACTCGCGATACTCGCGATCCCGTCGATGAACTCCTCCGAGCTGTAGGCGAAGCCGAGCTGGCGCACCTTCGACAACCTCGATTCGAGTTCGTCCCTGTCGGTCAGCGTGTTCTCGGTGTGAGCGGGAAGTCCACACTCCGCGAGGACCGACTCCAACGAGTCCGAGGGCAGGTGGGCGAGGATCGCCTGTCCGTAGGCGGTGCAGTGTAGTTCGACCTGTTTGCCGACGGACGTGGGTAACTCCTCGAGGTGCGGGTCCTCGGAACGATACAGCCAGACCAGTTTATCGCCCTCTTTGACGGCGGCGTGTGAGACGGCATTCGTGTCGGTCGCGAGCTCCTCGGTCATCTTCTCGACGATGCCGGTGAGCCGATGTTTCCGAAGCGCGAGCCTCCCGAGGTGAGCCATTCGGAGCCCGAGACGGAGTCCCTCGTCGTCACGAATGACGTACCGATTCTGCTGGAGGGTTTGCAAGTGGTAGTGGACCGTACTCCGGGAGTGGTCCACCTCCTCGGCGATGTCGGAAACGCTCGGCCGGTCCCGCTCGGCGATCGCTTCTACGATGTCGAACGCCGTCTGTGTCGATTTGATTCGTTTTTTCGATGTGCTATCTGTTTCCATACTTCAAACAACGTTCTTCCTCGTAATTAATCTGTTGTGTTCGACGATGTCGATCAGTAGGCGATCCGGCGGCGGGATCACCGACGGTCGTACTCGCCCGCCGAACGTCCGAACCGAACTGCTCCCGCCGGGTGTGGATAGTTTTATATGCAGAAGCGGTGTTCTCCCATGTTGCATGCATATTGAACAGATAGAACCGATCGTACTCGAGAGTGCGATTGGCACGGTGTCCATGCCGGGTGGCAAAAGCGAGTTCGAAGCGACGGTGACACCGGTCGTCGCGAGGGTGCACACCGACGAAGGAATCGTCGGAGTCGGGGAGACGTATCTCGACGATCCGTCCGGACACAAGGCGATGACCGCCGCGAAAGGGATGGAGGCACTGGGTCACGAACTGGAGGGGCAGGATCCGAGAGAGGTCCAGGCGCGCTGGCACGAGATGTACGTCCACGTGAAGCGCGAGGGGTCGTTCCGGGCGATGAGCGCCGTCGACGAGGCCCTGTGGGACATCAAGGGGAAGGCCGCCGGTCTCCCCGTCTACGAACTGCTCGGCGGAAAGGTCGGCCAGACCAAGGCGTACGCGACCTTCCCGCTCTCGAAGCCGGCCGAGCAACTGATCGAGGACGCCGAGTGGCTCGCCGAGAAGGGGTTCCCCACGATGAAGATCGTCGCCGGCCACGGCGTCGAGAACGACCGGGAAAAGATCAGCACCGTCGCGGCGAACATCCCGGAGGAGCTCGGACTCGCGATCGACTCCAACACGACGTACGGCGTGAAAGACGCGATGAAGGTGGGGCGGACGGCGAGCGAGTACGACCTCGAGTGGTTCGAAGAGCCGATCTCGCACACCAACGTTCAGGGACAGGCTCAGCTGAATCGGGACCTGGAGGTACCTGTCTCGGCGTATCAGAACCACCTCGCACACTATCCCGCGGTCGATCTCTTGGAGGCGAACGCGCTCGAAATCTACCAACCCGCGCTGGACTTCGTGGGCGGCATCACCGCGGCGCACCGCGTCGCGACGATGATCGAACCCTACGACAAGCAACTGGTCCCACACGCGTTCGGCCCGGCGATCAACTACTCGGCGAGCCTCCACGTCGCGGCGGCGTCGCCGGTTTGCGACCTGATCGAATTCGGCGTGTACTCGGACAAGGTCGACGACCCCGGCGAGTACATCGCCAGCCCGTACGTCGCCAACCAGAAGGACATCTACGTCCAGGACGGCGGCGTCATCGAGCCGCCCGAGGCGCCCGGCCTCGGACTGGAACTCGACGAAGACCTGATCGAAGAGTACCGGCTGAACTGACCCGGGCCGCCCCGGACGAACGGTCACTTCGGCTCGTACGGCTCTCGACGGCTTTGCCAGTACTGTGTGGTAACCGCCTCTCGTCGCGGTCGGGACGCTCGTTCTTTGGCGATCTCTCCGTCAGTCGTTGCGATGGGTGCTCCTCAGAGGAGATGCCTCTGGGGTGGTGGATTCGCCCTTGGTATCTTCCCACTACTATCGATCGTATCGTACTCTCTGCTAGTAGGTCCGTGTGTCTCTTTGCTCCTAAGCCCCTGTCTCCCCCCGTGATAGGACGGAGCACCGTGTCTGTCGGTGAACGCTCAGTAGGCAGATGATAGTGCTCAGGAAGGCTGTCCTCGGGTATGACCTCCGCCGATCACACCCGGACTCCTCTCTCGGACGATAGTTAATCGCGGTGTTCCGCGTCGTTGAGGAGCTTCCAGTATTTGATCAGGGTGGCCGCGTGACCCTCGTCCTCGTCGGCCCGGCGGACCGTCGCCTTGTACGCCTCGTGTACGACGCCGTTTATCGGGAGTGCGGTGTGGTTCTCGTGAGCCACCTCGCGAGCGTAGCCGATGTCCTTGTTCCAGATCGCGAGCGCACCGAGTCCTTCGATGTCTTGGCTGAAGTCCTCTGAGAAGTACTTGTCGAGCATTCCCATCTCGAGGAAGTCGTTGTACAGCGCAGGATCGACGCCGTTGTCGCGCGCGAACTCGACGATCTCCGCGTCGATCGCGTGGTGGCCCGCGTATCGCATCTGCAGGCCCAATTTGAAGATTGTCCCCTTCCCGATCTCGCCGACTCGCGCGTGGTCGGCACAGACGATGTCGAGGACGTCGGAGGCGGCCGCGTAGTTCTCCTCGGTCCCGCCGATCATCATGTGGTACCCCTCGCGCGGCGACCCACCCGTGATGGGCGCCTCGATGAACCTGGCGCCCCGATCGGCGCACTTCTCCTCGTAGCGGACGGACGTTTCCGGGCGCGTCGTCGACACGTCGATGACCAGTTGTCCTTCCTCGAGCACGTCCAGGAGACCGTCGTCGCCCTCCATCACGTCCTCGACTTCCGGGGTCCCCGGAACGGCCATCAAGATTGCGTCGGCCCCACGGCCGATCTCCGCTGGACTGCCCTTCGCGGTCGCTCCCTCGTCGACGGCGTGTTGAACTTTCTCCGGATCGATGTCGAAAACGGTGACGTCGTGGTCGGTATCCACTAGGGCGTCGAGGAACAGTTTCCCGATGTACCCCACGCCGATGAGACCTATCGTAGTCATGAGACACCGTAACGATGGCAAGTATTCCGTATAAAAGTTTGCGTCGGCTGAGAAGTCGACGAGAGAGCCGAACCCTCGGACGTTCCGACAGTCGGGCGGTCCCCTCGTCGCGAGGGTGCTGACATCAAAAGGCCTAATATCTAACCACCTGTTACCTCATCTCACGATGTACTCGTTTCGATCGGATGTCCACACGGGTGAAAACCGGTGTTGGCCGTGTACCGTCACGAACGTGGTGCTCGCGGGCGTGCTCGCGGGCGTCCTGTACGTGTTCTCTCCCCTCCTCGCGGCGGCGTTCTTCGGGGTTGGGATGCTGCTCATCGCGTTCGTGGGGTACCTCGTCCCCGGAACGCCGTACCTGACGCGGCGATTCTTCCCGAAGCGGGTGCTCGCCTGGTTCGGGAAGGCGCCGCCGGACACCCCCGTGCAGGCGACCCAAGACCTGGAGGCGGACCACGACCTCGACGCCGACGTGGATCGACTGATTACGGTCGGAGCCCTCTCGGAGGCGGACGAGGACGCGCTGGCGATCACGCCCTCGTTCGAAGAGCGGTGGTGGGAACACATCCGCGCGTTGCGCGACGACGAACGAGCACAACGCGAGACGTTCGCTGGGATCGTCGGCGTCGACCCGGACGAGGTGCACTTCGAACCGGTCGAGGAGACGGGGGCGTTCGCGGTTCGCGTCGGGAAAAACGACGTCTCACAGTGGATGTCGCAGGCGGCGTTCGTCGCCGACCTCGCCGCCACCGAAGCGCTGTCCGCGATCGACCCCGACTGGAACACCCTGTCGCTCCAGGACCAACACGGACTGCTGATGGGCCTCCGACAGTTCCTGACGCGCTGTCCTCGCTGTGAGGGCCCCCTCGTCGAAGCGAACGAGGCGACCGAGTCGTGCTGCTGGTCGATACGCGCGATCACGTCTCGCTGTGACGACTGCGGGGACCGGCTGTACGTGGTGGCCTGACCGATGGACGTCCGAACGCGCGCCGGATCGATCGCCGAGTCGACGGGAATCGCTCGCGTCCCTCGGGAACGCGACGGTTCGATTCGACAGTGATGGGCCCTCCCGCAGTGTCCGCGATCGTGGCCAGCAGCGTAGTGCCGGGGTCGCTCGCGGGCCCGCTGGTTTCCGCCGTGTTACCCGTCTTATCGATCGCGGGGGTCGGCTACGCCTTCGCGACGTACCAGGACGTGGACGCGGAACCGCTCAGCGTAATTTCGCTGTACGTCTTGCTTCCGGCACTGGTCTTTCACAGTCTCGCGACGACGGAGATCCCGACAGACGTCGCGGTTACCGCATTTCTGGGCGTCTACGGGTTCGTGTTCGTGATGCTCGTCGTCGCGGAAGCGGTGTGTTATCTGTTCGGCGTCTCCGGGACGATGCGGAACGCCCTCGTGTTGACGGCGATGTTTCCCAACGTGGGTAACTACGGGTTACCGCTGGCCGACTTCGCGTTCGGCTCGATCGGCAGGGAGATCGCGGTGATATTTATCATCGCCCAGTCCACGCTCATGTATTCGCTGGGGGTGTTCATCGCGTCCCGTCGTTCGGACCGGACCTGGAAAGGTGCCTTCTCTCGTATCTTTCAGTTACCGGTGATCTACGCGGTCATCGTCGCGCTCCTCTTACGGGCGCTGGGTCGCGTTCCGAGCTCGGGTCACGCGATGATGGAGGCGATCGCGATGACGGGCAACGCGACGATCCCGATCATGCTCCTCCTGCTCGGGATGAAACTGGCGGGCCTCCGTAGGGGGGCGAGTTTCGGGCGGATATTTCAGGCGTCCGCTCTCGTTCTCGTCGTCTCGCCCGTCGTCGCACTCGGATTTGCCCTCCTGCTGGCGTTGCCGGCGGCCGTCATGCGACCGTTCGTGCTGCTCGGTGCGATGCCGACGGCGATAACGCCGCTGCTCCTGCTCATCGAATTCGGCGATCCGTCGTCGAATCACGACGTCGAATACGCCAGCTCGGTGATCTTCCTGACGACGATCCTGAGCATCGGAACGCTGTCGCTGATCATCGTCCTCCTCAGTTGAGACGATCACCGCGGCGTTTCGAACGGAGAGCGGCGGTGGAAAATGGCATATATCGTTACCTTTACAAAAGGTTTAATAATGATGATTGACACCGAGTAACTATGGGTTCAGATAACGACTCCCATGACCGATCAGGGCGACGAGTGTACCGACGCAGATTCGCGCAAGTCGTCGGCGGCTCGGGGCTCGCCGGCGTAGCGGGGTGTATGGGCAACGGCGGCGATGGCGGTGACGGCGGCGATGGCGGTGACGGCGGCGACGGCGG
>NZ_WPCE01000042.1 GCF_009742825.1 Halorubrum sp. CBA1125
TCGTTCTCTCACCTGTACTGTGGAAAATCACAGTTGGGTGATATTTATTTCACTACATCTATGTACGTTGCCGAGGGAATAGACCATCCATGCCCTCCAAAATCAGAGACGTTGTCTTTAGTGAACCCTCTAGAAGACTCAATGCACTCGTAATGTTTGCTGGCTCGTTCGTTATGGCAAGTATCTACTTCTATTTCGATATCATACACGATGGTTCCTCAATCAGTTCGCTTCTTATGGCAGTTGGATTCGCTCTGTCTGGATTCGCTGAGTCCCTTCCGGCAGAGCGTCGACAGATAGCAGGTGGGTTGCGTGTCACTGCGATCCTCTTGTTGGTGGGTCTACTCGCTCTCACTATTTTCGCCCCTGAAGTTATTCTGGGCCCACGGTAGTGGAGTCGCGTTCAATTTACACTCTTGGCCGTGAGAGGATATCAGGGCCTGGAGTCTGCCCACTCAACAGGATCGGAATCATCTGAATCTCAGCGAAAGAAGACACTCTTTCGTGGCGAAATCCGGGATATGATCAGAACAGTCTCTCTGGATCCTAGTTCACGGAAGATGGACGTAGGTAGGGATAGGTTAATATGTACAGAAATAAACAAGTGGTGATGTGAAGGGAACGGTCCTCCGACTTGGGGTCGCGTTAATTTGTCTAATGGGGATCGTTCTTGGTGGGTCACTTGCTCCGGTAATCGGGATCGAGACGTCGGTTTCGGATCTCGGTGTGGAAGAAAGTGACGGGCCGGCCAACGAGGAACTGCTTGTCGATAGCGATTCAAGCGGGAACTCGGGCGGGAGCAGCGTATCTGGGAGTAACAACCTGGGAGCCGGATCTGGCGGTAACGGTGAGAGTAGTGAGGGGAACGGCAGTGAAGTCAGTGGCGAGTCGGGAGCCAGAGCTGGTGGCAACGGTGAGAGCGGCGAGCGTGGAGAATCTGGAGAAGAGACGGCAAGTGGGCAAGACAGTGGATCCTCCGGAGGCACTACTGAACTCGCTGAGGATGGCTCGCCAGCGGAGTCGGGTGTCGAGAACTACGGCGGCGTCTCTGGAGGCGGTTATCCAGAGCAAAACACGGTGGGCGGACCGCTGTCACTCTCGGATCACGAAGAACTACGCATTGAGAGTCCAGAGCCGTCGCGCTGGCGGCTCGGTGCGTATGCAACGTACACCGGCACCGGCTGGGATCGACAGCCAGGAGAACAGAGACCGCTTGATGGCCCGCTCCACGTTACCGAAGGGAACCCAGAGCCGTCGCATGAGATCCGTGTGACTGTAAATCGATCCTTTGACGCGTTGGCGACAGCGTGGCGTCCATTGTCGGCCGAGGCGCCGAATACTCAAGTCTTCGTTACTGAAGAACGCGGGCTGACTGTCTCAGACCCCATCGAGGCCGGCGATACATACACCACAAGCACGTACGGCCCACCATCACACGAGGCGGCTGCGTCGACCACTGGGAGTGGAACGATTCCGCCCGATATCCACACCCGATACACTCAACTCCCGGAGGAGACGCCAGAACGGCTTGGTGACCGGACAGCAGGCATCACGTCTGACGCGGAGACGCCCTATGAGACTGCCGCAGCGGTCCAAATGTGGCTGATGGAGAATAAGGAGTACTCGTTGGATGCGACCCATGATCGCGAGGCAGATGTCGCGACCGCATTCGTCTTCGACATGGAGGCCGGATACTGTCAGTACTTCGCGACAACAATGGTCGCGATGCTCCGGACACAAGACATCCCTGCACGCTATGTGACTGGCTACACGGCCGGTGAAGAAGTCGATGACGGCGAGTACGTTGTTCGCGGCCAAAATGCTCATGCGTGGGTTGAGGTGTACATCGACGATGTCGGCTGGGTACCCTTTGATCCGACACCGCCTAGTGGGCGCTCGGAAGCGGGCCGTGATAATGCCGACTCTGGATATGCAGGTCCAACGCCTGACTCCTTGCAATCCGGACCCGGGTCCGGATCGAGTGACACTGGGCAGTCAAACACTGGCGGAAACAAGGAGACGAACGGGCAGGACGAATCCGGTGACCAAGCAAACGACTCAGACGAAGAGGATTCACAAACCGACTCAGAACAGGAGGGTACTGAGAACGAATCTGAAGAGGATTCACAAACCGAACCGGAGGAAGATACCCAAACCGAGGAAGACAACACCGACACCGAGACAGATCAAGAAGGTAGCCAAAACGAAACAGACGACGAAGAAGAACTGGAACCGCTCGAGATAGAACCTGCTAACGACCCTGTCCCGGGGAGTGATCTGACGGTAACAGTGACACGGAGCGGCGACCCTGTCTCCGGCGTCGAGGTGTTATTCAACGGAGAGTCGGTCGGTGAGACGGACGGCGACGGGAACGTGACCGGCGAGGTGCCGTATGTCGCGTCACTCGAGATTGTTGCCCGTGATGACAATCCGGAGGGCCAGGCAGAATCACTCGCGAGCAACACGCAGCCACGAGCTTTTGAGGGGATAGCTGGGTCACCACTAGGCTCCAAAGTACGTAGCCAGCTGGTTTCGACGGCCCCAGTAGGCATCGCTGCAAGAGGCCTCGGTACTCCAGCCACCAGCGGCGATACGATCGCCCAGACCGACAGCAACGTCACAGTTAATGTCCCGGTTGACATCGATATTGAGCCCCAAACCAAACCGATCGCCGGCGAACCAGTCACACTCCGCGCGACGATCGACGGTGCGCCGGTCCGTAATGGAACCGTCCGGGTGAATGGAACCGAAGTTACACAAACCGGGGCAAACGGCGAGGCACGCGCTGAACTCCCCACTACCAACGCCGCCGAGGTGGCTGTCTCACGCGGTGAGGCGTTCGGGAACCGGACCATCTCGGTGGCCACATTCGAAATGACGACCACTGCGTCAACGATCCTTCCGTTGCCACTGACAGCGACTGAGATCACCGCTCGTGTCGACGGTGAACCAGTCGAGAATGCGACGGTCGCAGTTGCCGGTGAGTCGGCCGCGATGACCGGACCAGCGGGAACGGCAGCAGTTACACTGCCACTGGCTAACACGGCCACGATTGAGACGACCGCAGACGTGGACGGCACCAGTACGACGGCGACAACTACCGTCACCAACCTCTACCGTAACCTTGCGCTGGTGCTTGGCATTGGCGTCGTTGGCGTTGGTGTTGTGGGGAGACGCGTCTACCGGAGTGGAACATCTGTGCGGTCGGCCTCCCGCTCAGTAGTGCAGGTGGCCGTCGGGCTGGTTCGCTCGGCGGTCGCCGGGCTCGTCGGAATCGCGGCCACCTTCGACCACATGGTGTCGGCGCTTCATCGCGGCGTGTTGAGAGCCTCTGCTCTGCTCCGAGAGGGGGTTAGTGGAACGATCCAGCTCCTGCGCGCGCTCAGTAGACACGCCGCTCGAGCCGCTCGTCGCGGTGTGGCCATCGTTCGGACGCTCCCCCACCGACTCCACCCCCTGACACTCCTCGCGTCCCTTCGCCAGTTCGTGCAGTCGCTCCGGACTAGCACGCGAGGCGGTGGATCATCTGCCAGTTCGGCTCACCGTGGCCACGCGGGGAGACCAGGGGAGGAGCCAGTCGATGATGAACTGCTCACGATCCGCGAGGCTTGGGCGGAGTTCCGTGATCACGTCTCAATCCGGTCGTGGCGTACCTCGACCCCGGGAGAGATCGCCCGCTGGGCGATCCGTCGGGATGAACTCCCACCGGAGTCCGTTCGGACGCTGACCGACGCATTCCGAGACGTTGAGTACGGGAATACATCTCCAGATGAGTGTGCGCCGGCCGCCCGAGACGCACTTGAACAGATCCGCACCGATGACGATGATACGGAGGCTAATTCGTGACGGGTCGTGGAATTCAAGCAGCTAGCTCAAACAGAAACGACGATCGACACGCGCTTG
Organism: Halorubrum sp. CBA1125; assembly: GCF_009742825.1. Lineage (GTDB taxonomy): Archaea > Halobacteriota > Halobacteria > Halobacteriales > Haloferacaceae > Halorubrum. Next base: position 3,904 of record NZ_WPCE01000042.1, read on the forward strand.
GAACCGCAGACTCTCCGCCCGAGGACAGCGAGTCGGCGAGTGAATCTACCGGATCGCACAGTTCAGATGGGGGCGGTGCCTTTTCACGCGCGGTTCGTGTGGTTATTGGCGTCGCCGGGACCGCTCTCATTGGGGTCGCAGCACTGCTCCTGTTTGCGCCACAAGAGGTCGAGTCGATCGTTTCGATCACCGCGATTGCTCGGAGTCCAGCGATCGCAGACGAGATGGTTCGGGCAAGACTGTTCGCCTTACTTGGTGTGGGGTGTGCACTGTGGATCCTCTTGACAAGACCCGCATGGGCCAGTATGCAGTCGGAATCCTCATCACCAGGCGACGACCAAATTCCACGTTTCGAGACGTTACGATCGAACCCACCAGAAGAAGCAGAGACCACACCCGTGATCGGAACATCCTTCGATGATAGTGTTGACACACTCGTGGCCGCCACTGGAAGCGGCCAGACGGATTCCATCCGGACGCAATTACGCTCACTCACGGCTGACGCGCTGGTTACCGTTGACGGACTCTCTCCCGAAGAGGCGCAAACCCGCATCGACGATGGTACATGGACAGACGATACCGTTGCAGCCGCCTATCTCGCCGACCGTGAGGCGACGCTTTCACGCCGGCAGCGCCTGGTCACTTGGCTTCGACCGGCGCGGACCAAACGCCGCCGGATTGAGCGGACAACCAACGCCATCGCTATCCGGTTCGATACCGAAAGCGACCAGCTTTCCACGGGTGAACTACAATGACAGAGACCGCGCTCACGGGCCGGTTCGATGGCGCGACCCTCGCTGCAATTCTCCTCGTGACCACCGGTACCGTGTTCGGAGAGCCGGCGCTGTTCGTGGGAGCGGCTGTGCCACTCGGCTATGTACTCGTCGGGTGGATCGCCACCCCGCCTGCCATCGATGTGGATATTGACCGAGACATCGATCCGGATCCAGCGGCTCCCGGCGAGCGAGCGACGGTCACACTGCGTCTCAAAAACGTTGGAGACACAACCCTCACCGACGTTCGGATCGTTGATTGCGTTCCGACGGAGCTCCCTGTGGACGCCGGCTCCCCGCGTGCATGTCTGTCGATCCGCCCTGGCGAAACTGCGTCGGTTACGTACGATGTCGTCCCGAGCCAAGGAGCGTACGAATTTGCGTCGCCGGTTGTGCGGGCCCGGCCGCTCTCTTCGGCCGCCGTCACCACTACGCGATCCAGCGTCACCGGTAAGTCAACGCTGATTTGCCGGCGTGATGCTGGCGATGTGCCCCAGCTGCGGGGCTCGCTCCGGCGTGTCGGAACCCAACCCGTCGATCGCGGCGGTGAGGGGATCGAATTCCATTCGACCCGAGAGTATCGACCGGGCGATGACATCAGGCGCGTTGACTGGCGCGGGTTTGCGAAGACGGGCAACCTCGCCACAATCCAATTTACCGAGACGAGCGCAACAGAGACTGTTGTTATCGTCGATCGACTTGAGACCGGTCAGGTCGCCCGTGGAGCGGGCTACCCAACGGCGAGTGAGCTGACAGTCTACGCTGCAGACCGTGTTGTGACACGGTTGTTCGCAGATGGCAACGAAGTTGGGCTTCGGACGGACAGCGTTAAAGCCGCCGAGATCGCAGTTCCAGTGCCAACGAATGGGGATGGCCACCCGTGGATCTCACCCGGTGCAGACGAGGCAACGCGGCGCCAGATTGAGGCGACGTTTGACAGTCTCGTTGAGGCCACACAAGATGGCGACGAGAACGGCCCGACCCACTCACGTGAACTTCACGAGCGACTCCCTTCGAACGCTGATGTGGTGCTCGTGACACCGGCGCTCGACGAATCGACGGGTGAGCTGGTCGAAACGCTGTGTGCGACCGATCGCCATGTCGCCGTTGTACGCCCGATATCACCGATCGTGACACGATCGGAAAGACCGTCGCGCGGATTGAGCGTCGCCTCACCCTCGCGCGGGTGCGAAGTGCGGGTGCCACAGTGTGTGACTGGGACACCCGATTCCCGCTGGCAACTGCGATGGAGGCCGCCACATGACCAGCTCGCCTGGTGGTGGTGAGATTCCACCGACAAACTGGCAGCCGACGCTACCAACCACTACGGCGGCAGCCATCGTTGCAGTTGGCAGCACGCTTGGGCTTGCAACGGTCACAGGCGACGTTCTCGTGGCGCTCCTTGGATTCATCACCGGGATCACGCTGGTAGTGACGGTCGCCACTGTCGGATCTGGAGATCATCGGCTCACTGTCGCAGCAGGTGGGCTGCTCGCAACGCTGACTGGACTTGGGTTGTTTGGTTCTGTTGCAGCAGCCGTCATTGTCCAGGTGGCGTGGCCCCCAACTCCTCCATTCGACACGCTCGCAGCTGCCCCGTTCCTGATCGTTGGGGCCGGGCTGTGCACCGGCTTCGGGGTAGTCGCCGCACTTCGGGATCTCTCACCGGCACGTGATGCGGGGTATACCGTGCTCCGGCTTCTGAGTGTCGGGTTTGTCCCGGTTGTGGCTGTCGCCGTCGATTGGTGGCAACCACTGGACTCCGCCGGGGCTGAGTTCGTCGCAGCCCGCTTCGGTCAGCTGCTTCGCCCAACGCAACCAACGTCAGCAGTTGGCGCAGTGCTGCCGAAGTTTGTCGAGTTCGTCGCGCTGTGTTTTGTCACCATGGTCGTCCTCTACGTGGCGATGGGCCGCCTCCCAGTGGTCGAACTCACACACGGATCGAACCGCCAATCTGTCACGAACGCGCGTGACACCGTTCTGAGCTGGTTACGGGTGGGTATGGGTGTCGCGCTGGTCACCGAATTCTGTGCGCTCATCATGATTAGTTCGTCGGTGATCCCACCCGAGGAGCTCCCGGCAGACGTGGTCCAAGGGCTCATCGCAGTCTCATACGCGTCGCTGCCTCGGCAACTGCTGGTCGTCGGGATCGCGGTCGGGTTGAGCAGTCTCCTCGTAATCCGATCAGTTCGGATGCTGGCTTCACGTCAGTTTCGACCCACATACCTCCCCGTCGCTCCGATCGCGATCGGTAGCCTCCTCACTGCTGTGGTCGTGATCGCTCATGAACCCGCCGCAGCAGCCGCTCTTGAGCGGAGCACAAGCGACACAGCCCAACGAGTGCTCCGTGACCTATTCGAAACGGTCGGGTCGTTCGCGTTGCTCTCAGGGGTCATCCTCTTCAGCCTTGCAACCGCGGCGGTTGCGGCACTTGCAGTGAGTCTCGTCCACGCTATCGGACTGCTGAGCCAGCATTCTGGCATACAGCTCGCCGGCAGTGGGGTATTTCTCACCGCCATCGCTGCGGGGATCTCCGGCGTACCGATCCCTATCGTTCTTGTGGGCATCGCAGCGAGTCTCTACGTGTTGGATCTTGGTGAATTCAGCATGACGCTCGGTCAAGAGATCGGACGGGCAGGCACCTCTCGTCGGGCGGAAATCGTCCACGGCGCCGGCGGTGCTGTGATCGCTGTCGGGACTGTTGGGCTCGGAGTTGGGACGCTTGCGGTGATCAGCAGACTGCCACAGCTCCCTGCTCCTCCAACTGCAGTCGCCGTCGTCGCGGCGTCAGTCGGCACAATCCTGTTGTTCCTTGCGACGCGATAGCGGTGCCGAGCACCACGGGTTGCGTTATGTGACGGCGACAGCGGGGACCTCGACGCGCTCGACAACATCGTCGACAACGGCGTGTGCCGACATATCCCGTACCGTCGCATCTGCGGTCAACACCAATCGGTGGACGAACGTCTCCGCAATGATTGCCTTGATGTCGTCGGGGGCGACGTACTCTCGTCCTTGAATGAGCGCATGAGACCGGCTCGCCTCAAACAGCCGCTGGATCCCACGTGGTGAGACACCGACCTCGACCCGCTCGTCCGCCCGGGTTGCCTCTCCGAGGGCGATGATGTAGTCGCGAATCCCCCCCTCCACGGTAACTTGTTCGGGGACGATCTGTAGTTCAGACACAATGTCACCGTCGACGACGCGTTGCGGACTGGGCGTGCGGGCGGTCCGATCAGCTCGACGGTCAAGGATGGTCTGCATCCCGTCTGTGTCGGGATAGCCAAGAGTCGCCTTCAGAATGAATCGATCACGCTGTGCTTCCGGGAGCGCGAACGTTCCCTCTTGCTCGACCGGATTCTGTGTGGCGATAACGAAGAATGGATCGGGAAGCTGGTAAGTCGTTCCGTCGGCTGATACCTGTCCTTCTGACATGGCCTCCAGCAGCGCAGCCTGTGTTTTTGGTGGCGCACGGTTGATTTCGTCTGCCAAGACGACGTTTGCAAAGATTGGTCCCTCTGCAAATTCAAACTCACCTTGCTGATCGCGGTACACGTGTGACCCCGTGATGTCACTTGGGAGGAGGTCAGGCGTGAACTGGATCCGGTTGAACGACAACCCAAGCGCTGACGCAAAACTCCGTGCCATCAGCGTCTTTCCGGTTCCAGGGACATCCTCCACGAGCACATGGCCGCGAGAAAGCACGCCAGTGAGCACTGTCTCGAGGATCTCCCGATCAACGACTACCACATCAGAGATCGTCTCGATAACGTCCTCGCAGATGTTTGTCGCCGCATCTCCATCCATACCATCATGTCGTCTGGGAGGTATTTCAATCCTACCGGTTACTCGGCACAGAACCAGCGATCCTCGTGTTGACGCCAAATTGAACAAGGCTAGCTACACCGCCCGTCAATATCCTGTAGACTATGACGCTCCCGGTTCCGCTGAGTAGGATCCTATACTGAGCGATGCGTGCTTGGTCTGTACTGAGCGAATCCTGTACAGGTGTGAGAACTTTTCTTAACACTCTGGTAATATGATCGGGAGACGAGCCCGTATCCCCGCCTTCCAGTGAGTGACGAGTGTTCGGACACCCTGACTTCGTTCCTGTTCGAGGCCGAACGCGTCTCGAAGCCAACTCGGGATCGTGATCTGTCTTTTCGTCGTCGCGGCCGTCACTTTCGGATCGTCCACGTCGCTCGCCGGCTGCCGAGACACGACGCCAGCCACCCGTTCGAGCCGAATCGGCACCATTTAAGCCGCCGTCGCCCACCCTTCGAAACGGATGAAGCTTCACGAATATCAAGCGAAGACCATCTTCGCCGACGCCGGGATCCCCGTACCGGATTCCCGGCTCGCGACGACCGTCGAGGAGGCGCTCGACGCCGTCGACGAGATAGGCTACCCGGCGGCGATCAAAGCGCAGGTCCACGTGGGCGGCCGCGGGAAGGCCGGCGGGATCAAGATCGCGACCGACCGCGAGGAGGCCGCACAGTACGCCGAGGAGATCCTCGGGATGGACCTGAAAGGGTACACCGTCGACCAGGTCCTCGTCGAGGCCGGCGTCGACTTCGTCGACGAGCTGTACGTCGGCGTCACCATGGACCGCGGCGAGGGGCAGCCCGTGCTGATGGTCTCGACCGAGGGCGGCGTGAACATCGAGGAGGTCGCCGCCGAGAACCCCGACGCGATCGCGCGCGAACACGTCGACCCCTCGTTCGGGCTCCACCCGTACCAGGCCCGCAAGGTCGTCTACGAGGCCGGCGTCGACGCCGACGTGGCGCTCGACGTCGCGTCGATCCTCTCGACGCTGTACGACCTCTACGAGGAGAACGACGCCTCGGAGATCGAGGTCAACCCCGTGATGATCACGAGCGACCGCGACGTCGTCGCCGCGGACGCCGTGATGAACATCGACGAGGACGCGCTGTTCCGCCAGCCTGACCTCGCCGAGCTGGCCGAGGAGTCCTACGAGGACGACTTAGAGCGGAAGGCCGGCGAGTACGGCTTCGACTACGTCCGCCTCTCCGGGAACGTCGGGATCATCGGCAACGGCGCCGGGCTCGTGATGACGACGCTCGACCTGGTCGACTACTACGGCGGCGCGCCCGCGAACTTCCTCGACATCGGCGGCGGCGCGAAGGCCGAGCGCGTCACGCAGGCGCTCGACATGGTCTTTTCCGACCCCAACGTCGACAGCGTCGTGTTCAACATCTTCGGCGGGATCACCCGGGGCGACGAGGTGGCCAAGGGGATCAACGAGGCGCTCGCGGAGTTCGACGAGATCCCGAAGCCGGTGGTCGTCCGGCTCGCGGGGACCAACGCCGCGGAGGGGATGGAGATCTTGAACACCGACCTGATCGAGGTCGAGGAGACGCTGGAGGACGCGGTCCAGCGCGCGGTGAAGAACGCGGAGGAGGTGGCCCAATGAGCATTTTCGTCGACGACGACACGCGCGTCGTGGTACAGGGAATCACCGGCGGGGAGGGGAAGTTCCACGCCGGCCAGATGATCGAGTACGGCACCAACGTCGTCGCCGGCGCGGTGCCCGGCAAGGGCGGCCAGGAGGTCTCCGGCGTCCCCGTCTACGACACCGTCGACGAGGCCGTCGAGGCCGAGAACGCGGACGCGTCAGTGGTCTTCGTTCCCCCGGCGTTCGCGGGCGACGCCATCTTCGAGGCGCTCGACACGGACCTCGACCTCGCGGTCGCGATCACCGAGGGCATCCCGACCCAGGACATGGCGAAGGTGAAAAAGCGGCTCTCCGAGGTCGACACGCGCCTGATCGGGCCGAACTGTCCGGGGATCATCACCCCCGGCGAGTCGAAGCTCGGCATCCTGCCCGGCAACATCTTCGCGGACGGGAACGTCGGGCTCGTCTCCCGCTCGGGGACGCTCACCTACCAGGTCGTCGACAACCTCACCGAGCGCGGGCTCGGCCAGTCGACCGCCATCGGCATCGGCGGCGACCCCATCATCGGCACCTCGTTCATCGACGCCTTAGAGGCGTTCGAGAGCGACGATGACACCGACGCGGTCGTGATGTGCGGCGAGATCGGCGGCGAGGACGAAGAGCAGGCCGCGAAGTTCATCGGCGAGTACATGGACACGCCCGTCGCCGGCTTCATCGCGGGCCGGACCGCCCCGCCGGGCAAGCGAATGGGTCACGCCGGCGCCATCGTCTCCGGCTCCGGCACCGGCACGGCCCAGTCGAAGATCGACGCGCTCAACGACGCGGGCGTCCCGGTCGGCGACACCCCCGAGGAGGTCGCCGACCACGTCGAGGACTTCCTGTAGCTCTCGCGATTCGTCCCGCCGACGTTCGCGTTCGTCCCTTCGTTGTCCGTCGATTTCGTCCGTCTCTGATTCGTATTATGATAGTGAAACGAAAGGTAAAACTACCCGTAGGATGACGTATACACATGGTTCTCGGCTCCGGAGCGGCCGGCGACACGTCGGCGCGGGAAGTTGCGCGTCGATCGGACCCGGCCGACGAAGGGGTTCGGCGGATCCTGTTCGTCGACGGCGAGTCCGGAGTTGTCGGTCGCGCCTCGGCCCGCGTCGAGCGGCTGGTCGACCGCGCCGAGGCGATCACGGTGACCGATCCCGACGACGCGCTCGACGCGGTCGGGGAGGGACGCGTCGACTGCGTGGTCAGCGGCTACAATCTGTCCGGGGTCGACGGGGTCGAACTGCTCGCCGCGGTCCGGGAGGTCGCCCCCGACCTGCCGTTCGTGCTCTTCACCGACGCGGGCAGCGAGGCGGTCGCGAGCGACGCGATCGGCGCCGGCGTCACCGACTACGTCCGGGCCGAGGACGGACACGAGACGCTGGCCGAGCGCGTGCGTGACGCGCTCGCCCGCCGCCCGACGCGGAGACCGGACCGGTTCGGATCGCCGGGCGAGGGAGCGGACACGTCACGGGCTGCCGTCAGGGAGTTCGCGACCGAGGTGTCGGCGCTGTTCGAGGCGCTTCCTCTCCCGATCGTCAGGGCGGTCGTGGCCGACGACGGCGCGGTGCGGCTTGCCGACACGAACGACGCGTTCGAGGCGACGTTCGGCTACGCGGCCGACGAACACGAGTTCCCGGAGTTCTTGGACGGGATCGTCCCGGACGACGCCGACGGGATCGACCTCGAGGCGGTCGCGGCCGGCGGCGAGGCGGTCCGGACGGAGGTCCGTCGCCTGACGCCGGAGGGCGTCTGCGATTTCCTCTTGCACCTGATACCGATCGACCGGCCGGACGCGACGTCGGTGTACGGCGTCTACGCGGACATCGACGAACAGAAGCGCGTCGAGCGGACGCTCAGGCGGCTCCACGAGGCGACCCGCGAGATGTTCCGCGGGAGCGACCGCGAGGAGATCGCCGAGATCGCCGCGCGCGCGGCTATCGACATCCTGGAATTTCCGAGCAGCGGGGTCCGGCTGTACGACGAGGAAGAAGGGGCCCTGCTGCCGACCGCGATCAGCGAGGAGGCGACCGAGGCGCTGGGCGAGCGGCCGTCCCTCGGGCCGGGAGACGGCCGGATCTGGGAGGCGTTCGACCGCGGGGAGCCGGTCCGGGTCGACGACCTCGACTCGGTCGAGACGGCGATCGGCTACGGCGACCACCGGAGCCTCCTCGCGGTTCCGCTCGGCGACCACGGCGTGATGCCGCTCGGCTCGCGCGAGCCGGGTTTCTTCGACGAGACCGAGGTGCAGCTGGCGCGCGTGCTCGCCGCGAACGTCACCGTCGCGCTCGACCACGCCGAGCGGACCGCCCAGCTCCGCGAGCGCGACGCGGCGCTCCAGCGCGAGATCGACCGGCTGGAGAAGTTCGCGGGGCTGGTGTCACACGACCTCCGCAACCCGCTGTCGGTCGCCGCGGGGCGGCTCGACCTCGCTCGTGAGCGGGTGGACGACGAGTCGCTCCTCGCGGACCTCGACCGCGTGAAAGACGCCCACGACCGGATGATGCAGCTCATCGACGACCTTCTCGCGCTTGCGCGGCAGGGACAGACCGTCGACGAGCCCGAACGGGTCTCGCTCGGGACGGCCGCCCGGCAGGCGTGGCGCACCGTCGACACGGCGGACGCGTCGCTCGATCTCGCCGACTCCGACGCGGTCGTCCGGGCCGACCCCGAACGGCTCCGAACCCTACTGGAGAACCTCTTCACGAACAGCGTGGAACACGGGATTCCGAACGGGTCGGACGGAACGAGCGACCGGGACGAGATCGGTGCGGCAGACGGGGCGGGCGCGATGGACGAGCCGAGCGAGACGGACGAATCGAGCGAGACGGACGAGGCGGCGGACGGTGTGCGGACCGACCCGTCGCTCACCGTCACCGTCGGCACGCTCGCGGACGGTTTCTACGTCGCGGACGACGGGACTGGATTCGACATCGACTCCGACGCGGCCCTCGAGTACGGCACGTCGAGCGTCGACGACGGGACGGGGTTCGGGCTGGCGATCGTCCGCGAGATCGCTGCCGCACACGGGTGGACGCTCTCGGTCGAGGACGCCGACGGCGCGCGGTTCGAGTTCCGCGTCGACGAGTGAGCCCCCGCGATCGGCGTCGCCGCTTGGCGCCGGCACCGAGCGATCATCGTACATAAATCGGTCGTTGCAGTGTGGACCCCGCACACACCCGAGCCACGGTTATGCCCGACTCGGCCGTGTTGTTCGAATATGGACGACGGTACCCGCGAGCGGCTCGACTCGCTTCCGCCGAGCGCCAAACTGGTCTACTACGTCCTCGAACAGGAGGGTCGGTTCGACCAGACCGGGCTCGCCGAGGAGACCCGTCTCTCGACCCGGACCGTCCGGTTCGCGGTGGAGAAACTCACCGAAGTCGGGCTCGTCGAGGAGGGGCTGTGCCTGCGAGACGCCCGGCGGTCGGTGTACCGGATCGTCCCGCCGTCGGAGCGCCCGACACCGGTCGACCCCGACGCTGCCGCGGAGTCGGAGGGCACCGCCGACTCCGACACGTCTGTCGCCGACCCCGACGCGCCAGCCGCCGCGGTCGCTGAGGACTGACGGCACAGGTCTCACGGCGGCTCGCCAGCTTGTCACGCTCTCTACGGCTCTTGGCCGTTCGCCGGCGCTCTCGGTTCGTCGCGGGCTCCGAGATCCGTCGCGTTTTTTGCCCCCGCGGGCGGTAGTGCGCCCAGTCGATGGCGACGTACCACATCGAAACCTACGGCTGCAGTTCGAACCGGGGTGAGAGCCGCGAGATAGAGCGGGCGCTGCGCGACGGCGGCCACCGTCCCGCAGACGGCCCCGAAGACGCGGACGTCGCCATCCTCAACACCTGCACGGTCGTCGAGAAGACGGAGCGGAACATGCTCCGGCGCGCCGAGGAACTGGCCGAGGAGACGGCCGACCTCGTCGTCACCGGCTGCATGGCGCTCGCGCAGGGCGACCTGTTCGAGGAGGCCGGGATCGACGCCGAGATCCTCCACTGGGACGAGGTCCCTTCGTACGCGCTCAACGGCGAGTGTCCCACCGTCACGCCCGACGCCGAACCCGTCCTCGACGGGGTCGTCGGCATCCTCCCCATCGCCCGCGGCTGCATGAGCAACTGCTCGTACTGTATCACCAAGTTCGCGACCGGCCGGGTCGACTCGCCGCCCGTCGAAGAGAACGTCGAGAAGGCCCGCGCGCTGGTCCACGCCGGCGCGAAGGAGATCCGCGTGACCGGCCAGGACACCGGCGTCTACGGCTGGGACGAGGGCGAGCGGAAGCTCCCGGAGCTGCTCGACCGGATTTGCGACATCGACGGCGAGTTCCGCGTCCGGCTCGGGATGGCGAACCCCGGCGGCATCCACGGGATCCACGAGGAGCTGGCGGACGTGTTCGCGCGCAACGAGGAGCTGTACGACTTCGTCCACGCGCCCGTACAGTCGGGCTCGGACGACGTGCTCGCGGACATGCGCCGGCAACACCGCATCGAGAAGTTCCGCGAGGTCGTCGACGCGTTCGACGACCGGCTCGACCACTGGACGCTCTCGACCGACTTCATCGTCGGGTTCCCGACCGAGACCGAGGCCGACCACGAGCGGTCGATGGACCTCCTCCGGGAGGTCCGCCCGGAGAAGATCAACGTCACCCGCTTCTCCAAGCGGCCCGGCACCGACGCCGCCGACATGAAGGGGCTCGGCGGCACGGTGAAAAAGGAGCGCTCGAAGGCGATGTCGGCGCTGAAGATGGACGTCGTCGGCGAGGCGTACGCGTCGATGGTCGGCGAGACCTTCGAAGTGCTCGTCGTCGAGGAGGGGACCGGCGACTCGGTGAAGTGCCGCGACGCCGCCTACCGGCAGATCATCGTGCAGAACGCCCCCGACCGCGGCGTCGCGGTGGGCGACTTCCTGACCGTAGAGGTGACCGGTCACAACACGGTCTACGCGTTCGGCGACCCGGTGGCGGATGACGAGCTCGTGGCGGACGGCGAACCCGTGACGGACGGCGAAACGATCGACGGAGAGACGACCGAGAGCGAGTCCGCCGAGTGTGACGACCAGGCGAAGTCGACCGTCTCGTCCGCCACGTGACGGCTCCCTCGCAGTGACCAGGCGCGGAGAACCAAGCCGCACCGGCGAGCGCGGATCAGGGGAGCCCACGAAAGACACCCGACTCCGTGTCGTCCTGTTCTCGCGAGTTGCGCTGGGTCGGGAGCCGAATCCGAACGACCGTTCCCTGCGGGTCGTTGTCCGCGAACTCGACGGTTCCACCAGACCGCGTTACGATCCAGTGTATCATCCACAGTCCGAGTCCCTCGGTGTGTTCGAGCGGTGTCTCCTCTGCGTTTTGCAGTGTCTCTCGTTCGCTCGGCGGAATTCCACGGCCCGTATCTGTTATCACGACACTCGTCGTGTCGTCGTCCTGCTGTTGCACGCGAACGGTTATCTCCACGCCAGCGGGGTTGTGTTCGACCGCGTTCTGCAGGGCCTCCTCGAAAGCGAGCGGGAGCGCCGGATGGGCTCGCACGAAGCAACGATCGGGCAACTCCGTGCGGATCGAGACCTCCGGCGCCTCCGTCGTCAGTCGTCCCACCTGGTCTTCGATGACGGACACGAGATCGAACTCCTGGCGGGTGTCTGTCTTCCAGATCGACACCATGCGACGAGTTCGGTTGCTCGTCTCGACGAGGTCCGTTAGGTGATCTCTGACGATCTGTACCCGCTCCGCGAGTTCCGCTTTATTTTCCGTCTCGTCTTCGATCCCGTCGAGGTAGCCGAGCGCCACGGAAAGCTCGTTTCGGATGTTGTGACGCAGTACGCGGTCGTTAATCGAGAGCAGCGTGGTGAGCTCCTGTGCCTCGGTGAGCTGTTCGTCCGCCTTCACCGCGTACAGGCCGGCTCGTGAACCGACTGCCGTCCCGAGGCTGGCGGCAAACGAGATCAGAAACGAGAACTCGAACGCGTGGTGTTCGAGCAGCCAGACGAGCCAGACGGCGAAGGCGAGCGCGGTGAAAGAGAGGGCTGTGCCGACGCAGATCTTTATCGCGCGCCACTCTCCTGACGGGGAGATATCCCACCGAGGAAGCTCGTAAGCGGTGTAAAATACGGTACCGGTGAGACCGAAAATCAGGACGAATTCGAGCAGTGTGCTTATTCCCTTGCCCTCGAACGCCAAGTGTTGAGCGGCGAGACCCGCACAGATGATCCCCAAAGCGGCGAACGCAAATCGAGGGGAGACACTGGAAGCCACTGACCGTCGTAGATCACCGGGACGGATAGATGTTTTCGGAGATTTCCCTGGTTGGACATCGCTACTCCGCGTGGGCTCGGACATCGATACTCCGCGTCGGTCGACTCCACCGCAGCGGCGAACCGCTCTAGGCCGTTCCGTCGCTTTTCTTCATCCGGGATATGCCAGGTGGTTCTCCTCGGTGAACGCCGCTTCCACTACCCACGATCCGAGCGCAGCTCCCGGATCGCGGTCGGACAGCGGGTCCGGATCGCGGTCGGTCAGCGATCCCGGGTCGTCGCCCTCTTGCGACGAACAAGCGAGGTCCGGCGTCACTTTGCGAGGGTTTATTTCTGCGAGCGCGCCACGGAGATCCGTGGACCCCGACCGGATCCCCGAGGAGTTCCCCGCGCCGAGCTTCCGCGGCGCCCAGGAGCGGGCGCTCGCGGACATCTGCGACGCGTTCGCCGCCGGCAACGACGTCGTCCTCGTCCGCGCGCCGACCGGCAGCGGGAAGTCCCTGCTCGCGCGGGCGGTGATGGGGGCCGCCAGCACGGTCGAGGAGACGGCCCCGAGCGAGGCGACCGGCGCCTACTACACGACGCCGCAGGTGTCGCAGATCGACGAGGCCGAGGCGGACGACCTCCTCGACGACCTCGCCGTGATCCGCGGGAAGTCGAACTACGACTGCATCCTCCCCGGCGAGCACGACACGCCGGTCGACCGCGCTCCCTGCGTCCGCCAGCGGGGGTTCGACTGCTCCGTGAAGCACCGCTGCCCGTACTTCTCGGACCGCGCCATCGCCTCCGGGAACCGCCACGCGGCCATGACGCTCGCGTACTTCATGCGGACCGCGGGCTCCGAGGTGTTCCGCAAGCGCGACGTGGTCGTGATCGACGAGGCGCACGGGCTCGCGGACTGGGCCGAGATGTACGCGACGATCGAACTCTCACCGGCGCGCGTCCCAGTCTGGGACGAGGTCGGCGTTCCCGACGTCGAGGCGGACGCGCGCGCCGACGAGGACGCGCTCGACCGCACGGCCCGGTTCGCGGCGACGCTCCGTGACGCCGCAAAGCGCGCGAAAGACGAGCTGACGGGGCGGCCGGAGCTCGAACCGGAGGAGGTCGCCCGCCACGACCGGCTCCAGGAGCTGTGCTCGGAGCTGGGCTGGTTCCTCGAGGACTACCGGGACCCCACGTCGCCGACGACGTGGGTCGTCGACCAGTCCGGCGGCGCGGGGTCGCCGATAGCGATCAAGCCGCTGGACCCGGCCCGGTACCTCAGACACACGGTGTGGGACCGCGGGAACCGGTTCGCGCTGCTGTCGGCGACGATCCTCTCGAAGGCGGCGTTCTGTCGGGGCGTCGGGCTCGACCCGTCGAACGTCGCGCTCGTCGACGTCGAGCACACCTTCCCGCTCGCCAACCGTCCCCTGTACGACGTGACGCAGGGGCCGATGACCTACGATCACCGGGACGAGACGGTTCCGAAGATCGCCCGACTGGTCGTCCGGCTGATGGCCGAACACCCCGACGAGAAGGGACTGATCCACGCGCACTCCTACGACATCGCGGAGCGACTCGTCGAGTCGCTCGCCGACTTCGGCGTCGCGGCGCGCGTCCGGCGGCACGGCCGCGAGGACCGCGACGTGGAGCTTTCGGCGTGGCTGGCGAGCGACGAGCCGGAGGTGTTCGTCTCCGTGAAGATGGAGGAGGCGCTGGACCTCCACGGCGACCGCTGCCGCTGGCAGGTGGTGTGTAAGGCGCCGTACCGCAACACGAGCGACCCGCGGGTCGCCCGCCGGCTCGCGGACGACCAGTGGGGCTGGTACCACCGGACGGCGCTGCGGACCGTCATCCAGGCGTGCGGCCGGGTGGTCCGCGCGCCGGACGACTCCGGCGCGACGTACCTCGCTGACGACTCGCTGCTCGACCTGTTCGACCGCGCGGCCGCCGACACGCCGCCGTGGTTCCGCGACCAGATCGAGGCGATGACGACGCCCTCGCTGCCGCCGTTCGATCCCGCGGCCGCGCTCGCCGGCCTCGACGCCGAGCCCGCGGGCGCCTCCAGCGCCGGCGCGGCTCGCGGCCCGGACCCCTCTGGAGCGCCCGCGACCCCC
>NZ_WPCE01000209.1 GCF_009742825.1 Halorubrum sp. CBA1125
CGTCGGCGAGCCGGCGGCGGGTCGGTGGCGGGCTGGCGGCGGCTCGCTGGCCCGTCCCCCGGCGGACGAAACTCACCGCAACCCCTCGATCAGCTCCGCAGCCATCCGCTCGCCGCGGGCGGGGTCGTACCCCTCCATCCGGAGGTGCGCGAGCGGGGCCACGTACGGGTTTCGCTCCCAGTGGGCCCACACCTCAGTCGAGCCGTCGGGGGCTGGAAACAGCCGCACGTGGACCTGCCAGTCGCCGGTGATCCCCTCGGGCCGGTGGACGAAGCTCCCCACCTCGTGGACCGTCTCGCCGTCGCGGTCGTACGCGTGGAAGTACGCGCGCGCCAGCTCGGAGAAGCCGCAGTCCGGGAGTCGCTCTCTGGTCTCCGCGGGCGACACCGGGAGCGTTCCGGCGTATTCGTCTTCGGGCGGCGGCAGCACTCGGACGTGCTCCGGGACACGCCCCGCGGGGAGCGGCGAGAGCAGACGCCCGACGGCCAGCCGAATCCGCCAGAACCCGACGGCCCGGACGAGGGAAAGCGCCGCGACCGCGAGGATCGCTACCGGGAGCAGTCCGGCTCGCGGCCGTCGCGCGGCGAACCGCCCGGAGGGTCCCCCGACGCGTCGCTGACGACGCCGCTCCGAGAGCCCTCGGAGGAGATCCGGCCACCCCATTGGCGTCAGTTGTACCCGCGCCAGCGCCGGCCGCACTCCTTGCACTTGAAGAAGCGCGTCGGCGGCTCGTCGGCGGCGCCGGTCTGTTTGATCGTGTACCACGCCTCGCCGTGGCCGCAGGCCTCACAGACGACGTCGGTCGCGGTGGGCTTCCCCTCGAAGTTCGCGCCCTCCTCGGTTTCTATCACCTCGTCGCCGGTCTGCTCGGCCGTCGACTCGAACTGCGCGGCGAGCGCCTCGTCCCGCTCCGTGGTGGCGCCGCAGTCGTCGTTCTGACAGACCATCTCGCCGTCCCGCGAGACCATCATCGAACCGCAGTCGTCACAGAACTGCATATACCGCGGACTACGGTGCCGAGCCCCTTAGCTCCCGTGACCGCGCCCGGCGTCCGTCGAGGCGGGACCGAGGCCTATAATTCGCCGCGGACGAACGCCCGACCATGACCGAAGACCTCGGCACGCCGGTGCTCGACAACCACCTCCACCTCGACCCGCGACACGGCCGCGGCATCGAGGCCGTCGAGGACTTCGCGCGCCTCGGCGGCACGCACCTGCTCGTGGTGAACAAGCCCTCGTGGCTGCTGGGCGTCGAACCCGACGAGCCGGCCGACTTCCGCGCCGTCTTCGAGGAGACGCTCGACGCCGTGAGCGCCGCGACGGAGGCGCTTCCCGGACGCGCGTGGCCCGTGCTCGGCGTCCACCCCGGGCTGATCAGCCGGCTCGTCGACGACCGCGACTTCTCGCCCGAATCGGCACGCGATCTGATGCGGGGCGGGCTGGCGGTCGCGAGCGAGTACGTCGCCGTCGGCGACGCGCTCGCGCTGAAGTCCGGCCGCCCGCACTACGAGGTGTCGGACGCGGTGTGGGAGGCGTCGAACGCGGTCACCCGGCGCGCCTTCGAACTCGGCGCCGACGTCGACTGCGCCGTTCAGCTCCACACCGAGGCCAGCGAGGACCTCACCGACCTCGCCGCCCTCGCCGAGGACGTCGGGCTCGACCCCGGCCGCGTCGTGAAACACTACGCCGCCGGCCGGCTCGCGGGTCCCGTTCCGAGCGTGATGAGCGAGAAGGACCGACTGGAGCGAGCGGCCGAGTCGGGCGAGCCGTTCCTGATGGAGACGGACTTCGTCGACGACCCCGACAGGCCGGGGATGGTGCTCGGGCCGAAGACGGTCCCGCGCCGGGTGCGCTGGCTGCTGGAGGAGGGGTACGACGAGGCGGTTCGGCGCGCGCACGTCGAGACGCCCGCGGCGGTGTACGGTATCGACACCGAGGAGACCTTGGAGTGACCCCGAGAGGGGGGCGGCGCGACGTCGAGCCGAGACCGAATCCGTACTCCGTCGTCGTACGGGTGTGACGCCGTCTCTCTCGGCGATCGATAGGAAAGGCATTTGAAGCGGCCGGGCGACGTACCTGACATGACAGACGAGGACGGCGTCGAGACGTTCTATACCGAGGAACGCTGGCAGAACTGGCTGGACCGGCTGGCCGAGGAGGAGCTCGACCCCGAGGACGAGGACTCCGCCCGGCTGCTGTTGAACCTCCAAGACGACGCGGCGATCGCCGTCGTGAAAGTGCTCGCGGCGTTCGACGAGGACCGGATCGACGAGGAGCGCGCGGTCGAAGAGATCCAGACCATCCGCGACATCGTGCTCGCCGACGTGTCGTTCGACGACGAGGACGCGCTCATGCTGATCGACGGCGTCCAGACGTCGCTCGTCCCCGTCTTCTACGCGGCCGAGGAGTACGTCGTCGGCGGCGTCGTCGAGGGCGACGTCGACGAGTTCGTCCGCGCCGCCGCCGACGCCGAGAGCGAGGACGACCTCGACGCCGCGCTCGGGTATATCGTCCAGGCCGGCACCCGCATCATCGACGGCGAGGGGCTCGACATCGAACTCGCCGAGGAACTGGAGTACGGGCTCGTCTCCGAGTGGGTCAACGGACTCGACTCGCTGCAGTCCGCCATCGAAGACCCCGAGGTCGTCGAAGAAGACGAGGACGTTTGAGCCGGCTACCGTTCCGGTATCGCCGCGCCGTCCCCGCGTCGCGGTTACGTCGGGGGCCCTCTCGCCTGCCGGACTTCCCTTTCCGGACCGCTGTTCGCCTCTCGCGACTCATTTCGCCTCCCGCAATTTCCGCGACTATCGCGCCGAACGCGATTGCCGCTGTGGAGGGTAACATAAACGCGATGTCATAGAGCACGTCACGAGAGTATGCATACCATGATGCGGGTGCATCTGCCGTTAGCGTGCTTGTTACTCGAATACTCAAAAATCAGGGTATCGTAAAAAAGTCGGTATGTTATCCGTGTCCTCCTTGATGTGAACTTATGAAAATACCACTCCAGCAGGGGATCTCTCTCGATCCACAACAGTACATTCCGCCGATCGTCAGTGCGGTTACGACGGTCGTGTTATTCGTTGTCGTGTTCGTACTCATCTACCTGCTCGGCAAGTATTTCGTAACCCGAGCGGTGGAACACGGTCTCAGGCGTCGGGACTTTGATGAGGCACTGATCGGTCTGGTGGTAAGCACGACAGTCCTAATCATCGCCGTCGTGGCAGTAGCGCTAGCCGCTACAGTTACCGGTTTCGGCGTCGTGCTGGCTGCGTTCGCAATCCTCGCCGGTGCGCTCGCTCTTGCTGTCGGGTTTGCCGCCCAAGATCTCATCGCCAACTTCGTCGCCGGCGTGTTCATCATTCAGGACGAACCGTTCACGGTTGGTGACTGGATCGAATGGGGCGGGAACAGTGGCGTCGTTCGAGAGATCCAACTGCGAGTGACGAAACTGGACACGTTCGACAACCAACTGGTCACCGTTCCGAACAGCGATCTCGCCAATGCAGCGGTGATCAATAACGTGGCGAATGATCAACGTCGAGTGGCAGTTGACTTCGGTATCGGGTACGACGACGACATCACACAGGCACGCAATGCCATTCTCGACGAGGGGACCCACATTGCCGGCGTTCTTGAGGAGCCGGCACCTACTGCGGCTGTCAGTGGACTCGGTGACTCGGCTGTTGTGCTCCAAGGCCGGATCTGGATTGACCCGAACGAGAGTAGCTACGGAGCAATACGTGCGCAATTCGTCGAAGTGGTCAAGCAGCGCTTCGATAGCGAAGGGATCGACATGCCGTACCCCAATACGGAACTCTCAGGTGGTATCGAGATCACAAACGTCGATGGGGTCGAGAGGGTTACCGGCAACTGAGGGTACAGATTGTGATCTGCTGAATGGTCTCTCGTACGCGGTTTAACACTATGCTACGATATTGCCCTCTACATCGGTCTGTGAATATCCTCCTCTGGGCAAATCGACGGATCGAAGAACGGGCGCGAGGACTGTTCTATGACACCCTCGCTGTCGGTTCAGCCCGCCACGGCGAACAGCAGGAGATTGTGCGCTCCCGGTCCGAGGCCGACCGCCGCGACGAACCCGAGCAGGAGGTACCCCTCGCCCGGCGTCTCGCGCACGTAGTCCGCGAACAGCCAGACGACGGCGGTCGCGACGGCGAGCTTGACGAGCAGGAACAGCCATCCCTCGCCGAACACCGGCACGGCCGGGACCGGGCCGAGTTCGAGCAGGAACCGCGAGACTGGCGTCCGCTCGCCGAACCCGAGCTGGGTCGTCCCGACCGCGGTTGAGGCGCCGTCGAGCGCGTGGCCGAACACGGTCAGCGCCCCGACGCCTCCGGTCACCGCCGCCTCCGGCACAGCACGGATCAGCCCGACCCAGCGCCCGCGGGCGATCGGGACCGCGAGCGCAAGCGCGAGCGCGGACCAACGGACGCCGGACGCGGAGAGCCCCTCGCCGACCGCGACGCCGACGACCGGCAGGAGCAGCGCGCCGCCCGCGCCGGCGAGCACGGTCGGTACGCGGCGTCTGCCGTCTGCGCCGTGCTCGCCGGCCGCGAGTGCCTCCGCGAGCAGCCACGTCGCGCCGGCGAGCACGGCGACCGTGAGGTACACCGTGGGGGGAACCGGCGAGCGGCGCGACCGCCCGCGGGAGCGCGCCGACGACGTACAGCACGTGGGCGGCGGACCCGAGGACCATCCACGGCGCGAGCGCCAGCACGCTGGCGGCGTCGATCCCGG
>NZ_WPCE01000091.1 GCF_009742825.1 Halorubrum sp. CBA1125
AACCGCTCGCGTATCTCGAGGTGCTCACGTACGGCCGATCGCTGGCCCACTCGGTGTTCGCGTTCGCGATCTGTTCGCTCGCGGTCTGGTGGGTCGCGAGACGCGTTCGCGGCCGCTGGGCGGCCGAGACGCTTCCCGAACGGCTCCGGGTCGTCACCCCGGCGGCGTTCGCCATCGGGTACGTGAGTCACCTGCTCGGCGACACCTATCGGTTCTTGCTTGCGGGCGATCTGTGGGCCGCACGGTTTCTGTTGTACCCGCTGTTTCCCGTTTCAGAGTCGCCTGCTGATAATGTGCCCCCGTGGATTCGGCTGTTCCGGATCTATCAGGAGATGGGAACCCATCCCCAGCGACACGTCATCGCCCTTGCAGTCGTCGTGTTCGTGGGACTCTGGGTGCGACAGTACTGGACAGAGACGCACCGGAGCCCTGCGTGACCTACCGGCGTCGATTCGTTTCGTTGGCAAGGTGTATGCCCACGATATTGTCTGTCGACTGTCTTATACGCGCCGTCACTCAGTGACACGCTCCACCGATACCGGCAAGGCCGGATATTCCACGTCAAACACAGTCTTTAGGCTCTGTTGAAATCCAATCCTTCAGACATATTATGGGCTGAAACACCCGTTCGCTAAAGCCTGTGAATGAGACTAGCGATTGTACGTTTACGGAACTGCTTCCCCCACCGTCGTAATCGAACAAACGTACCGATGTCTCGCAACTGCGATGGTGTGACTTCGGGCCGCTCGACGCGAATATAAGGTTCAACAGCCCCGGAGCGTCGGGTATTCTCCGACTCTCGAAGTTTAGATCTGGGGTGCGACTAATTTCCGGCGTGAAATTTCCGTAGTATGGTTATATAAGACCTTGTGGAGACCGAAAAGGGAGTACTTAGCTTTGCTGTTCCTCGAAGTCCGCTAGCGCGACAACCGCGCCTCCGTCTCCAAGTTTGCGGCGGACGTAGGTGGTCGGGTACTGTCCGTCTTGTGGATAGTTCTCCGGCTGGGGGATATCTTGTGCATCGACACCACGGAGTCCTTCGAGGTAATCGAGGGTGATCATTGGTTCGACGAAATTGAGTTCGTACTCGTCGTCGCCGTCCACGTCCGCAGTTCCCCAGATGAACGTGTCTTCCCACTCAGCACCGTCGAACTCAGGGGCGTCTTTCGGAGCCATATGGGCGCCCATCTTCGGGATGATTAATCCGTTCTCGATGAGGCGATAGCCCTCCGGAATCGTCTCGCCGGGCAGTTCCTCGATAAATTCGCCGCCCTTGATCCCGCCGATCGTCTCAGGCTCGTTGAAGTAGAAGTGGATGTCAAAGTGCGGCACGTCGTAGACACCCTCAGGGGTGTGTCCCTGTGGGTTCCATCCGAATCCAACGTACTCAAACGGGGCTGGAACGTTGTCCGGAAGAGAAATGTTGGCGGGTTGCGTCCAGAAGCCGTTCTTTTTCAGGCCCTTCGCGTCGCCATCCTCGAATTCATCCGCATACGGGAGCCCCTCGAACGCACCTGGGGAGTAGTGGACGCCGACGTACTTCGGCTTGCCAGAGGGCGTCACCGATGCGAAGGAACGTACTTCGCCCTCACCGTACGGGGCAGAGCCGCCCCACGAGGTGATCCCTTTCGGCGGGAACCCGGAATTCCCACCGGAGCCATTTCCTTTTCCTTTATTGGCCGTAGTGACCGAGTTGAACGCAACGCTTCCAACTGTAAATGCACCGATCCCCTTGAGGAACGACCGCTTCTTGGTGTCTACCATGGTACATGACCAGAAGTTAAGGCAATTTTATTGAAGTGTAGTCAAGGAGAAAAGATTGCTTGCGGAGAAGGATTATTAATATTTCAATTTAGATGTCAGTGACACTCTGTGTGTCGGTCTGTGTACGTCTATACTGAGGTACTTCGTGAAGTCTCGACTGGCAGAGAGTGGGCCAAACCTGATTACGCGGCTTTGTTGAAGTCCTATTCTTCAGATATACCTACGTCTAAAACTAATCGTAATTATAAAGTGTAAAATGAACAATTATTCATCGTACCACTGGAAATATTCGCTTATGGAGCAGACTATCCTTGACCAAATCAGCGAAGGTATCGCCGACGTAGAGGGAGTTGATCCAGCAGATCTCGATATCTCTCTCCAACGCTATATCTCAACGGATGCAATACAGGATTTGGTGCACCATGAGAGTAACGCTTGGCGTTTGCAGTTTGAGACGCCGAATCACGTTGTAGAGGTAACAGGTGCTGATAAGATCCTCATTGATGGAACACAAATAGATACAGATAATTGAGCGTTCGAAGTCTTGTACTGACGTCACCATTTCAGCTGTTCCCGTCGATCACCGCGGCTTCACTGTCTAACGCACGCACCTCAATCCCGCGCCACTCGCCATCCACACCCACAAGTGCCTCCGCATACCCGAGTTCCTCGTTTCCGGGCACCGCCTCCTGTACGAACTGTTTTTGTGCGTGATTCAAGCCGAACTCGTCGGCCCATTCATCATCCATCCCATCCAATCGATGGAACTGTTTGATCGCACACTGATCGAGGATCATCTCGGCTTCCGGCCGCTCGAAGAACTCATCGACGGTCTGGGTGACGAGCTGAATCGACAGATCATGGTGGCGATGGTGTCGAAAGATCGTCTCAAGGAAGGCAAGGTTCTCAGCGTCACGCAACACGTACCGGGCCTCATCGATCACGAACACCACTTCCTTGTCGGTCTGTTTCGCCCGCTCGTACACTAAAGAGATGAGCAACTGCATCACAAGCGTTGTCCGCCCGCCAACCCGCCCCTCCTGTTGTGCCAGGTCGAGATAGATCAGGTCAGTTTCCTGGAAATCAATCTCGCTTGCGCGACCCAAGTTCGCAAACTGGCCGTCCGGCGCGAACGGTCGCAGCTGGTCAATAAGCCACGTGGCGTCCGCCTGCAGCTTTGCGGCTTCCGCCTCTGTCCGCAGCGTATACTCGGTGGGCTCGGCCACGAGATCCTCTAACACATCGATCACATCACGCAGCGTTGGACTTGGCCGGTCATGGGTGCTGAGATCCTCCGTAATGCCGGCGTTCCGATACGCCGTCTCGACGGCGACCTCAAGTGTGGTCCGCCGATCCCCCAGCGTGATCCCACGGTGTGCAAAGAAATTCACCAGGAAGCTCAACACGCGCTCTTTCTTTTCGGTGAAGGGGCTGGCGTCTGCGCCCAACTGCTGACGAACCGGCTCGGGCATCGGCGTGATCTCTAAGGGATTGATTCCGAGCGTCCCACCCACCGTGATCCGTTGGGCGCCCACAGCGTCAGCCACGCCGACCCAGTCGTTGAGCGGCTCAAGGATCACGCCGATCCGGTCCTCGTGGTGGACGACTGACCGAATGAACCGCTGTTTGGCGCTAAAGCTCTTTCCTGAGCCGGGATCGCCGACCGTGAACGTGGCGTACCCGTTCTCGCGGGCGAACGGGTCCACGACGACCGGGGTGTCCGTGTGTCGGTGGACGCCCAGCTCGACGCCGTCCGGCTCTAAGAGGGTGGGTCGGTGCGGCGACGCCAACAGCGCGCCCACGGCACCGCTCACACAGGTCGTCGTCCGGTCGAGTGGCGTGCCACCAATGGGTGCCGCCCCGCGTAGCGCTCGGTCCTGCGCACAGATCGCGGTTTTGGGGGCGAGCTCGGCCGGCTGCTCGCGTAGCGTCCGTTTCACGCGGCGCACGTCCTGCTCGAGCGTCTCCCGGTCGGCAGCCCGCACCGTCACGAGCAGTGCCTGTGAAAACACGCGGGCGCCCGCTTCCACGGCCCGATACATCGCGGCCGCCTCGCTCGCCCGGTCCTGGAGATACGTGCTTCGCACGCTTGATTCGAGGTCGGCATCCACCTTCAGGTCGTCTGCGGCCGCCTGCAGCTGATCGAGCGCCCGCTCCTGATCCCGCGGCCTGATGTGGGCAGTGACGTGAAATCGGACGTCGGTCAGCGTGAACAGTTCGCTGAGGTACCCGTCGTTGGGGTAATCTGCCCAATCGGCAATATAGAGCGTGGTCGTCCACTCGTCGCCAACCTGTGCGCGCCGACTCTCCCACTCGACGGCGCTCGGGGCGACCGCAGCCTGCTGGCGTGCACGCGCCGTGGCGACCTCCCCAGCAGGGTCAGCGTCAGCCGCAGGCGGCTCGACGAACGCCGACAGATCCACTTCCGGGTCGCGATCTGGCTGCCGAGCCTGCAGCCACACCCCAAGCAAGAATCCAAGTACCAGTGTCCCGCCCCCCACCGTCAGTCCGAGGACAACCGTCGATGGTGACAGCGACTGGACGCTGTCTGTTACAAGCAACAGGCCGTCATCCATCGGAATCACCTCGCGGTCGATGATCCACGCCCGCTTGGTCAGCCACGGGCGGCTCCGCAATGTCTGCGCCGTTCCAGAACTGGGTGGCCAGCCCCAGAATCTCGGCCGTCGAGAGCCGGCGCGCTGTACAGTCAGTCGTCTTCGCGACGAACTCCGTTTCGACCGTCCGCAGCCGTTCGCGGAGCTTTTCGAGTTGTGCCCCGCGGAGCTCCGCGTCGGTGAGCCGATCGCGGCGCGTCACGAACGGCGTCGCCAACATTCCGACCACCGGTAGCGTCGTGAGCCGCTCGGCCGGCGTGCGCTCGTCGGGATGGCGTTCATACACCTCAAATGGCGCGACCTCGACCCTCAGGAAGTAGCGCATCCGATGGGTGTCATCGAGTTCGGCCGGTCGCTGGTCGCGGTACGCCGTGATGAGTGCGCGCAGCGACTCATTGGCTGACACTTCCGGGTCCGCGAGCCGTTCGTCGAGCTGGTCAACGAGTGTCACGGCCGGGTACGGATCCGTCGTCGTGTACAGCGTCAGCTGAAAGGTCAGCTCCTGATTCGCGAACGCTTCACCGATGGCCTGTCGCGTGGCCCAGTCGTCGGCCATCGCGAAATCCATATTCCCCGGTGTGATCTCAATAAACGCCTCCATCGTCCCGTCCGTCCGCTCGATCGCGCCGTGGCCCGGCCACGCCCGCTTGAGCGCCGTCAGCTCCTGTGTCTGTTCGTCGACAACAAACGGCCGTGGGATGGTGGTGTCATCGGGGGATGCGGTGGCTCCCTCGGCTGTCACCGCCTTGTGCAGGGTCCATCGCGGGCGGCGCAGATAGAACCGTCCGAGATCACGCAGCCACGTGCCCGTCGGGAGCTGTCTGGGCGCTGCATACACGACGGCCACCCCGACTGCAAGGCCGACACAGACGAGTGGAAACACGAGCGGCTCCACGCCGAGGGCCGTTCCGATTAGTAGACCCGCGATGGGGAGACTGAGCAACACGTACAGGTCGCTTTCGTACACGCCGATGATCGGCAGGCGACGGTCAGCGTCAAGCGATTGCATCACGCGACGGGTCGCGGGCGTGTCTGAGTCAGTGCTCATGGTCGGGGTTCGTTTTCGGTGCGGCGGTACGACGCCCACCCGCCCTCATGGCTCCGCACCGTGGGGGCTGACGTCGCGTCAGTCGATGTGGGACCGGTACTCGATTCGTCGCTCGGTTCGCTTGCTGAGTCGCTGCGGCCGATCCGGTGGGCCACGGTCTGGCCGATAGCTGCTTTCGGTCCCCACCGCGCAGCCGTCGCGCCAGCCCAGGGCCCTGCCACCGCAGCGGCACCCACGACGGCGCCGGCAGTCACTGTCAGGCCCGTCGCCCTGCTGACCGTCCGGACGAGCCGCGGTGTCGTGTACGCGAACAGCTTCCAGATGATCCACACGCTGAGGACCGGCAGCGAGACCGCAATGAGATAGCCAAAGAAGGCGCTGTCAGGTGTGACTGCTGTTGCAGCTCCGCCGAAGAGCAACTCATAGCCTCGAAACAGCAGCGCCACCGGGAGTGGCATCACCGCAAGTGGAATGAACTTGACCGCAACGCGCATCGCAACCCCAGAGATGACCGGCAGACCACCGTAACCGACAGCCAGTGCGATCGGCATCACATACACGAACACGTACAAGAACAGCTCTCGCAGGAACAACAGGGCTTGAAGAGCCCACATCGCTATGGCGCCAATAAACGTAAGCAACAACCCGAGTGGCGGGTTTGAGAGCGTCACATCAAAGAAATCAACCAGTGGCCCGACCACTGTTCCAACGGACGGCACCAGAGCGATGGTGAAACCGTCGACGAGGTACAACGTGATCACAGCGACCCAGTACCAGGTCGCGATTAAGATCCCGCCTGTCCATGCCGATCGGCGGACCTGCCGTGCTCGAATCGGGTCGCTGAGATTGAAAATCCGCAGCGTATGGCGACCTTGGACACACACGACAAGGATCAGAAACGCAATGAGCGTCACCTCTCCTGCAACGAGTGCCTCGTGAAGCCGTGTCCATGGTGCATTCTGCGGGCTGCCGAGTGGGAGGCCGTTGGTGGTCTCGGGGACTGACGTCCCGAAGAGTGCCTCAGTCAGGTCACGATACCCATTTGTGATCCCCTCAATAAACCACTCTGTGAGTTGCTCGATGATATCGACGAACCACTGGTAGCCGACGTCGGTAAGCGAGATACCACTCATGCGTCCGGCCTCTCGATTGTGATCTGACAGTTAGTGAGATCCTCTCCCTGGTACGCCACATCGTATTCTCGTTCGGTCAGCTCACCAGCTACGTTGCCTCTGAGAGTGACTCTGAATTGCCCATCTGTTCCTTCTGGCGTACATTCCACCCCACTACCGCTCGGCGAAAACGGGAATGTTCTAGAATAGAGTGTAACTCTCTCGCCGGAACTAATAACCGGTTTAGTGTACCTTACAGGACGATCTACCGCCGCTATTCCACTTCCATCGAGTTCCTCCGGCGTCGGGCGAGGAACATCCCCGTCAAACTGGAGCGCGGTAATCTTCTCCGGCCCGGACCCCACATTCTCGATAGTTACGATTACTTCAGTGGTGATTGTGAAATCTGCCGCCCCCTCATACATCTCCTCAGGGTGGTTCCGCGCAAGCTTCAACTCGCGAATCACAATCTCCGGTCGCAGCGCCTGTTCGACAGCAGCCACAACGCTTTCCCCGTCGACGAGCTGCACGGTGTAGGTGCCCGGTGGATACGCGGTTCCAAGTGGGACCGTCACGCGGCTGGCGCCGGGTGTCAGTTCGCGTTCTGCAAACGCCTCGCCAGACGGCGCAATCACAGCCAGCCGGGTGGCGTCGGTGTCGGCATCGTATTCAACGACCAACTCGGTGCCCTCAACCGTCACTGTCGAGAGAGCGTCACTCTCTGGCGTGTCCGAATCACTGGCAGTACAGCCGGCGACTGTGAGTACTCCACTGGCCGCGATCGTTGTCAGTACGGTGCGTCGTGTTCGAGGTGGTGGGGTGTGACTCATGGGGGTGACTCTCCAGCAATGAGGTGTCCAAGCTGCCGGCCAGCAATCCAGGCGACGGCGATCGGGACCGCGCCCCAGATCACCGTCTCGAGCAGCTGCAGCCAGCCGGCGACGGTGCCGAGTGGGTGCCAGCGCACGCTGTCGCTGGCGGCGACGTACGCGGGCGACGTCGTGCGCCAGGAGGCGGGCTCGAAGCGCACGGAGTACAACCCCGGCTCGGCGATCGTTCGTGTGGCGGTGCCGTTCGGCCCAAGCCTGATCGGCTCTCCGTTGATCTGGAGCGTTCCAGCTGGCCCGTCATCGGCGATCGGCGTGGCCGGTCTTGACTCGGCCAGCCGGATCGGGGCTCCAGTCTGTGGGTCCCGCAGTGTCACCCGTATCGTCGCCTCCGAGCCGGTCGTGTCCGTGAGCCGCACCGACAGGTTCGGCTTCCGGATCGGGCGCTCGGCTGGCGTCACTGCCGTCAGCGGTGCCGAGACACCACGGACGACACCGCGGATCTGGACCGTCTCGGGATGCAGCGTCTCGTCTCGGATGGCGAGGCCGTACGACCGGGTGTACTCGCTCGTGACCACGCCCACCGAGATATTCGAGGGAAGCCGTGCCGCCGGTGTCGGATTTGTCACCCCCCACACAGCCGTGAGGGTGGGGCCGTCACGGACGGGCACCGCCCGGGGGCCAATCTGTGCTGGAAACGCACCCACACTCAGCGGCCGCACCGACGACACACGCGTTGCAGTCCCGCTGGCCCGGCTGACAGCCAGCCGGTCCCACCGGGGATCTCGGGCCGTATAGTAGCGCCAGACACCGCGGACACGATGGGTTCCATCGGCTGTGAGCGTGAACCCATGCCACGGCTGTGGCTGGTGGACGGCGAGCCCGTGTGTGCCGTCGGGGTAACGCGTGGTGTACGCGTGTGGCGACAGCTCGTACACTTGTACGGTGCGGGTGTCGCTGACGGTCACCGTCTGGGTGATCGGGTTTGGCGGCGAGCCGTTCGAGACCGTTGTCACCGTGATCTCGGCGGTGATCGTGAGCGGCTGCTCGCCAACCTGGCTGGTGGCGTACGACAGCGTCGGTGTCTGTGAGTCGGTGGTGGTCGCCACCTGCTCGTC
This sequence comes from Halorubrum sp. CBA1125, assembly GCF_009742825.1. Lineage (GTDB taxonomy): Archaea > Halobacteriota > Halobacteria > Halobacteriales > Haloferacaceae > Halorubrum. The sequence goes on from NZ_WPCE01000091.1 coordinate 8,485, forward strand.
ACCAATCCTCACGGTGACGTCCGTCACCCCATGGCTGCCCACTGACCGGTTCTGGTCGGTTGGGGCCCGCACGCGATAATCGATGAGCGCACGGAGCGTGCCGTTCGGCGCGATATACTGTCTGGTCTCGGTCGCATCGATATGGACACGGGTCGCGGGATGGACGGCAAACACGGTCGCGTGTGCGTCAGCGATGGCGCCCTCTGACTCAAGGTCCGCATGCGACGGGTGGACACTTGCGGTGGCGTCACCAGGCGTCAGGGCTTGAAACGCAGTGCCCGTCATGGCGGCAGCGTGTGGGGGTGGGGCATCATACGTCAGGTCGGTACACGTCGCGAGCCGCTGGGTGGCTGTCGGGGAGTGACCGTACGTGGCGTTGTACGCTGCCGGCGTGAGACACGGATCCGGATCGCGTGCATCTACCGTCCGAGTTTCGTTAGCGGGGGGCGGCTCCGCGGGCACAGCCGCGGTGCTGACTGCCACCACTGACACCAGCGCCACCAGGCCGACAGCGACCCGGTGGCTCACTCGCGAGGGAAGCCGCATCGCGAGGTTACCACGGCGTCAGATCAACACACTCCGCCAACGGGAGGTTCATGACGCTGCCGGCGACGGTGTACAACGGTCCGAGGACGACCAGAATCACTGTCGACCGCAAGGCGGTCCGCTTGTGGCGCTTGAGTCCTTCTCGTTGTTCGGGACGGAGGGTGAACAACTCGATCAGCGAGTCAGCCTGCCACACGACGACCAGGCCTAACAGTCCGATTGCGGTGGTGAGCTGGAAAAACCCAGAGATCATTCCCGGGAGCCGATCCACCTCACAGACCGCACTCTCCTGGGCAGCCGCTGGCTCGACCGCAACGATCACAACAAGTAGACAGCTTACTGCAACGCGGCGACACACCGCGCGAGCCGATACACGGGCGGGGGACCATGGAGGGACACTGGCGGGCATGGATGGGCGTGGATTCGTATGGTTCTTGCTATCACTGAACAGACTAACAACTCCAGCTCTGAATAATAAATGTTGTGTCGACACGACCGGGTGAGTAGACAGCCGATCAATCACCAGCCGCAGAGACTTAACCAACACGAGGGGATGACACGGTCACGTGTGTTGGTTAACAGTTGTCGCTCTTAGTAGAAACGCGGAAAGTTAGATGTCATCAAGATCGATACGGAGCCGCTCGATGCTCGCATCGAGCGGCGACTCAAGAAGTTCTGGGAGAACACATCCTGCAGCAGTTGAGACTGGTCGTCTCAATGCATATGGCATCCTGGCGCAGTTCATAAATAGTATGAAGACGTAGTCTCGGGCAGAACAATGGCACGAATTACCGGCTCCTACCCAGATGACCTCGACCTCCTCATTGAGGGGGCTGTCGAGGCTGGTGTGTTCGGGGGCAAGAGCGATGCGTTGCGCGAGTTCGTGCGTGAATACTTCAAGGACCACGAGAACGAACGGATTGCAGCTGCGGTCGCCCTCTACGAACGCGAGCGGATTACACTCGGTGATGCTGCGAGACTCGCTGATGTCGACCGCTGGACGATGCGTGACATCCTCCGTGAGCACGGTGTTGAACTTCGTCTCGGGCTCGTTGACGAAGACGACGCAGCCGACGAGGTAGAGGCAGCACGCGAACTCGAATTCGATGATGAGAACTCGTCTGATGAGGAGCCACGTGTTAAATGACAGGTCACGATCTCCCAGCGAACCCGAGCGTCTTGAACACGACTGTCCTCTCGAATTTTGCGTACATCGATCAGTTGTGGGTAGTTGCTGACCTCTCTGGAATCCGTACGGTACCAGTCGTTCGCGAGGAACTCGAGCACGGCGTTGATACCCACCCATATCTCCAGGAAGCACTCGATACACTTGATGACGACATCCCAGTCGCGACGATTTCGGATACTGTCGCAAACAGAGAAGCCGTTGTTGGTGGGCATCTCGACCCCGGGGAAGCACAGGCGTTCGCCCTCGCCGACGCACACGGTGGTCGACTGTTGACAGACGACGGAGATGCCCGGTCGTTTGCGAAAGACCAAGGTGTGACCGTTGTCGGGTCGGTTGGCGTTCTATTGGCTGCAACCGATGCTGGGAAGATCGATGAAGCCACTGCTGACGAGTGGCTGTCGACGTGGATCGATGAGATTGGCTACTACGTCCCGTATCGAACGATCTCGGAGTATCGATGACGCCCACGGGGGTTCGTCATTATCTACTGTGTGTTTCAGCAACGCTGCCCGCCGCAATACTGCCGTGCCCAAACGTGTGAAACGGCGCTTCGCTGGTCGGCCATCGGGCCATGCTGTGGTGTGGCCGTCCCGTCAGTCGTTGACGCCTGGGTGCACTAACAGGCGGTACGCATCGTTGATCCCGAGATCAGCTGGTGACCCGAGCGGGATGATGGCGCGCTACCCCGCCGTTTACTTCTCATACCGTCTCTGATACGCAATATCTGTACTGTCGGATCAGGGCCCACATGATGGGGGTGGTGCCACTGATTCATCTACTCTGGGAGCCGATAGATCGGCGCTTCTCGTGCCGAACGGCGTCGCCAGCGGTGTCGCCGATCCCGATCGCGATCAGCGTCCTCGTCAGGCGATTGTGTGGTCTCGCTGGGTGGGCAGCAGTTCGGCTGTTGTGTTGGCATCCGGAGTGTGAGTGACCGTAGGGGTGACGACGTCGAGTAGCACCCGTTCTCACGAACTGTATTTCGGACGGGGATACTCCCACTGTATCGTGGAATCTTCCCGGAAAGAGACGATCTGGCGGAGAAAATCTCGCTGACGAATTGATAGAAATACAAGCGCATACCCCCGGTCTTTAGGCCTGTCTCTTACC
>NZ_WPCE01000034.1 GCF_009742825.1 Halorubrum sp. CBA1125
TCGCCAGTCAGCATCGCCACCTCGATCCCCAGATCGTGGAGGGCGTCGACGACGCGGAAACTCTCCTCGCGGATCACGTCTGCCATCGCGAACGCGGCGGTCAACTCTCCGTCACGAACGAGATACACCACCGTCTGTGCGTTCTCTCCCGCATCGTCAGCGAACCGCTGGAGGTGGCCAGGAACCTCGCTATCGAGCTGTGAGAGCAGATTCGGACCGCCGACGTACACCTCGTTGCCGTCAACGTTCGCCCGGACCCCTCGCCCTTTGATTGCCTCGAAGTTGGACGCATCAGGGGCATTGAGATCACGCTCGTCAGCTGCCTCGCGGATGGCTCGCGCGATCATGTGTTCGGAGTCGCTCTCGACGGCCGCCGCGAGCGCGAGCGCGTCGTCCTCGTCGACGCCCTCGGCGGTCGCCATATCGACGACGCCGTGCTCGCCTTCGGTGAGCGTCCCCGTCTTGTCGAAGATGATCGCGTCCAGATTCCGTGCGTCCTCCATCGCGATGCGGTCCCGGACGAGCATCCCGTTGCGCGCCGCCAGGGAGGTGTTGATCGCGACGACGAGGGGGATGGCGAGTCCAAGGGCGTGTGGGCAGGCGATGACGAGCACCGTGACGACCCGCTCGATGACGGTCGCGTCAAACGAGACCGCGACCGTCCACGCAATTGCGGTCACGACTGCCGCCCCGAGGGCCACGTAGAACAGCCAGCCGGCCGCTCTGTCGGCCAGCACCTGGGTCTTCGACTTGCTCTGCTGGGCTTCCTCGACGAGCCGCATAATGCCCGCGAGCGTCGTCTCCTCGCCCGTCGCACCAACACGGACGCGGAGACTACCGTCGCCGTTGATGGTGCCGCCGATGACCTCGTCGCCAGGCTCCTTCGAGACGGGCTTGGACTCACCCGTGATCATCGACTCATTGACGTCCGAATCACCTTCCTCAACGACGCCGTCAGCAGGGACACTCGCGCCCGGTCGGACGAGGACGAGGTCGCCCTCGGAGAGTTCACTGACCGGGACTTCCTCAGTCTCTCCATTGTCAGTAATACGCTCGGCAGTATCCGGCATCAGCTTCGCCAGTTCGTCGACGGCGCTCGAGGCGCGTCGCACCGACCGCATTTCGATCCAGTGCCCGAGCAGCATGATATCGATCAGCGTGACGAGCTCCCAGAAGAACGCCGACTGCGTCGGGAAGACCACGGTCGCGAGACTGTAGACGAACGCGACGCTGATCGCCATCGAGATCAGGGTCATCATCCCCGGCGACTGGTCTTTCAGCTCCGGCACCGCCATCTGGAGGAACGGAATCCCACCGTACGCGAAGACGATCACCGCGAAGACGGGGTTAATCCACTCGCTGCCGGGAAACGTCGGGACGGTGAAGCCCAGCCATTCCTGGAATGTCGGGCTGTAGAGCAGGACAGGAATCGAGAGGAGCGTGGAGACGAAGAAACGACGTCGAAACATCTGTTCATGGCCTTCGTGCATCCCACCGTGGTCCCCTTGGTGATGGTCGTGTTCACCAGAATCGGTACTATGGTCGTGGTGTTCGTGCGTGGCAGACGAGTGGTTTGGAGGGGTATCAGAGTCCATCGTGAGACCTCACATCAGGTTACTCTCTACCTACTCGGCGGGGTGTAAAATATCCCTTCGCCGACCGAGACCACGGCAAGAAGCCTGATTAACAGCAATCACCGTCGTCGGGTGACCACGCACACGTATTCCCCGTTGTCAGATCGTTCTCGTCGGTATACGTCGAGAGACAGGCATAGTTGCAGAAATACTCGGGCGAGCCACAGCCGTCGTCACAGTCGCGAACACAGATAGGATCGTGATCGAAAATACGCGACCCACAGTACATACACGTCTCGTCCACATCAGGTGTTACGACGGTTGTAGACATACCCCTACTAGGGCGGAGAGCTACTGAAAGAGTTTCGTAGAGAACCCGGTTGACGTATCAGCGACTTCGACCGGTCGCTTTGACTCTCCTCTTCGGTGGGAATGCGTAGAATGGATCCAATATCTCAAAAGTATCAGCACCTCTGAGCCTTGGTTTATAAAGAGAAACGACCATCAAGTAGGAGACCCTATATTCAACCGAGAACACTCTCAGGGGATAATTATGCCAACTACTTCAACCGATAACCAACTCGTCACGATCGTCCTCGTCGTCCTCGGTGCCCTGCTCATTCTCCCCGTCCTCTTCATGGGATTTAGGATGATGGGAGTCAGCCCGATGATGGGTGGAATGTGGGGCGGTCATATGTGGGGTGACGGAACAGTCCCCGGATGGATGGTCCTCGTCGGACTACTGATGCAGCTGCTGTTCATCGCTGCCATCGTCGGCGCAGGGTACCTCATCTATCGTGCAGTGGCCACCTCCAATAGCGGGACTGATCAAGCCCTCGAGGAACTCCGGCTCGCCTACGTCCGTGGTGATCTCACGGATGACGAGTACGAACAGCGGAAAGAGGCACTCGAACGAGATATCTGATAGTAGTCTAACTCTGGACAGGAAACCAGGGGGTGTTTGCTCGGGATCGATTCGTGACACCATAGAAACTTATCCACCGCAAATGTAGCTGAGCAGGAGGCTGTAGTGAATGACGTTTCCGAATAATTTTCTCCGGTCGATTTCTCATCAACGAGTCGGTCTGTTCATCGGTCCGACCCTGTTTATCAGTATTCTTCTGACTACTCTGCTCTGTTGAATCCGCAGAAGGCGACGGGATAGCGTCGCTGTAAAGGCTGTAGCGAAGCGGAAGAGCCGAATTTGACCAAACTCCTCTTCCGCTTCGTTAAGCAAGCCGTGTCGCTGGCTCAAAAGCGCTGTGCCGCCAGTCCAACGGCGGTGAGTGATCCGACTGGCCACGGATTTCCCGGCTGGAAGCAGGTCACACTCCACTTTTTGCGGGTTCATATGGATGCGACGTACCGCAAGATCGTCGATTGGACGAGTGAGATGGATCGCGTTCGTGGTCTGTTACAGCTCGCTCGAACGACATTTCCCGCGCCCCCAACGCTGTACCGGTCGTTTGAGAAGTGCCCATGTCCGTGTGGCGAGGCTTCCTTCGTGAGTCCGCGAAAATCTGCGATCCGGGCTCGCACGGGGTCATCGATGCCACGTTCTTCGACCGCGAAACGGCATCGAGACACTACCAACACCGCTCGGATCGCCACATAGGTACGCTCAAAACGACGGCCCTCGTCGATACAAACTCGTGTGCCGTCCTCGATCTTCACTGCTCGGCACACTGGCCGCACGACACCCAAACTGGCCGTTGAGTCGCCCTGCAGAACACGGAGAAACTAGAGAAGATAGCGGATCATAAGGCTATGACGACCAATCTCTCCGGGACGCCCTCCGGTCAGAGGGCGTCCGGCCACTAATTCGCCATCGGTTGTTCGCTTATTACGCACGGTCGGACAGCGAGCACTACGGGGAACGCTGGATGGCCGAGACAGCGTTCTCGGCCATCAAACAGCGGTTCCGAGCTGCTGTCAGGCCGAGCGCGTTCGCGTCCGTCCTTCGTGACCTCTAGGACGAGGGATCCGCCGTCTCGGTCGCTTGCCACTCCTCGATAGCCGTGGCGACCGCCTCGCGCGCGACCTCGCCCGTTCCGGCGCGCATCGACGACACCTATTCGCTCTCGGTACCGTCGAACTGTGCGTCGTAAGCGTTCTGGACGGTGATGGTCGTCTCCCGACTCAGGTCACCGAAGGTGTGACCGTACCCATCGGTGGCGATCTCCTCACGCGTCCTGAGGTCTTCGAGTTGCGTTCCGTCGGGAAACGGCTGGCGGTTGTAGACTGCCTGTACCTGTCCTGCCGTCTCGGTGCTGAGTTCGGCGAAGTCGTATCCGTACTTCGCCTGTGCGATCTCGTCGCGACTGTAGGTTTGATTGAATGGGAGCACCCCGAACTGTGCGTCGTAGGTGTTCTGGACGGCGATGGTCGTCTCCCGACTCAGGTCACCGAAGGTGTGACCGTACCCATCGGTGGCGATCTCCTCACGCGTCCTGAGGTCTTCGAGTTGCGTTCCGTCGGGAAACGGCTGGCGGTTGTAGACTGCCTGTACCTGTCCTGCCGTCTCGGTGCTGAGTTCGGCGAAGTCGTATCCGTACTTCGCCTGTGCGATCTCGTCGCGAGTGAACTTCGGTCCGTCAGTCGGCTCTTCCGCGATGTCCTCGATGTGGACTCTGACTATGTCGATATCAGTGCCGCCGTTGCCGTCGTCAACCGTAAGCTCCAACGTCACCGTCTGATCCATATCGACCTCTGGCGCGGTGAAAGATGGAGTCGGCGAGGAGGCATTCGAGAGGTCGATTACGGCCCCCACGCCGAGATCAGGGGTGTCCCAGGAGTACGAGAGGCTGTCGCCGTCCGAGTCGCTGGAACTAGTTCCGTCCAGCGTCACCGTGTCTCCTTCGTCGACAATCTGGTCCGGGCCCGCGTCAGCGATTGGCTCCGCGTTGTCCTTGACGGCCTCGATGGTGATCGTCGCGGTTGCAGCATCGTCCTCGGTGACGACGCCGTGAGTATATGCGCCGGGCTTGATGTTGCTCGTCTCGACCCCGCTGAACGTGACCGTTTTGGTCTGGCTGCCGTTGAGCATCAGCTCCTGTGACGCGAGCGTTTCGTCAGCCTCGAGGCTGCCGTCACCATCGAGGTCCAGACGGAATTGGACCTGCTTGGTCGCCCCGTCTTCGTCTGCTTCGTTGGAGATCTCGGCGGAGACATCGATGGCCTCGCCCTGCGTCGCACTCGCAGGTGCGTTCAGGTTCGACACTGCGAACACTGCGGGTTCGGGATCCACTTCGATGACTTCGACACTGGCGCCTGTCGTCTCGGTGACGACGTAGGATTCACCGGCTTCAGTGCCGAGCGCATGGACAGTCAGCCCTAGTTGGATGACACCGAAGTCCTCGGGACTGACGGTTACCGACGCGATGATAACACTCCCAATGTCTTCGGTATCCGCCCGTGCTACCGTCACGTTGGCTGAAGATCCATCTTCGGCGATGGAGACATTAGTCGTCTCCGTCGGAGGGTTGCCTTGGAGACTGACGTCTGTTATCGAGGCAGCACTCCATTCGTCCAGATTGACGGTGAAATTGTAGACGCCGACCCCGCCGTCGGTGCTCTCGACAACCACGTCGAAAGTCGCCGTCTCACTTTGGGAGATCGCCGCACTATTCGCCTGTAATCTCACTGCTGTTTCGGGTGCGGGCGTTGGCTCTGTAGTCTCCGGTTGCTGTTGTGCTACGGCAGGAATGTGCACTCCTCCGACGGGGCCGATGCCGGCTGCTGCCCCACCGATACTGACGGTCACAATTATCGCCGCTACCGCGACTACGATCGTACTTTTCGTGTCGATCGACGTCAGCATTTCAGCACACCTATTACTTCGTTGAACTGAGTAGAATTGCCAAACATCACAAGGCCAATTCATAAGCCAATCTACATAGTTATATTTGGCTTATAATTAAGGACTCAGTTATTTTCAGGTTACTGGTGTTCGAGTAGCGAGAACTGACTCAAGAATATCGTCTCGCTCGGTAAGGGGCTGTCCTCGACGAGAACGACTTTATCACCGAGTGGAGGGGAGGATCCCGACACCGACATCATCCGTGCTTACCTCGAAGACATCGACGACGGACAGCGATTCATCGAGACAGTCCGCGGGATGACGACCGACACGCCAATCGTGGTTATCAAGTCCGGCCGCACCGAGGCTGGAGCTGAGGCGGCGGCGTCACACACGGGGTCGATTGCCGGTAGTGACGAAGCCTACCAGGCCGGGTTCGATCAGGCAGGGGCTCTCAGAGCTATGGACATTGAGGGGATACTCGACTTCGGTCGCGTCCTCGCTGACGAACCACTCCTCGAACGCGACGACGTTGCTGTCGTTACGAACGGTGACGGTCCGGACGTTCTGACGACCTACACATCGGGGACTCACGACTGAACGTCGCCGAATTCGGCGACGAATTGCAGGCACAACTCGCAGAGATCCTGCCGGACGAAGCCGATACCACGAACCCGCTCGATATTATTGGTGACGCCGAAATGGACCGATTCAGACAGAGCCTCAACATCGTTCTCCGTGCTGACGAGGATGGCGGCGCCGTGGTCCTCTCGGTTCCGACAGCGTTGTTCGAGTTCGAAGACCTAGTTGACATCATCGGCGACCTCCAGCAGAAACACGAGAAGCCAGTTGTGACCTGTCTTATGGGCGGTGAGGAAACGGACCGTGCAGCGGACAGACTCAAAGCGTACGGCATCCTCAACTACTTCGATCCGGCCAGAGCGGTTCCAAGCCTCCAAGCATTCGCTGACTATCGAAATGTCACGGAACGCGAGTACGAGCAGCCGACAGCGTTCGAGGTCGAGGAAGATCGGGCGCAGGAAGTGCTGTCAGAGGCGGTCGAACCGGGGTGGATCACCTCAACGTCGAGGCTATGGATCTCCTCGATGCCTACGGTATCTCCACTCCAGTGGGCGGACTTGCCGAGAGTGCTACAGAGGCCGAAGCGATTGCCCGAGATCTCGGTGGCCCTGTTGTCATGAAGATCGCCAGTCCAGATATTCTCCACAAATCTGACATCGGCGGAGTTGAAGTCGGAGTCCCCGTAGAGGACGTCCGTGACACCTATCAAGCGTTCCTCGATAGGGCTGCAGAGCACGATCCTGATGCGTCAATCCTCGGTGTGCAGGTCGAAGAGTTGGTTGACCTCGAGGAGGAGACGGAGACGATTGTCGGCGTAAATCGGGACCCCCAATTCGGGCATCTCCTGATGTTTGGGTTGGGCGGGATTTGCGTCCAGATATTCGAGGACACCTCGTTCCGTGTCGTTCCCGTCAGCGAGCGCGAGTCGCGTGCCATGACGGCAGACATCTAGGCGGCCCCGATGCTCCGAGGCGCGCGCGGACGAACTCCCGCTGACATCGATGCAGTCGTGGAAATCCTCCAGCGGGTTTCACAGCTGGTCACCGATTTTCTGGCGATTCGTGAGCTCGACATCAATCCGTGAAACTCCGTCCCAACCGTGAGTCGGCATCACGATCAGGTCGTGATCGTATCGCTCGGCGTACTCAACGATTGTCGGCGCTGGATTCCCCTGGACGACATCGGAATCATAGTCCACCCCGAGCGTGCGCAGTGTCTTCGCTGCGTCCTCAACGAGGTCCTCGCCGTGCTGGACAAGGATATCAACGACCTGGGTTTCGACGACAGTGACACTATCGCGTGTCGTATCTGCTACAAAGAGAACGTGCGATCGTGGCGTCGGCCCAGTGGGCGATTTTGGCAGCGTGATGTAGTGCTCCCGCAGCTCCATCACTTCCATCGAACGGAAGCAGAATGTCGTTGTACATACTCACTTCGAGCGACTACAACGGATGTCCCCTAATGGTGTGTCACCCCTCGGCTTCGGTACTCTATTCTAGAAGCTGATAAGTGGCTTCCGACGATGATTCACGATAGGACGGTTGTGCCTCTAGAGAGTCACAGCAGTCGTTGTGGTCCATCGAGAATTCTGGTTTCGAGTATCGTCACGGGCCAGATGTCCTAAATCGTCGTCGGAATTCACGTTCTAGCTGTCCGAGCAAGAGGGGCATGAGACTCATCCCGAACACGAGCAGCCACCCCTCGACCCCGATCGGGGCTGTGCTCAGCGCCAGGGAGATGCCGGGCAAGTAGACTGCGCCGAAGAGGATCACTGATGACAGGCCCAGCGCCCCCCACACGTACCGGTTTTCCGTGACTTCATTTCTGAGGAGACCGGACGTGATATCCCGGACGTTAAACACGTGCCAGAGCTGGGCGAAGGCTAGCGTGAGGAACGAGATTGTGACGGCTTCATCGGTGTCCATACCGCCGGCGTACATCTCACCGCCGATTACGAATGCACCGATGACCGCGGCTGAAATCAGGACTCCGAACAGCCCCAGTTCGGTCCAGTTGGTTCGCGTCATTATCGATTCCTCGGGATCCCGAGGTGGGCGGTCCATAATATCTCGCTACCGCCGCAGGCACCGAGCGCGAATGCCGGAAAGATATCGGTCACGACGTTGAGGAAGAGAATTTGCAGGGGGAGCAACGGGAGTGGGAAGCCGAGGAGCGCGGCGAACAGAATGACGAGCAGTTCGCTGACGTTACACGACATGAGATACAGCACGAACTTCCGGATGTTACTGAAAATGATCCGTCCTTCTTTGACGGCGTGATAGATGCTCTCGAAGTTATCGTCCTGCAGAATCATGTCCGACGCTTCCTGGGCAACTTGCGTCCCTCGCTGGCCCATTGCCACGCCGATGTCGGCCCGCTTGAGCGCCGGCGCGTCGTTGACGCCGTCGCCCGTCATTGCAACGATAGAGCCTGCTGCCTGGTGAACGTCGATCAAATCGAGCTTATTAGCGGGATTGACTCGCGCGAAAACAGATGCGTTCACGAACCGGTCCCGTTCCTCCTGGGTGAGATTTTCGACGTCGTCGAGTTCACGGCCCTCAATAACCGCAGTGTGGTTCGGGTCTACCAGTCCGACGCTCCGGGCGATATTTCTGGCCGTTCCTGCGTGATCGCCGGTTACCATGACGACACGTATCCCTGCGTCCTGACACCGCTGGATAGTCGATCTGACTTCTTCGCGCGGCGGATCGATCAACCCAACGAGCCCGAGCAGGGACAGATCCTCGTACGGCGAGCCCTCTGTACGATCCACGTCTTTCCGGGCGAGTCCGAGAACGCGCAACCCATCCTCGGCCATTCGTTCGCTCTTTTCGATCCACTCGTCCTTCTCGGTCGCCGACAACTCCCGGGAGTCTTCTCCCGTCACCACCTGGGATGACGCGTCGATGACCGCCTCCGGAGCCCCTTTAACGGCTACCGTATACCGGCCGTCGGAATCGTGGTACGTCGCCATCATCTTGACGGCCGGGTCGAACGACACCTCCCGGGCTTCAGGCAGCGATTCGAGGAGATCGTCCCGGTCGAGCCCTCCCTTCACCCCGGCGATCAGGAGGGCAACTTCCATGGGATCCCCCGTCACGTTCACCTCGCCGTCTTCCTCGGTCACGGAGGCGTTGTTACAGAGGACACCCACTTCGAGCGCCTCCTGCATGGCGGGGTCCTGTGGCTCATCTCGCTCTTGGCCGCCGTGCTGAAACGTCCCCTCGGTGTCGAGTCCAGTTCCCGTGACCTCCACCGAGCCATTCGCCAGATCGTAAGCGGCCACAGTCATCTTGTTCTCCGTCAACGTTCCCGTTTTATCAGTGCAGATGATGGTTGTGGAGCCGAGCGTCTCGACGGAGGCGAGGTTGCTGATGAGTGCGTTGCGGTCGGCCATCCGCCACATCCCCCTCGCCAACACGAGCGTGGCGACAATAGGGAGCCCTTCCGGCACAGTCGCCACCGCCAGCGCGATAGCCGTTTCGACCATCAGGAAGAGATCTTGCCCCCTGAGCCAGCCGGAGACGAGGACGATAGCCGCCACCACGAGGAGTAATGGAACGAGCTTCTGTCCCAGCTCGTCAAGCTTCTCCTGGAGTGGCGTCTTCTTTTCACCTGTCTCTTGGAGCGATGCCGATATCTGCCCCAGTTCCGTGTCCGGTCCCGTAGCGACAACGACTGCTTCTGCGGTCCCGCGGGTCAGGTACGTTCCCTTGTAGAGCATGTTCTTCCGTTCGGCAAGGGGCGCGTTCTCATCGAGGGGGTCGCTCGTCTTGCCGACGGGGACTGATTCGCCAGTGAGAGCCGACTCATCAACTTGGAGTCTAGACGGATCTACCACCCGTAGGTCGGCCGGGACGATGTCACCAGCATCGAGAATGACGATATCACCCGGAACTAGATCTTCCGCCGGGATCTCCTGATCGGCACCGGCTCGACGGACCCTGGTTTCGATTTGCGTCATCTCTTGCAGGCTTTCCATCGAACGGATGGCTCGCATCTCGGTGACAAAGCCGATAGCGCCATTTATCGCCAGAACAGCGAGAACCGCGGTTCCTTCGATAACGTCCCCCATCACGAACGCCGCCACGGCCGCGACTGCGAGCAGAAGGACGATGACACTCGTAAATTGGCTTATCAGAACCGCTAGCCAACGTCGCTGTTCGACTTCGTGCAGCTCGTTGGGACCGAACCGTTCTCGTCTACGCTCGACTTCCTCTTCCGTCAGTCCCTCGCCTTTGGATACCCCGCGTTGTTCAAGAACGTCTCTCACCGACCGTGACCACGGTGACAGACTCTCGCTCCTATCTTGCACCATTACTCAGTGAGATCCTCTGATTTCCTGTCACGGAACTACTTCGGGCTTGAATCATTGTGTAACTTGGGTGCAGGTGGGTTCGTGCCGCCGATTAGAACGCGATACAGGATTTGACCGATCTCCGCTATGAGGAATACTGATAGCCTTGGATACAGACGCTCCGCCACTTCTGGTTGGTTATGCTGTGTCAGTCTCACTCATTGACGGGAGCGGCGTGACCCGAAACACGTAGTCTTTGTAGGCGAGATCCAGGTTCGTCGGGCTCTCCTCGTCAGTGTGCTCTTGACATAAGACGGCCGCTGATTCGACTGCGCCGTGACCTGTCTCTTCCTGATACCGTTCGAGAACTTCAAACGTCGCTGGCTTGTCGCAACCGCGACGGTGGCACCGGCGAGACGAGTCAGGGCCGCCGCTATCTTCGGGTCGAGTCTCATCGGTCACATCTTCTGTATCATTAGGTGGTTCAACTTCTTCGGCACGGACACGCGCTTCGGTAATCTCTCGCTCTCGCTGGCGTTGTTTTTCGCTAGAGGCTTGCTGTTCTCGGTCGTTTTTTCTTATCTGCCATCCTTTTTATTAGGTGATCGGAGGGGATAATCCTGTGGTTCTCTCCCACCTCTACACAGTCCACGGACAGGTCATTTTCCGTGTCCAGAACTGTCATCGTTACGTGGAGGACAGAACGAAGACCCTCCACTGGTAGATTGACGCACAACCAGACCAGAGATGGGGGGATTAATGCGTCGTCCATGCTAGAGACTAACGATGGACACCACCCAACAGAATGAGACGCTCCTGGTGCCCGTAGGGAACCCAGAAACCGCAGAACGATTACTTGACACCGCTATCGATATCGCACGTGGTCAGTCGATGCATATCGTCGTGTTACACGTCGTCGAGGTTCCGCCCCAGATCCCCCTCTCTTCGGGTGATAGTCTTATCGACGACGATGGTGAAGAGGTACAACTCCTCGATGATGTGGTCAAACAAGCCGCAGATGCTGATGTCCCAGTCGAATCACGGATGCGGTATACGCGAGACACTGCAACGGGAATCGTTGGGGCAGTCGATGTACACGAGGCTGACGCCCTGCTCGTAGGATGGCGCGGACGTCCTCGACGGCGCGACATCATACTGGGGAGCTTCCTCGACCGAATTCTCGGTGAAGCACCATGTGACGTCTTCGTCAAACGTATCCGCACACCATCGGGAGATATTGACTCCATCTTAGTTCCAGTCGCAGATGGCCCACACTGTGAACTGGCCGTCGAACTCGCCGGTACAATCGCAGCACAGCACGACGCACCCGTCCATCTTCTTCACGTTACCCACCCCGATGCAGATGACTCGACGCAAGAGGGTGCCTCAGCATTTCTCCAGAATTATAATTCTTCTCTCAGCGACATGGATGTCACCGCCGAGTCAACAACACTCCGGAGTGACCATGTTGCGGGTGCGATCACAGATGAAACAGCGAATCATGATCTCACTATCCTCGGCGCGACACGCGACCCATTCCTCAAGCGAAAGCTCGTTGGGTCGGTCGCCGAAGGCGTTGGGCGGGCAGCTGCTAGTTCGGTCATTTTGACGCGTAAAGCCTCGAAAGACGAAGACGCCTCGTGATACACGGGTGCGCTTAGGCCCCGACCGACAACCTCACGCTATGAGAAGGGCGTTGCGGACTCGACATCTGTGGCTCTCTGTCAGCCGGTGCCAGCATGGCCGCCGCCATTGCTTTCGCGGTTCGCCGTCGTCGTGTGTCGGCTCGAATCAGTGCCGATACGTCTCAGGTACAAACCGAGGGGAAGCCGGTTGCATCCGAGCCATACGATCCTGACGACATAGCCGACCTGCCGGCACCCGGTCGGCGGTACTTCGAGACAGTCCACCGACCGGGCCAACCCCACGTCAAGATGGTCAGACTCGCTCAGGAAGGTGACTTCCGCCTTGGTGACGCAGATGCTCCCTGGCGCCCGTTCACTGCGAGTCAGGTCTACAGCATCTCACCACCTGGGAACGTGTGGGACGCCAAGATCACCCTTCTTCCGTTTACCTCTGCGCGGGTCTTCGACGTATACGTGGCAGACACGGGTCTACTTCGGGCCAATCACTTTGGCCGCATCTCCGGGCGCGAGTGCGGGCCCGAACCCGCGAATGAACGAAGCGGAACTCCAGCGGTACCTCTCGGAGACCCCGTGGTTCCCGACGGCTCTGCTGTCAGCGGCTGGCCTCACTTGGGAGAGTATCGATGAGCGTTCTGCCCGCGCGACTCTCAATGATGGTGACGTGACCGCGACGGCGGTGTTCCACTTCGACGAGGAGGGTTATCTTACTCAACTCACAGCGGACCGATACCGCCAGGATATCGACGCTTCCGCTCCCTAGACAGGACACTACCGGGCGTACGAAAAGCGCGATGGGATGCAGATTCCAACTTGGGCCGAGGTGACTTGGAAGACAGCTGACGGTGAGGTCCCATACTGGCGCGGAACAATAACCGAGATCAACTATCGAACTGGTTGAGGGTCACAGGCCGTTCAAAAAATGATACTGAGTACAGCTGGCCACCCCAGCCGGTCGTCGTCGAAAAAAAACGCAGTATTCGTGTCATTTGAGTAACTGGGTAAGCGAGGATAAGGTGGAAAAGAGACATAGGTCAGGTAGTCAGCAACGAATCCATCTACCGAACGACTACTACAGGTATGGGTGACCGATGGAAGACATTCTGTGCAACATTACTCAACTACCAAAGGATCTTGACTACTCCAGATCAAGCTCAAATGTGAAGCACTGATGGCTACTGTCACAGCGCTTGCTGTCTTCTTGCTCCAGAGTGCCATTCTCACTCTCTGTATCGTTGCAGTTCGACGCCGGAACATCGCCGCAGCCATTAACGCAGTGGGAGCGTTTGTTCTGGCTCTGCTTCCGGTCTTCGTCGAAATCGTTCTCCCGGTGCTTCTCACTCGAAGTGTCGTATTTGGTCCAGTACTCCCACTCTGGCTTGCAGCCGCTGGGTTCCTCCACTCGCTCGGCATGCTAGGCCTATACGAATCAACATGGTGGTGGGATCACCTCACCCACACCGTTTCCGCTGCACTCGTCGCAGCACTGCTCTATGCTGGCGTTATCGTCACACTTCCGGATATTGCTGGAATCGGTGACGCATCTGGAATAGTCATGACCGTGGCTGTCGTGTTTACCTTCGCAATCGGGGTCTTCTGGGAACTGATCGAGCTGGTTGCACGCGAAGTCGGCGAGCGGTTTGACATCGAGCCGGTGCTGATCCATTACGGCTGGCGAGACACCGTCGTTGACCTCGGTTTCGATGTCGTGGGAGCACTCCTGGTAATCGGTGCTGACCTACGTATATTCGTCCCTCTCATGGAACAGTCCCCAGGTGTGACTGGAGCTGTGTTGGTTGGAAGTGGTTGGATAGTCTTCGGGGGCTCTGTTTTGATGGCTCTCTTGATTGGACTCGGGAATTCGATGAGGTTCTAATCAGGTGATTCACCGCTTGTCGAGGCAAGAGGAAGATATTCTCTAATCACGGTGACGACGACGAAGTACCCGGGAAGCGCAACGGCAAGTACAGTTCCAATAAGTATCCAGTCGGCGAGTCCCAGCGGTACCGTTCCAAAGTACTGATTGAGCGGAGTATACAGGATAGCCAGCTGAAGCAGCAACGAAACGCCGACCGCGAGTGCGAGCCACGGGTTCGAGAACGTCGGCGTTTCTCGGAGCCAGCGGATGACGTACAGCTTCTCGAACTCAAGGGCGACAAATCCCGTGAATACCATCGTCATCGCGTACGGCGTGATGGCGGCCGCTCCACCGAGAGTGTAGAACATCAATCCGAGCATAACCACCGTCGATACTGTACCGGCTCCCCCGACGAGCCCGAGCATTCGGCGGTCGACGATACCCTGGTCTGGGTCACGCGGCGGTCGTTCCATCACGTCGCCGCTCTGCGGATCCGCACCCAGTGCCAACGCCGGTAATCCGTCGGTGAGCAGATTGATCCATAACAACTGGACGGCTGGTAATACGAGGTAGCCGAATAGCGACGCGAGAAACACGATTGCGACCTCGGCGATGTTCGCACTGAGCAGATAGGCGACGAACTTCCAGACGTTGTCGAAGATGGCCCGCCCCCGCTCGACCGCGCGCTCGATAGTCGTGTAGTTGTCGTCCAGCAGAACCACGTCGCTCGCGTGTTTGGCCACGTCAGTGCCGCGCACTCCCATCGCGACGCCGATGTCGGCGTTCTTCAACGCCGGGGCGTCGTTGACACCGTCACCGGTCATCGCGACAACATGCCCGTTCGCCTGGAGCGCCCGCAAAATACGTACCTTGTGTTCGGGAGACATGCGGGCGAACACGTCGACCGTCTCGACGCGCCCACGGAGCGTGTCGTCATCCATCGCTTCGATCTCACGGCCCTCTATCACCTCCCGGCCCATCCCGAGCGACGATGCGATAGCGGCGGCAGTTCGAACGTTGTCACCGGTCACCATCTTCACGTCAATACCAGAACGTTTGGTCGACGCGAGAGCGTCAGCGACTTCCTCCCGTGGCGGATCGATCATACCGACTAGTCCGACGAACACGAGGTCGCTCTCGATATCGGCCGAATCTTCAGCGTATGCGATAGCTAGAACGCGAAGCGCGTCGTCGGCGAATGTCCGGACCTGCTCGCGGATTCGCTCGGTTGCGTCCGGCGTGAGATCAACTGTTCCGTCCGCCGTCAGCACACGCGAGGATTTCGAGAGGACGACATCCGGCGCCCCTTTCACGTATCCCACGTCGTCGTGAACTGTCCCCATCCATTTTGTCTCGGAGGAGAACGGAATCTCGTCGGTACGGGGTTGTTGTTCGCGTAACGCCTCGACGTCGAATCCGTGATCTTCAGCCGCCTTGACTAACGCCTGTTCGGTAGGATCGCCCTCGTCTCGGGTTGCATCGTTGCAGAGCGCGCCAGCCTGTAACAGCAGTTCCATCCCACCACCTCGTAGCTCATCCTCGGTCTCGTCGAGAGTGACGACGGTGTCGTTCACCCACACGTTGCTGACGGTCATCCGGCCTTCGGTGAGCGTCCCCGTCTTGTCTGTACAGATGACGTCGACAGCGCCCAGCGCCTCGACGGCCGGTAGTCGTCGGACGAGAGCGTTTTCCTCCGCCATCGTTCGCACCCCGAGAGCGAGCGTCAGCGTCACGACAGCCGGTAGACCCTCCGGAACGGCGGCCACCGCAAGCGACACCGCGGTAAGACCGGCCTGAATTATTGGCGTATCGCGAAGCAACAACAGTGGAACGACAAGCGCAGCCAGCACGAACACGCCGAGGCCGAGCCGACGGCCGAGCTGGTCCAGTTCCTGTTGGAGGGGTGTTCGCGTCTCCTCGGTAGCGGTCAGTTCCCGGGCGATCCCGCCGACCTCAGTGTCCATTCCGGTCCCTGATACGACTGCAGCGCCCCTCCCACGAGTGACGTTCGTTCCCTTGTACACCATACTGGTGTGCTCCGCGAGCGGTGCATCGGGATCGACCGACTCCAAGGACTTCGAAACAGGTACACTCTCGCCCGTGAGAGCGGCCTCATCCACCTCAAGATCGGTCTCTTCGAGAAGTCTCCCGTCCGCAGGGACGACGTCCCCGCTTTCCAGTTCAACAACGTCACCGGGGACGAGTTCAGTCGTGTCGATCTCTGTCGTCGTCCCATCTCGCCGGACGGTCGCCGTCGGCGTAGTCAATTCCCGGAGCGCCTCAAGACTCTGTTCGGCACGGTAGTCTTGGACGAAGCCGAAGATCCCGTTGGCGATGACGATGACGATGATGAGGAAAGCATCGATGGTGTGGCCGGCCCAGACCGAGAGGAAAGCCGCAGCCACCAGCACCCAAATGAGGACGCTGTCGAACTGCGCGACGAGGATAGATAGTCGAGTGCGCTCGCTCACCTGGACGACTTCGTTCTCGCCGTGCTCCGCGAGCCGCTGCTGGGCCTCCTCATGAGCCAATCCATCAGCGGTAGTCTCATGAGCCGACAGGACTGAATCCACTGACTGGCTGTGCGGATCGTCAACCACGAGTGGACACTCACTCCCGGGGGTATTGATAGTTGTTAGTAGTTACTGTTCTCTTCAGATTCCGGTTTGTTATAGCTCAGTAATACCCAACGCGATAGCAGAAGCTGAACCACTTATTTTATCGCAGTGACGGGGACGGGTGCACGGCGAACGACGGTCTCTGCGACGCTCCCGAGTACCCATCGGGCAACGCCATCTCGTCCGTGACACCCGATCACCACATGATCGACATCGTTCTCGTCAAGCCAGCCGAGAATCCCACGCGACGGATCACCCTCCGCAGTTGCGGTTTCGACAGTCCGTTCGTTCTGATCAGCGATTCGCCGTGCCATCCCAAAGACGTTATCAGTCTCGTCATCAACCGCCTCGTCTTCAGCAATTATGTCGTCGAGATCATCTTCTGATTCGATGGTCTCGTACGCTTCGAATAACGGAGACTTCACGAATAGCGCGGTCACCGTTGCATCCGGGAACTGCTCGAAGGCGTACTCAAGCGCATTGCGTGAACAGAAGGATCGATCGAAGGGAACGAGCACGTGTTCGGGAGACTGTTCTTCACGTAATCGAACCGTTTGCCGACCATTCGAAGGCTGCGGGACACCAAGGACGGCGAACAAAACAGGTCTTCGAAGAAAGACAGCAGCTGTTAGACGAGATGGTGGAACGAGGAGACGGGTACGCTGGGACGTTCTCGACGGAACTCATCTACGGGCGGCCAGTTCACGTGGTTCCGCGGTTTGTCGAAACCCACGGGATCGATGTCGTTATTGGTTCTCGCGGGCGCGACGGGACTGCTCGGCTTTTGTTGGGGAGCGTCGCAGAAACGGTTGTACGTCGTGTCCCGGTTCCGGTGACGATCGTCCGGTCGAAGGACGATGTGCGCTTCGGGGAACTGCGCGGTAGTGTGGGTGAGCGCAAGTCGTGAGTCCGCCGAGCCATCGACTGGCACTAAAATGTGAGAGAGCATACTCTACGGTTCACTTCGGAACTACAAAATAGCTCTCTCGATGAGGGCGTCAATCAGAGGAGGGAATGTTGGATATTACTACCACGGGGAAGTGAGTTCCGCTGTCCCCGAGTTTTGACGCCATGTACAACCAGGTCTTGTACCCAACGGACGAGAGCGAGCCGGCAGAATCGGTCCTCGACTACGCGCTTCAGATCGTGTCCGAACACGAGGCCACGATCCATATCCTCAATGTCGCAGATACCAGTCAGTACAGCCTCACCCGGATACAGGGAGAGCTTATCGACGTCCTAGAGCGTGAAGGTGAACAGATCGTGAATGAGGCGGCACAGCGTGCGACAGACCGAGGTGTCGCTGTTATTTCCGAGATCCGTCAGGGAACTCCGTCTATATCTATTGTCGAGTACAGTTAGCAGTTCGATATCGATCTGGTCGTGATGCCGACCCATGGACGTTCCGGGCTGGAGCGGTTCCTCATCGGAAGCGTCACCGAACGCGTTATCAACACCGCTGAAGTGCCCGTCATTACAGTCAATCCTGATCGCGATCGACCGATCACCTACCCGTGCCAGAATATCCTCGTCCCGACAGATGGAAGTCGCGGTGCGGAACTCGCACTGAAGGAAGGGATCGGCGTAGCGAAAGCGACCGGCGCAACGCTCCACTTGCTTCACGTCGTCGAAGCGGGGAGCCTCGGCCCCGATTCTCGTTCTGTCCTGAAGGAGGGGGAACTGACCAAAAAAGCGAATTCGATCATGGCAGAGGCGACTGAGAAGGCAGAGGCGGAGTCACTCAACGCAATTGAAAGTGAGATCGAGTACGGTTCTCCGGCCAAGAAAATTCGCACCTATATTCAAGAAAACGAGATCGACATCGCAATCCTGGGCACGCACGGAGAGACAGAGTTCAGTCGCTACATGATGGGCGACATCAGCGCAAAAATTGTTCGGACGTCACCGATCCCTGTGATGTGGGTTCGTGAACCCAAATCAGGCGAATAGAAGATCGAATATCCTCTATCGAACGATGGAGACGAGGACAGGCGAACGCCGCATGACCGTCTCGGCAACACTTCCCAGGGGAAGCGGTGAGTCGTCATCTCGACCGTGACTTCCCATAATGATGTGATCGATGTCATTTTCTTCGGCGTACTCAATGATAGCCCGCCATGGTTCACCTACGTCGACTTCCGTAGTTATCTCCGCGCCGTGATCCGAGGCCAGTTCTCGTGCTTCGGCCAGTATGTCGTCGGTTTCCTCCTGTGCCTTGTCGTACCAGTTCTCGAAGTCGGTCTGAGAGAAGGGTTGGTCACCATCGTTCCGCGCGTCATGTGGCGTCATAACAGATAAAACCGTAATCTCGTCGTCAGAATATGTCGTTACCGCGTATTCCAGTCCCTCCAGAGACTTTTGCGAACCGTCTACGGGAACGAGGAGTTGTCGTACCATACGGACATACTCATCTCAAAACAGAAAACTCCTCGTCTGAGTTGGCCCTAATGAAGGCATTATTAGCTCGTGTATTAGTGAATTAGCTATTGATCTCTCCTTTAAGTGATGCTCACAGTTCACTCGTTTTTGTCTGGAGTTTGTTACTAATTGTACGTAGGTTTCAGGACGTTCGATGCGCCGGTATTCTTCAGGAAGCTTTTGACGTTGCTCTCTCGCAGTGGCATGGGTTGTATCGAGATCAGGTAAGGCAGCGCTCCGATCACCGTCCTCAATAACAGTTCTCAGCAGATCCTCTCCGGAGAGTTCCTTGTCTCGAAGCTCGATTATATCCTCGGTGTACCGCCCGTCTTCCTCGATTCGCAGCACGCTTTTCGCGTTCGGGTACGTCACCTTTCCCTTCGAGAGCTTCATCGTCGAGCGGTTCGACGAGTTC
>NZ_WPCE01000116.1 GCF_009742825.1 Halorubrum sp. CBA1125
CGAACCGCTCGACGACGCCCCCGACGGCGCGCTCGCCCCGCTCGGCCCCGAGGGCGCGCCGCCCGGCGAGGCCACCGAGACGGCCGAGACCGAGACGAACCCCGGAGACGAGTGGGAAGACGGCGATCTGCCGCTCGTGCGGAGCGCGATCGAACCCGGACCGCCAGACGGGCGCGAGACGGACGGTACGACTGCGACGTACAGTCCCGCCGGACGCCCCGAGACGGTTACCGTTGACATGCATGCGCTAGTCGATGACGAACCGTTGGACGCCGCGGTCGATCGGCTCGTCGGGTCGCTCGCGTCGCTCCGCGGCCGTCGCTGGCAGCGCGCGGGAGACGGCGGACGGGCGGACCCGCGCCGCGCCCTCCGCCAGAGCGTCGCCACCGGCGGGGCAGTCGTCTCGCTGCCCGAGCGGTCCCGCCGCGAGACGGCGGTGCGGGTGGTCGTCCTCGCGGACGTCTCGCGGTCGGTGCTCGATGTCGTCGATCGCGGATTCCTGCTGCGGTTCCTCCGGACGCTCACGGCACGAGTCCGCCGTAGCCGGGTCTTCTTCTTCGACAGCGACGTGCGCGACGTGACGGTGGCGTTCGACGAGCCGACGACCGCCGACGCCGTTGGGGCGCTGGAACGCGCGGAGACGAGCTGGGGCGGCGGCACGCGGATCGGTCACGCCGTCGAAACCGTCAGGCGAGAGCACTCGGAGGCTATCGACCGGCGAACCGTCGCGCTCGTCGTCAGCGACGGGCTGGAGATGGGCGACGTGGCGGACCTGGAGCGCGGGATGACCTGGCTCGCAGGACGGGCACGGGCCGTCCTGTGGTTAAATCCGCTCGCCGCCAATCCGGAGTATGAGCCGACGCCGGCGGGAATGGCGGCCGCGCTCCCGTCTGTCGACGGCCTCTTCGCGTTCATCGACTCGGAAGACATTCTCGAGATGGCGCGACAACTGGAACAGTACGGGGCCGGCGGCCGGATCGGCTTGGAGTACGATCCGCGCCGGCGACGGGAAGCAACCCGACGTGACACGAAGACAGAACCATGACTCAACGACCGACGAACGACCGGATCGAACAGGACACGGGGGACCCGACATGACGGCCGGCGACTGGAGCGTCCCCGAGACGGAAGTAATGGACGCCATCGCCGAGGGGCTCGACGAACGGAACGCGGTGCTGGCGACCGTCGTCGCGGTCGAGGGCAGCGCCTATCGACGCCCCGGTGCGAAGATGGTGGTCGTCGACGACGGCGACGGAGTCGGCTCGATCACGGCAGGCTGTCTCGAAGACGAAGTGCTGAAGCTGGCGACACAGGTGCTAGACGACGGCGAGCCGCGGGTCAGGCAGTTCGACCTGACCGGCGACGACGACGTGTGGGGCCTGGGAGTCGGGTGTAACGGTGTCATCGACATCCTCCTCGAACCGCTGGACGACCGCTATCGCCCCGTCGTTGACGCCTACCAGCGCGGCGAGGACACCGCTGTGCTGACTGTCCTCACTTCGGACGACAGCCGACTGGACCTCGGCGACCGGGCGCTCGGGTTCTCGACCGCGACTTCGAACGAACCGGATCTACGCTTCGAGACCACGGCGTGGCCGGAGTGGATACTCGATGAGATATCGCCGACGGCGGAACTGCTCGTCGGTCGCGACAAGTCGGACAGCGTCACCGCCGAACGAGACGACGAGACGGTTGAGGTGTTCGTCGACAGCGTTACTGCTCCACCCGAACTCATTGTCTTCGGAAGTGGTCACGACGTGGCACCGGTCGCCAGCCTCGCGAAACGGGTCGATTTTCGAGTGACGGTGGCGTCGTTTCGCGGGGCTGCTGCCGAGGAGGATCGGTTCCCCGCCGCAGACAGTGTCTTGTCGACGTCGCCGGCGGCGGTCCGAGAGACGCTCTCGTTCGACGAAAACACCTACGCGGTCGTGATGACGCACAACTTCGTCGACGATACGATCGTCCTGAAGGAACTGCTCGAGACGCCGATCGAATACATCGGGCTGATGGGGCCGCGAAAGCGCTTCGAAGAGATGCAAACGGAGTTCAACGACGAGGGGCGGACGTTCACTGAGAGCGAACTGGAGCGTATTTACACGCCGGCCGGTCTCGATCTTGGTGGGGGGACACCCTTCCATATCGCGCAGAGCATCGTCGCTGAGGTCACGGCGGTTCATCACGATCGCGACCCCACACATCTCAAAGAACGAGAGGGAACTATTCACAGGCGAGTGGAAATCGACAGCTGACACCCACCTCTCTCAACGGAATAGCTGAATAGAGGCGCTAACTACTTCCCGGACAAGTGAGCGAGTAGGGTAGTTCACTCCAAGTGGTGGTTTGTAGAAATCCAAACGCCGAAACTGCGAACTGCGAGTGAGCGTCTTTTCTATATAGCGGAATAACCTATATCAGTTTGGCGCACGACATGAAATCTGTCTCGTTGAATCCGACGAAATCCGATCCGTGGCCGACGTAGCGGCGACCGCTACGACAACAGCCGGTACACGTTCGCCTCGTACGTTTCGCGGACTTGGTCGCCCCAGTCGTGCGTGTACGTATCGATGACGTCGTCGGCGACGTCGCCGCGCAGGTACTTGACGACGCCGCGGTCACCGGTACGGTCGCGGAGGTGTGTAGTGAAAAAGTGCCGGAAGTAGTGGGGTGTTACGTTCTCGGCGGCGCCGCCACCCGTCCGGTACCAGCCCGCTCCGCGGGCGTGTCGCTCGACGACGTGTCTGACTGCCTGCGGTTCGAGCCGCTCGCCCCACCCCTCCGCCGTGCCGACGAAGAGGGGTTCTGCGGGCGACGGACTGTCCGGACGGACCGCGAGCCAGCGCTTCAGTACGTGGTGCAGTTCGTCGTCGACGGGGATCACGGTCCCGCGCTTGCGTTTGTTCGCGGCCGTTCGGACTTCGCCGTTCAGTTCCTCGCCGACCGCCGCATCGGGAGTCACGTACAGCGAGTTCGGCCGATCGGACAGCACTGGACGCGTACCCAGTGGGTACGCGGTCGCCAGCTCCTCGTCGTCGACCGCGAGATCCCGGAGGTCGAGGTTACACAGTTCGCCGACGCGCATCCCGGTTTTCAGGAGTGTCACGACGAGCGCGTGGTGAAGCGGGTGACGGATCCCGGCGACGAACTCACGCATAGCCGGAATCGACACGTCCCGGCGAGCGGGATCTTTGTCGATGGTTTCGTCCATCTCCTCCATCACAAGCGTCATCGGGTTCTCCGTGAAGACCCCCACTTCCGTCATGTAGCCGTAAAATCGGTGGAGATAGGCGGCGTACGTCGCCACCGTGCTCTCTGCGAGTTCGCCGCGCAACGAGTGAACGAACGACATACAATCGCGGTGCGTCGCCGTCCCGGGCGAGGATTCGGGGTCGAGAAACGCCTCGAACCGTCGGAGCACGCGCTCGTAGGCGTCGCGCGTGCGCTCGGTCTTGCCGTGATACGTGAGGTCTTCGAGGAAGTACCCGACCGGATCCTCGACGTCTGTCGCGTGGCGGGCGTCACTCATCGGTCAACACGTACCCTCCTTCCCGACCGTTGTATCGAACGCGGTTCCGATCCTGGAGTGAGTCCAACGCGTCTTCCAGCCGCTCCTCGACGTCGTCGAACACGGCGTCGAGGAGTTCCTCCCACGAGTGGGCGTCCTCGGAGAGAAGCGCTTCGACACGACTTTCGAGCCCGCTACCCTGGGGGTCAGACCCCTCAGACGGGGCTTCGTCGGTGCTCGTCGGCGGCGGCGTCGTGAACCCTCGCCTCCCGGCCTGTACCATCGTCCTGACGAACTCGCTCTGGGACATGTCCAGCTCGTCGGCGTGCGCCTGCCACCGCTCTTTCTGTGCGGCGGGGACGTACGTCTTCACTGGACGCCGGTCGTCGGTCATCTCGATCCGGCGTTCTCGCGCCACTCACTTCAAGATATCCCAGATTACGGGATAAGGTCACTTATCTACAATCTCGACACCAAATTTGGTGGGAATTGTAGTACTATTATTCTCGATCTCTTATTACTATTCCTACAACCTTGGATTAACGGTTGGTTCGGAGTGGGTCAGAAATTTCGGATCTATCTTTATATCGTTCTGCTCCCAGAACGACTCGGGCGAATCCCGTTTTTCGGAATCGCCTGTGCTCGTCGAGCTCCAGCGGATCGATATCGCCGGAGTGCGCGTGTTCGGAACCGGATGGGGGCGGTTCGTCGCCAGACCGTTCGTTCGGCGTATCGTCTCTGCCGCGGGTCGAGAAATCGATCGCCCGAGGTCATCGCTGTCTATTAGAAATCTCCGAGAGCGTCCGAGAACGACTCCCGGATCGTTTCACACCGTATGTTAGAGAATCCGTTGGCGTCGGGGTACATCTCGGACCATTCTTTGGGTGTGGTCGGGTCGCCGGGTAATACATTGTCGCCAGCGCGGAGAACACCGCCAAAGCTCAAACCACGAGAATCTCCGAAAGACGGTCCTGCTCGCTTCGCTGCGCGGGCTGCGACTTTCGTGTCCCGCTCGCGATCGAGGTCCTGTGTCACTACCACCTCGCGGGGCTCGCGCGGCTTTCTGTGCTCCCCGCTCGCAATGCTCGCTGCGGTGTCGCCGCCGGCGACGCCACTGCACGGTAGCTCGATGGTTTCTCGAACGACACTGATCGACTCACCAGTTATCCGAGGGGCTGAAGCGTTTTATGACACCCTAACTCTCCCGCTGATGGCAACGTTTCTCTGGTCAGAGTCGGGAACCTCGTTCGAATCGTATCTCCTGTGAGGGTGACGGACTGAGAGACGTGCCGCCCGGCTGTCGACCGGCTACGGCCGGTCCACTGGGGGTCAAGTCCGTCTTCACGCCAGAAGATAAACTGTATGTCGCGATATCTATTCCGAACGCGGTTGAGACTACAGCGGGTTCCTCGTGATTCGGATGGGATGATCTCTCGGGACGCGCTGGCGACGAAGCGAGAGCGAAGCTCCCGCTCGCAGAGCCGCCAAGTAGAACACAGTGTGTGGCAGTATAGCTGTGTGTGGAGTATGTATCGGAGTATCGGGAAACCAACTCGGCGTGAGCCGACAGCCACTCGTCCAGCACCTTCGCGCCGGTGAACAGAAACTGTTCGCCGAATTCTTCGGATCCGCGGCCCGTCGGTGAGTTCGTGTCGGATTCCGTGGTGTCGATCTCGACGATCCCTGGATCGGAGTAACCCCGCTGTCTTCGTTTTTTTGTCCAGCGATCGGTCCTTAGCGTGTCGACCCATCCCTCGACACGGAGGGGAGCGAAACCTATTTTGTGTCGTGTTCCATCGGTGTTTCCATGACGATACAACGGAGGGATTTCATGAAGGCGATCGGTGTCGGCGCGGTCGCGAGCACGGCTGGTTGTTCACAACTCGGCGGCTCGGATGCGGACCGACCCGACGTGGCCGGCGAGTCGCTGACGCTCACCACGACGACCAGCACGTACGATACCGGGCTCCTCGACGAGATTCATCCGGACTTCGAGGAGATGTACGGCGTGACCGTCGACGCGGTAGCCCAGGGCACCGGGGCGGCCCTCGAATCGGCACGCAACGGGGACTCTGACGTGGTGATGGTTCACGCTCGCGGACTCGAAGACGAGTTCATGCGCAACGGCTACGGGGTCAACCGCCGTGACCTCATGTTCAACGACTTCGTCATCGTCGGGCCGGAAAGCGATCCGGCCGGGATCCAGGGCACGGCGTCGGCGACGGAGGCCCTCACGACGATCGCCGAGGCGGAGGCGCCGTTCGTCTCGCGCGGGGACAATTCCGGAACTCACACCAAGGAACTCAACCTCTGGGAGGCCGCGGGAATCGACCCGGGCGGCGACTGGTACCAAGAGACGGGCTCCGGCATGGGCGAGGCGCTGAACATCGCGAACCAGCAGGGGGCCTACACGCTCTCCGATCGCGGGACGTTCATCTCTCAGCGCTCTGAGATCGACCTCACCATCTTGGTACAGGGTCCCATCGAGGACGGCCCCGAGATCCTCGCGAACCCGTACGGTATCATGGCCGTCAACCCCGGCGTGCACGACAACGCCAACTACGACCTCGCGATGGCCTACATCGGGTGGATCACCAGTCCGGGCGCGCAAGACGCCATCTCGGACTACCAGATGAACGGCGAGCAGCTGTTCTTCCCCGAAGCCGTCTCCGAGGATCCCGACTTCCAGCAGTACGTCCCGGAGGGATGGAGTAGCGATTCGTCCGACCAATAAGCGTGCCGCTCGAACCGATCGCACTGCTTCCGGCCGTGGTCGACCTCCCGTTCAGGGAGGGCTACGTCTCCAGTACGATCTACGTCTCGCTGTACGTGAGCGTCACCGCCGTGACGCTGAGTACGCTGTTCAGCGTTCCAGTCGCTATCGTCCTGGGATTCACCGACTTCCCCGGCAAGCAGTTGGTGAAGTCGATTATCAACACGGGGATGGGATTTCCCAGCGTGGTCGTCGGCCTGCTCGTGCTGTTCACCGTCTCCAACCAAGGACCGCTCGGACCGCTGGACCTCATATTCACCACGGAGGCGATGATCATGTCGCAGTTCGTGCTCGCGACGCCGCCTATCACGGCGATCAGCCTCGCGGCCATCACCGGCGTGAGCGAGAACGTCCGCGACGCCGCCCGCGTCCTCGGCGGGACGCGCCTCGACGTGGCGCTGGTCGTCATCAAGGAAGCCCGGTACGGGATCGCGACGGCGGTCCTGGCCGGATTCGGCCGCGCCATCAGCGAGGTCGGGTCCGTCCTCATCGTGGGCGGGAACATCACGAGCGCGGAGGGGATCTCGAAGACGCGAACCCTGACCACCGCTATCCAGCTCGAAGCCCGTCAGGGGCAGTACGAGACCGCGATGGTCCTCGGAGCGATCCTGGTCGCGCTCGTACTTGTCGTGAACGCCATCGTCGTTCGATTCGGCGATACGGAGGCTGTGAACCGATGATCCGCGTCTCGAACGTCTCTCACACCTACGGCGACGAGTCCGTGCTCGAGACGCTCTCGCTCTCGGTCGAGCCGGGCGAGGTGCTCGGCATTATCGGCCCGTCAGGGGTCGGGAAGACGACGCTGTTGCGGATCCTCTCGCTTTTCGTCCAGCCCAGCGAGGGAACGATCGAGTTGGACGGGCGGGCCGCGTGGTCGACCGATGAGAGCGAACGACTGGCGCTCCGCCGGCAGATCGGGATGGTGTTTCAGGAGGCGAGCCTGTTCGACGCCACGGTCGCCCGAAACGCCGAGTACGGTCTGCGAGTACGCCAGCCGTGGAGCGAGCGAATACGAGACCACCTGCGGTCGATCCTCGGGTCAAGCGAGACGGCTGCTTCGGCCACCGAGGCGCTCGACGTCGTGGGGCTGAGCCAAAAGCTCGAACAGGAGGCCCGCTCGCTCTCGGGCGGTGAGGCACAGCGAGTCGCCTTCGCCCGGGCGCTCGCGTACGACCCCAAGTACCTCCTGCTCGACGAACCCACGTCGGATCTCGACCCGCGGAACACGGGCCTCATCGAAGAGGCGGTTCTCGAAGCCCGCGACCGTGATATCGGCGTCGTCGTCGCGACTCACGACATGCACCAGGCCGAACGCATCTCGGATCGCGTTGGCGTTCTGCTCGGCGACGGGTTCACCGAAATTGGCCCCACAGAGGCGATCTTCGAGAATCCAACGGACGAGCGCACGCGGAGATTCATCTCCGGGGAACTGGTGTACTGAGCCCTCCGCCCCCTGAAGTCGTCCGTCTCGCCGTCCCGTCCGTCTCGTCGTCCGTCACCCTCTCTCGCTTCGTGGTTTCCGACGATCGCCGGGACGAACGCAACGATTTTTGTCTCCGGCAGAGGAGGGAGCGTATGGACGTCGGCGTCGAGGCACGGCTGCACGTGGGCGACGTGACGTTCGGCGTGGCCGACGCCGAGTTGCTCCGCGCGATAGCCGAGCACGGCTCGGTCCTCGGCGCGTCCGAGGCGCTCGGCCGTTCGCGGGCACGAGCCCTGAACCAGATCGAGGTGTTGGAGACCGAGCTCGGACCGCTCGTCGAGCGGCAGCGTGGCGGCGCAGACGGTGGGGGGAGCCGCCTCACCGCGGACGCCCGAACGCTCCTCAACCGATTCGAGCGCGTGCGCACGACGCTCTCGGGAACCGCTAACGTGTCCGAAGCGGTGCTACGCGGCGAAGTGGTTGCTCGCGAGGGGGAATTCGGGCTGGTCGAGACCGACGCCGGTACGGTTCGGGCGCTGCTCGTCGATAAAACGCCGGCCGAGGACGGCCAGGAGACGAACGAGGGCGGGAAGCGCGGAGACACGTCGGCGGGTCTCGAGGTGGGCACGCGCGTGCAAGTGAGCGTCCGGGGCGATACGGTCACCCTCCACGATCCGACGGACGCGCCCGGCGGGAGTGCGACGAGCGCCCGGAACCGCTTTTCGGGGACGGTCACGAACGTCGACTCGGGGGAATCTATCGCCCGCGTCTCGATCGACGTCGGTGCCGCCGTCCCGCTGCTGGCGCTGGTGACTCACGAGAGCCTCGACCGCCTCGCTCTCGAGCCGGGTGTCGACGTCGTCGCCGCGTTCAAGTCGACGGCCACGCGCGCGACGGCGGACGAGCCGTGAGGTAGTTCCTCGGTCGTCTCGGCGGGTCGGCGGACGTGTGCGCTCCGTGGTCGGGGAACGGTCAGATCGCACAGCCCACGTCCCGGTAGAGCCAGTGAGTCATGGCGTACACGCCGGCGACGATGCCGACGGCCGCGATGAACGAGTGGACCGAGAGCTCGGCGATACCGGAGTAGATGTTCCCGATGTTACACCCCGGCGCGAGCCGTGACCCGGCGCCCATCAGCAGTCCACCGGCCACGGCGTTGGGAAGCCGACGTCGTTTCGGGACCCGAAGCGAGAAGTCTCCGCTCCAGAGAGCGGCCAGCGCGGCGCCGACGATGACGAACAGTATCATCACCATGTCGACGGTGACGCGGACGCCCCGTCCCTGGAAGAGCACGGAGCCCCAGTACTCGAACGAGCCGACGTCGACGCCGACCTGCGAGAGGAGGTAGCCCGTCCACCGCGCCTCGGGGCCGGTGATGCCGACGATAGAGACCTGCGTGAACCACAGGACAGCCACGCCGGTGATACCCAGGGCGGCGCTCCGTGGGTCCCACGGGCGCTTGCTCGCGGCGATCGGATCGCGAAACGCGGCCGCGAGACCGCGAGCGTACGCGACCGTCCCCCGCGTGAATTGGCGGAGGCCGACGATCGGTGCCAGGGCGGCGGAGAGCCTGACCGACGCCGCGGTCGAGCGCTCGCTC
>NZ_WPCE01000047.1 GCF_009742825.1 Halorubrum sp. CBA1125
CGCGAACCGGCTCGACCTCGACGCGGTCGCGGCGCACTTCGGCGCGGACGCGGCGTCGATGGCCGACCCGGACCGGATCCGCGCGGCCGTCGGGTGGAGCATCGGCGGCGTCCCGCCGCTGGGGCACGACGTTTCCCTCCCCGCGGTCTTCGACCCGACGCTCGCGACGTACGACACCGTGTACGGCGCCGCGGGCACGCCGAGCACCGTCTTCGCGATCGATCCGGACCGGCTCGCAGAGTTCGCCGACGCTACCGTGGTGAACCTCACGGAGTGATCGCCTTGCCGCCGGTGCACGCCACGGCGTCGGGTGGCCGCCGGTCCGCTGGCGACATCGTTCATCCGGTCTGCCGGCGGCACCGCTCGCGGTCCCGACGCTCTCGACGGCCAGCGTTCCCCGTGAATACCCCCGCGTTTCATTACTCGCGGGGCGAACCTGCCGACGAGAATGGCAGTTTCGTCGGGATACGCCGCGACGGTCGGCGGGGGACCGCTGTTGACCGCCGCGCTCACCGTCGACATGCTGGTCGTGTTCGGAGTCATCGCCGCGGCGCTGCTGCTGTTCGTCGCCCAACCGATCCCGATCGATACGACCGCCATCGCCCTGATGGTCGCGCTCATCCTCCTCGAACCGTGGACCGGCGTCGCCCCGGCTGACGGCGTCTCCGGCTTCTCGAACCCGGCGACGGTCACCGTCCTGGCGATGTTCGTCCTCAGCGAAGGCGTCCGGCAAACGGGCGCGATCCAGATCCTCACCCGGAAGGTCTCCGCGTACACGGGCGACGACGAGACGAAACAGCTCCTCGCGGTCGTCGGGCTCTCGGGGCCGCCGGCGGGGTTCGTCAACAACACCCCAATCGTCGCCGTCCTCATCCCCGCGATCCACGACCTCGCCAAGAAGGCGAACACCTCCCCGTCGACGCTCCTGATGCCGCTGTCGTTCGCCGCGATGATGGGCGGGACGCTGACGCTCATCGGCACGTCGAGTAACCTCCTCGCGAGCGACGTCTGGGCGCGACAGGGCGGTCCCGGCGCCGAACCGTTCGGCATGTTCGAGTTCACCCAGCTCGGGATCGTCGTGCTCGCAGTCGGCGTGGTCTACCTGCTGACCGTGGGTCGGTACCTCACGCCGGCCCGGATCGAACCGTCGAGCGACCTGGGCGAGGAGTTCGGCGTCTCCGAGTACCTGACCGACGTCGTCGTTCGCGAGGAGTCGCCGCTGATCGGGACGCCCGTTCGTGCGATCCGCCGGGACGACGAACTCGACCTGGACGTCTTTCAGATCGTTCGGAACGGCCGGACGATCACCCGAGGGATTCGGGACGCACGCATCCGCGCCGGCGACATCCTCGCCGTCCGGACCGACGAGGAGACCCTCCAGCGCGTCCTCGCCGAGGAGAGCCTCGATCTCCTGCCGGAGGTCATCGACGAGTTCGACGAGGAGGAGTCCGAACGAATCAAGCGGGCAGTCGTGAGCGAACTCGACGCCACCACCCCCACGCCGGAGTCCGATCGCGAGGCGGACGCGAGCGCAGACGACGCCGAGGAACCGGCCGCCGGCGAGCAGGCGTTCGCCGAAGTCGCCTTGCTTCCCGGATCGTGGCTGTCGGGTCGGACGTTCCGAGTCACGGACTTCCAGCGTCGGCACGACGTGACGGTGCTCGCGGTTCGGCGCGGGAACGACGTCATCCGCCAGCGGATGCGCGACCTGCGGCTCCGGGGCGGCGACACGCTCCTGGTGCGAACGACCGAGTCGACGCTGGCCGAACTGCGTGCCGATCGGTCGCTCATCGTCTCGGGCGATGGCCACTGGGAGTCGTTCGACCGGCGGAAGATCCCCGTCGCCCTCGGCATCGTCGGGAGCGTCGTCGGCTTGGCGGCCTTCGACCTCGTGCCGATCATGGTCGGCGCGCTGGCGGGGATCGTGGCGATGATCGTCACGGGCTGTCTCCGGCCGGCCGACGCGTACGAGGCGGTCAGCTGGGACGTGATATTCCTGCTGGCGGGCGTGATCCCGCTCGGGATCGCGATGGAGGAGTCGGGCGCTGCCGCCTTCCTCGGTGAGCGCATCGTCGGATTGGGCGGCCTGTTGTCCCCGCTGATTCTGTTGGGAGCCTTCTACCTGTTCACGGCGCTGTTGACGAACCTCATCAGCAACAACGCCAGCGTCGTGTTGATGATCCCGGTGGCCATCGACGCGGCGACCGCCGTCGGCGCGAACCCGTTCTCGTTCGTTCTGGCGGTGACGTTCGCGGCGTCGACGGCCTTCATGACGCCCGTCGGCTACCAGACCAACCTGATGGTGTACGGTCCCGGCGGCTACCGGTTCTCCGACTTCGTCCGGGTGGGCCTGCCGCTCCAGCTGCTTTTGACCGTCGTGACGCCCCTCGGAATCGCGTTCTTCTGGGGCGTGTAGCCCGCCGGGGGACGGGGACGTGTCGCCACAGCGGGCGGACGAGTATCGCCCCAGGATCGGGATATCTCCCGGACGCGGCGACAGGACGGCGGTCCCCGGGCGTCGGCACTCCAGTGAAAACTCCTACTACGCGGGCCGATCAATATCGAGCGAGAGCAGTGGCACGAACTATGGACGAGCCGTTCCAGCACGCCCCTATCGGAATCGTCGAGGTCTCGACTGACGGAGCCGTAACCGCCATCAACGAGGCTGCCCGGTCGCTGATCGACGCCGACGACGCGGTCGACAGCCCTCTCGCCGAGGTGGTTCCGCGGTCGGTCGACGATTCCCTCCTGGGCGCATTCGAGGGGACGGCCACCGACACGTCCTTCGAAGAGTACTTCCCCGATTTGGACCGGTGGCTCGCGGTCTCGGTGGTTCCCGTCGACGACGGGGGCGTGGTCTACCTGCAAGACGTGACGGAGCGACGCCGATATTCTCAGTCGGTCGAACGGCTCCGGCGGGAACGTAAACGGACGGACGTCATCGAAGCCGTGCTCTCGGACGTTCTCGCGGAGCTCGTCGGTGCCACCTCTCGTGCGGAGATCGCCGAGACGATCGCTCGGGCGCTCGGTGAGACCGACCTGTACGAATTCGCCTGGGTCGGCGAGCGCGACATCGGGAGCGATGACCTCGTCGTCCGCGCCGTCGCGGGCGAGACGGGCGACACGTTCGCAGCGATCCGCGACGCGCTCGACGACGACGCCGTGAGGACGGTGGAAGAGCGCGCAGTCGAGAGGGGGTGTCTACAGACCGTGCAACCGCTCGCCGACGACCCGCAGGTGGCCGAGTCGGTTCGGATCGCCGCGTTTGCCGACGGCGTGCAGTCGGGGCTCGCGATTCCCCTCGCGTACGGGTCGAACGTACACGGCGTCGTCGGCGTCTACGCGGGCGGAACCGACGCGTTCGCCGACCGGGAGCGTGCCAGCTTCGAGACGGTGGGTGAGGTGGCCGGATTCGCGGTCACCGCGGCGCGGAATCGGCAGCTGTTGCTCTCCGACAGCGTCGCGGAGCTCACCTTCGACGTCGGTGACGGCTCGGTCCTGTCACGGCTCAGTCGCTCGCTCGACGCGCGGGTGACGCTGGACGGATTAGTGCCCCACGGCGGCGATGCGCTGCTCTGTTTCGTCTCGATCGAAGACGCCGACGTCGAGGCGGTCGAAGCGGTTGCCGTCGACATCGACGGGATCGAGGCCGTCAGAACCATTCGCGGGTCCGAGTCGGATTGTACCGTCGAGCTCGCGGTGTGCGGTTCGACGCCGTTGCTCGCCGTGTCGTCTCTCGGAGGAACCGTTCGACGGGCGAGTTTCGAGCGTGGCGCCGGTCGGCTCGTCGTCGAGCTTCCGCCGGACGGTGACGTACGACGTGTCGCCGATACGGTCAGCCGCGAGTACGACATGGAGTTCGTCGCGAAGGAGCAACGAGACCGGTCGGTGACGACCGCCCGTGAGTTCCGAGACGAACTGAACGATCGGTTGACCGAGCGGCAGCGGACGGTGCTTCGAACCGCGTACCTCGCGGACTACTTCGAGTCGCCCCGGGGGAGCACGGCGGAACAGGTCGCTGCCTCCCTCGATATTACCGGATCGACGCTGCTTCACCACCTGCGCGCGGGAGAACGGAAGCTGCTCGACGTCTATCTCGACGGAGACACGTGACCGTCCGAGAAGCGCTGAGCGCGGCCTCGCGGGGCGACCCGCCGACCGTTCGCGAGCTGACCACTAGCGATTCTCGCGCTGTATCTGGCCGAACTGCTCGAGGATATCGTCGTCGGTCAACAGCCGTCGCGCTCGTCGTTCCAGGCGCTCCGACCGTTCCGCAATCTCTGCGTATTCCGCGTGTTCACGGAGCGTCTCGGAACGCAGCTCCGACTCGAGCACCGCGCGCTTGGCTTCGGCACTGAAGAACTCCCCGAGCGTCTCGTAGGCGAGGATCTGCTGCTGCTGATCGACGACCGCGCGTACGTCTTCGCGGTCGACCGGCTTACAGAGGTAATCGGCGAACGGCATCTCTACGACGTCGAGCCCGGGATCGACCGCGGTCACCATGACGACACGTCCGGGGAAATCGCGCTCGTCGAGTTCTGCCAGGACGTCGTCGCCAGACATACCCGGCATGTGGCGGTCCAAGAGGACGATGTCGATCGGTGATTCGCCGACGACAGCGAGCGCCTCTTCACCACCGTACGCGGTTTCGACCTCACAGTATCCCCGGAGTCGCAGCGCGTACGCGTCCGCTACTTCCCGCTCGTCGTCGACGACGAGCACGCGTACGTTCGCCGCCCCGTCGGTTCCAGACATTCGTCTCGCCAGCTCGCGTGCAGGTCGTGACCCTATCCTCATAATTGATCGGCTTCGCTTCGGCGTCTCGTCTGTATTCCTAGCGTCATCCCGATGGACTAGTCTGCATACCTAGCCCCCACACCCAGTAGGACGGGAGCCGTCTCCCGAAGTATGTCTACACAACCCACGACACCGCGAACGAATCAGCCGACCGAACGTGCCGCGAGCAACGACCTCACGACGGCCGAACTACTCGATCTCCTGGGAGACGAGTACACCCGTCGCGTCTACGAAGCCACCGCGGCGCAGCCGCGAAGCGGCCGTGCCGTCGCCGAGGCCGCCGACGTCTCGCGACCGACGGCCTACCGCCGCCTCAACGACCTTCGTGACGCCGGGCTCGTGCGCGCCGAGACGACGATCGGTGACGACGGCCACCACCGAGAACGGTTCGAGGCCGTCGACACCTCGCTCTCCGTGTCACTCGAGGACGGCGGCCTGGACGCGACGGTCGGCGTCGCGGGCCGGTGAGACCGCCCAGAACCCGTTTCTGAGGGAGAAACACGGGACCGCCCCTTATTGTCCCGGTCACCGTACCGCTCACGTGCCCGCCGCGTCCCCACGCGGGTACCGAGCCGATACCTCCCCTCCCCGCCGGTCCTCGCAGCGCGAATCGGCCCTCCGTTCGAGAATGTCGAGCGGTCTTCGACGTTTGGTGTGCCGCCGTGGACGCACACGGCCCCGATCTGGATCGCGGAGCCGAGGCTACTCGAGATCGAAGCGGTCGAGGCTCATCACCTTGTGCCAGGCGTCCACGAAGTCGCGCACGAACTTCTCTTCGCCGTCGTCGGCGCCGTAGACCTCCGCGATTGCGCGGAGCCGGGCGTTCGACCCGAAGACGAGGTCCACGCGGGACCCCTTCCACTCGACGTCGCCGGTGTCGCGGTCACGACCCTCGTAGACGTCTTCGGCCTCCGAGACCGGCTCCCACTCCGTGTCGTTGTCGAGCAGGTTCACGAAGAAGTCGTTGGTCAGCGTTCCCGGCCGGTCGGTGAAGACGCCGAGGTCGGATCCTCCGTAGTTCGCGTCCAGCGCGCGCATGCCGCCGACCAGTACCGTCATCTCGTCGGGCGTCAGGTCCAGCAGGTCGGCCCTGTCGACCAGCAGCTCCTCCGCCGGGTCGTCGGCCTCGTCCCCGAGGTAGTTGCGGAACCCGTCGGCCTTCGGCTTGAGCGCCTCGAAGGACTCCTCGTCGGTCTGTTCCGGCGTGGCGTCGGTGCGACCCGGTTCGAACGGGACCGTCACGTCGTAGCCGGCGTCCGCGGCAGCCCGCTCGACGGCCGCGTTGCCGCCTAACACGATCAGGTCGGCGAGCGAGACGCGCACGTCGTCGTCGCGCGACCCGTTGAACGCGTCTTGAATCTCTTCGAAGGTCTCCAGGACGGTCGCCAGCTCCGCCGGTTCGTTCACCTCCCAGCTCTTCTGGGGTTCGAGGCGGATCCGGGCGCCGTTCGCGCCGCCGCGCTTGTCGCTGTCGCGGTACGTCGACGCCGCCGCCCAGGCGATCTTGACCAGCTGAGAGACGGAGAGGTCCGCGTCGAGGATCTCCGCTTTGAGTTCGGCGACCGCTTCCTCGCCGATCACGTCGTAGTCGCGGTCGGGGAGGGGGTCCTGCCAGATCAGCGTCTCGTCGGGAACTTCCGGGCCGAGGAACCGCTCCGGCGGTCCCATGTCGCGGTGGATGAGCTTGTACCACGCCCTCGCGAAGGCCTCCCGGAACTCGTCGGGATCCTCTCGGAAGCGCTCGAGGATCTCCCGGTAGTCGTCGTCGTGTTTCAGGGCGACGTCCGTCGTCAGCATCATCGGCTCCTCGGTCTCCTCGGGGTCGTGCGGGGCGGGCGCCTCCTCGACGTCGTCGCCGACCGGCCGCCACTGCCACGCGCCGCCGGGGCCCTTGACCGAGGTCCAATCGTGCTCCAGCAGGTTGTCGAGGTAGCTCGTGTCCCACCGGGTCGGCGTGGCGTTCCACGGGCCCTCGATGCCGCTGGTGATGGTGTCGGGGCCCTTGCCCTCGCCGAACTCGTTCTCCCAACCGAGGCCCTGCTGTTCGATGGGTGCCGCCTCGGGTTCGGGGCCGAGGTTATCGCCGGAGTCGGCGCCGTGGACCTTCCCGAAGGTGTGCCCGCCGGCGATGAGCGCGGCGGTTTCCTCGTCGTTCATCGCCATGCGGCTGAACGACTGTCGGATGTTCTTCGCGGAGCCCTCCACGTCCGGCTCGCCGTTCGGGCCCTCCGGGTTCACGTAGATGAGTCCCATCACCGTGTTGCCGAGCGGCTCCCTGAGGTCGCCCTCCTCGTCGAAGCGCTCGGGCGACGTCGTCTCCCACTCGCTCTCGGGCCCCCAGTCGACGGCCTCGTCGGGCTCGAAGTCGTCCTCGCGTCCGCCGGCGAAGCCGAACGTCTCGAACCCCATCGACTCGAGGGCGACGTTCCCGGCGAGGACGATCAGGTCGGCCCACGAGAGCTTGCGGCCGTACTTCTGCTTGACGGGCCAGAGCAGCCGGCGCGCCTTGTCGAGGTTGACGTTGTCGGGCCAGCTACTGATGGGTGGGAGCCGCTGCCGACCGCCGGCCGCGCCGCCGCGGCCGTCGACCGTGCGGTACGTTCCCGCGCTGTGCCACGCCATCCGGATGAAGAGCGGCCCGTAGTGACCGTAGTCGGCCGGCCACCACTCCTGTGAGGTGGTCATCACCGCTTCGATGTCCGATTTCACCTCGTCGAGGTCGAGCTTCTCGAACTCCTCGGCGTAGTCGAAGTCCCCGTCCATCGGCGCGGCGTCGCGACCGTTCTGGTCGAGGACATCCAGTCTCAACTGATTGGGCCACCAGTTGTGGGTAGAGCCGTCCATCACCGAACGGTTACCGCTCTCGCATGTTAATCTTGTCTAATTCGGTAACCGATTCTTCGATGTACCATCCAAAATCTATCGAATTGCGAACTTCGATTGTCTCGCGACGACGTCACGAACTGCCGCCGAAACGCCACGACGGCCGTCGAGGCGGAGACGCTCGGTGGTGACCGCGGGTGCGGTCGCTTGTACACTTATCAGACCGGACGTCGTATGCATATTGAAGGCACCCACCATGTCCGCCACCCCGGACGCGATCCGCGTACTCCACGTCGACGACGAGCCGGACTTCGCGGAGATGGCGGCGTCGTTCCTCGAGCGTGAGGACGACCGGTTCGAGGTAGCGACGGCGATCAGCGCCAGCGACGGCGTACGCCGACTCGCCGACGCCGAGTTCGACTGTATCGTCTCGGACTACGAGATACCCGGCACGGACGGCATCGAGTTCCTCGAAACGGTGCGCGAGGAGTACCCAAATCTCTCCTTCATCCTCTACACCGGGAAGGGCTCCGAGGAGGTGGCCAGTGACGCGATTACGGCGGGCGTGACCGACTACCTCCAGAAGGGCGTCGGCACCGACCAGTACACCGTGTTGGCGAACCGCATCACGAACGCCGTCGAACACCACCGCTCACAACGGACGCTCGCCCAGCGCAATCAGGAACTCCGACGGTACGAGCGGATGATAAACTCGATGCACGAGGCCGCGTGTATTTACGACGCCGCGGGGCGGTTCGAACTGGTCAACGAGTACCTGGCCGACTGGTACGGCACGACACGATCCGAACTCGAGGGCGAATGGAGTTCGCTCATCCCCCACATCCGAGAACACGCAGCCGGCGACCCGTATGGAGACCTGTTAGCGGGGAACCGTGACGAACTCCAAGGCGAGCTCGAAGGCGACTTCCCCCGTCACGGCCACGCAGTCCTCGAATATCGACTGACGCCCCTGACCGTAGACGGCACGATCGAGGCGGTCGTCGGCGTGGCGCGTGACGTCACCGAGCGAAAGGAACGCGAACGCGAACTGAGAGAGCGGACCGAGGAACTGGAGGAGCTGACGACCCAGCTCGAAGATCAGTATCGGCACCTGTTCGAAGAGGCGCCGGTCATGGCGGTCGTGACGCGCGCCGAGGACGGCGAGCCGGTCATCGAAGATTGCAATCAGCTGTTCGTCGACACGCTGGGCTACGATCGATCGGACGTCATCGGGCGGGACCTCGCGGCGTTTTACACGCCCGAATCGGCGGATGCACTGCTGGATCGGGGCGGGTACGACCGCGCGTTGAGCGGCGAGTTCGTTCGCGAGGATCGGACGTTGCTCGCGGTCGACGGCGAGACGGTCGAGACACTGCTGCGGGCGGTCCCGCGCCGTGACGCGGGTGACGCCGTGACCGGAACGCTCGCGATGTACATCGACATCAGCGAGCGAAAGAAGCTGGAACAGGAGACCGAACGGCTGGAGCAGTTCACTCGAGTGGTCTCTCACGATCTACGCAACCCCCTGAACGTCGCTCAAGGGCGGTTGGCGCTGGCCCGCGAGGAGTGTGACAGCCCACATCTCGAGGACGTCTCGCGGGCCCACGATCGGATGAGCGCGCTGATCGAGGATCTCCTGACGTTGGCGCGCGAGGACGGTCACGTCAACGACCCGGAGCCCGTTCCGCTCGCCGAACTCGTGGAGAGCTGCTGGCGAAGCGTTGAGACGGGGGACGCGACGATCCGCACCAACGTCGATCAGACGATTCGGGCCGATCGGAGCCGCCTCGCACAACTGCTGGAGAACCTGATCCGGAACAGCGTGGAACACGGCGGGACAGACGTGACCGTCACGGTCGGGACCCTCGATGACGGGTTCTACGTGGAAGATACGGGGCCGGGGATCCCCGAGGAGCACTGGGGTCAGGTGTTCGACGCCGGGTTCTCGACCGCGGCGGACGGAACCGGATTCGGACTCTCGATCGTCGAGCAGGTCGCCGACGCACACGGGTGGGAGGTCAGTATCGCGGCGAGTAGCGACGGCGGCGCGCGCTTCGATATCACCGGCGTTTCCGTCGCGTAGTCACTCACTGGTTCCCCTCGACGTTCACGGGGTTCCCTCGACAGTTGCGACCGCCAACGTGTGCCACCCCGAGTTCCGTCTCGCGATCCGTTGGGTCGTCTTTCTGCTCGTGCGGACGGGGCGGGGTTCTGTTCGTGTAGAAGGGGAAATTTTCCGTTCGTGTGGACAGTGGGGACGTCGGGGTCGGGTCGTACCGGGGGCTTCAAAGCACTTAATTTCTCTCGGTCAGACCGTCGGGTCATGTCAGAGATGCCGACGCGGACGTTGCCGAGCGGTGCCGAGCTGCCGCTCGTGGGGTTCGGGACGTGGGATCTGGAGGGGGAGTCGTTCGATGGGGCCGTTCGCGCGGCGCTTGACGCGGGGTACGGTCACCTGGACACCGCGGAGGGGTATCGGAACGAGGCGGAGCTCGGCGAGGTGTTGGCCGAGTACGACCGTGAGGAGGTGTTTCTCACGTCGAAGGTGTTGCCGAAGAATCTCAACTACAATTCGGTGATCGAGGCGTGTGAGGATTCGTTGGAGCGGTTGGGGACCGACTATCTGGATCTGTACCTGATTCACTGGCCGAATCCGGCGATTTCGCTTCGGGAGACGCTCTCGGGGATGGCGGAGCTCCACGATCGGGGGCTGATCCGGAACGTGGGCGTGTCGAACTTCTCGGCGTACCAGCTGAGCTGTGCCCATCACGTCGCCGACGTGCCGATCGCGGTCAACCAGATCGAGTTTCACCCGTACTTCCAGCGGCCGGACCTGGTGGAGTACTGTCGCGAGTCCGACACGGTGGTCGAAGCGGCCGCGCCGCTGGCCCGAGGCGCGCTGTTCGACGACGAGATCGTTACCGAACTCGCGGCGACCTACGACCGCTCACCCGCCCAGATCGTGTTGAAATGGACCGTCGACCAGGGGATCGTGGTGTTACCGAAGTCGACCTCCCCGGCACATATCCGCGAGAACCTCGCGCTGTTCGACTGGGAACTGGACGCGGACGACACGGCCCGGCTGGACGCACTCGACCGCGACGACCCCGTCTACGACACCCCCGCACGCGACTGGACGGGTGACAGATACGGGATCCCCCGATAACGCGAGCGCAGCGTCATCGATACGCAAACGTGTCAAAAACGGATCTCGAACCGTGCTCCACCGTTCGTGGCCGTGGTGAGTGTCAGGTGCCAATCGTGTGCATCCACGATTCGGTCGACGATCGCGAGACCGAGACCGGTTCCGTCCTCGCGAGTCGAGTATCCCGGCTCGAACACCTCGTCCCGTGCTTCGGACGGGATGCCGCTCCCGTCGTCGGAGACGTAAAACCCGTCTTCTAACGCGCCGACGGTTATCGTCACCTCGCTTTCCGGGTTCGTCTCAGGCCCTCCAGCGCCGGATCGATCGCCGTCACCCGAGCAGCGATCGCCGCCACCCGAGCCGTGTTCCACGCTGTTCCTGAACACGTTCTCGAACAGCCGCCGAACGCGATCGGGGTCGGCAGTGACCGTGGGGAGCGTCTCCCTCACATCGAGCGTGGCTCGTTCGGTGTCGACGGATTGCCACGCGTCGACTGCGGCGGTCTCGATCGAGACCCGTTCCGACGGGTCCACGGCCGTCTGGCCGCGGGTGAGCGTGAGCACGTCGCGGATGATCTGTTCCATCCGATCGTGCGCGTCAGAGACCGCATCGAAGTGCTCGGGGTCTCCCGTCTCCCGTGCCGCCCGGAGGTGAGCCTTGGCGACGTCCAACGGGTTTCGGAGGTCGTGACTGATCACGCTGCTCACCTGGTCGACGGGAGGGTCGGCGACGTCGGGACACGCACGCAGATCGGAGAACAGGAGGTACCCCGCGTCGTCTCCGGAGGGGAGTACCCGGGCGAAGAGCGGTCCCGTCTCACCACCCCCGTCGAGATAGATGCCGACGCCGTCGCCACGGACGAGGTGAGTCACCGGGTCCTCGTCACCGGTCGAATCGACGACGCTGAATCGCTCGAAGATCGGTTCGACCGGCGAGTCAGTCGAGATACCATCGAAGCGCCTCTCAAAGGCGTCGTTCGTCGTCGTGATACGAGGCTCGTCGTCCACGACGTAGGCGACGACCGGATCCCGAAACTCGTCGAACGCGATCGCCGCGGTGTGTTCGTGCGTCATACGTACCTAGATCCCCTCCCGTCCAGTCACGGAGGACGGCCGATCGACTCGACGACCGGTGGTCGCAGCATCGACCCCGGCGCGTCGATACCCCTGCATACGGTACGGTCGATTCGGAGAGGGGTTTAGTGTTACTCGCCGGTTCTGACTCAGAAACACGGTTTCGGACACGTGCCAGCCGTCGCCGTCGACGAGACGGTCCTCTCTCACCGGAAGGTTGGGGCCAGTACTGTCGGTCCACGCCTTCGTCGCTGTTCGGCAGTCCACGAGCGAGACGCCCATTCGCTGACGCCCTCTCGTCACGCCGCGTCGAGATCCGGCAGCCGGATCGTCACCGTCGTCCCGCCGTCGGTCGCGAACGAGAGATCGCCGTCGAGTTTGTCGACCCCCCACTTCAGCTCCCAGAGCCCGAGTCCGCGGCTGTGTTGTAGCGACGTTTCGCGCTCGGCTGCCAACGACTCCAGTTCGACTGCTGGAATTCCCGGGCCGTCGTCGGCGATCTCGATGGTACACCCCGCGTCGGTGGACGCTACCGAGACGGCGACGCTGGAGTCGGCGTAAGTGACCGCGTTTTCCAGCGGACTCCGGAGCACGGCGGTGAGCGTCTCGGCGTCGGTGACCACCGCCGTGTCGTCGGGGAGCGACGTCGTGACGGTGACGTCGTCCGTCTCGACGTCGTCCAGCACCGCCTCGATTCGGTCGGCGAGGTCGACCGGCGTCGGCTGGCGGTCCTTGGACAGGATGTGGTCGATGCGGCGGGCGCGCGTCCCCACGGTAGCCAGCGTCTCGGTCGCCGCGAGGATCGCCTCCCGGTGCTCGGTGTCGTCGAGTGCTTCGGCGTGGCTGTTGATCACGTCGAGTTGGTTTCGGAGGTTGTGGCGGAGGACGCGGTTGAAGACTTCCAGTCGAGTGATGAACTGCCGCAGGTCGCGCCGCATCGCTGCCATCGATTCGCCGACGCGCCCCGGAATTTCGGCGTCCAGAACCTCGTCGTCGAACGCTCGGTTGGAGAGTGCCTCGGCCTGCTCGGTGATCGTCTCGATGTAGGCTTTGGTGTTGCTGAACGCGGCGCGAACCTCGCCGACCTCGTCGATCCGATTACCGCGGTCGATGTCGACGCTGAGGTCTCCCTCGGCAATCGCGTTCGCCTGCCTCGACAGCCGTTGGATCGACCGGATCGGTCCCCGCTGGATGACGACCCCGATGAGCAGGAAGCCAGCCACGACGACGGTGACCACCAGCCAGAGGTCACGCTGGACGCGGTCGGTCACCGCGAGGGCCGTCGACCGCGGAACTTCCTTGACGACCACCCAGTCGACCTTGTCGCCGGGGACGCTGGAGTAGCCTTTCACTTCGGTGTCGGTGAGTACCGACCCGTTGATCTCGGTGGTCGGATCGGACCGGAGGATCCGTTGTCCGATCGTCGAGTTCGCCCGGTCACCCTCGTACGGGGTGATGCCGCTGGATTCGTTCTCGTCGAACAGCACGTACGCGGTGAACCCGCCGAGGACCAGGGTATCGGTGTCGGACATCGCGCTGGTGAACCGTTCGGCGCGGACGCTGGTTCGGTACTCGGCGACGAGCACGTGTTCCCCGTCCGGCATCGGCGACGCCAGCGCGACGAAGGTGTCGTCACCGTCCGTGTACACCAACGAGATGATGACGTCGTCGGTGCCGTCGAAGTTGAACCCGACCGTCGGCTTCCAG
The DNA here is from genome assembly GCF_009742825.1 of Halorubrum sp. CBA1125. Lineage (GTDB taxonomy): Archaea > Halobacteriota > Halobacteria > Halobacteriales > Haloferacaceae > Halorubrum. The sequence goes on from NZ_WPCE01000047.1 coordinate 13,546, forward strand.
TTGGCATCGGTCACCGACAGCGGCTGGCCGACGAACCGCGTGTCGGTGCTGGCGACGACGGTCTCGGTCGTCCCGTTCGAGTCGGTGTGGGGGCTGCGCTCGACCACCGAGAGCGACTCCGTCTCGGGTGAGAGCGCGCCGAGTTCGGTCGCGAGCGTGGACTGAGTACTGCCGCCACCGACCGGTGTCAACCCCTCGTGGTTCGACAGCGTCCGCACCACCTGTTGTTTGCCGTCGATCCACTGGCCGAGCGCGCGGGCTTCGAGTTCGGCGTTCGTCTCGACCGAGTGGAGCTGGTTGTCCCGAACCCGGTCGGAGACCTGGAACACGGTTACCGTGGTGAGCACCGTGATCACGAGCACGATGAGTAACGAGACCCCGAGCAGTTTCAGGGCGTAGCGCGAGCGGACGGACTCCGGAAGGTAGGACTCGATGCTCATACCGGGATCCCGTGCGGTTCGTGGCCGACCCGGACCATACCTGACGGTGACAGTCGAGGATGTTAATCCTTCGTGAGCGGGTGGACTCTCCGGTTCCGTGTCACGGGAGGCCGCGTTTCACGCGGCGCGGATCCGCGGCAGTTCAGCCGAGCTGCTCGGACCCGGTGAAGACGACGGCCGCCTCGTCGGACCGGACGGTGATCTCGAACGTGACCCAGCCGTTGGCGGCTCTGACGTGATCGACGGTCTCGTCGTTCCACGTCGCACGCTGTGTCAGTCTGGTCGTCTCTCCCGAGCGGATGTCGCCGGCCCGTTCCGTAGTCGTCCAGATCCGTGTCCCGTCGGTCGATCTCCCGGCGTACACGACCGCCTCGACCGAGACGTTCGTCGCGAGACTCCCGCGCGTATTCGTGATCGTGAGTGTGGCGGCACCGCAACGCTGTCCACACGGCCTCACGTCCTCCACCGCGAGGGTGAAGGCCCCCTCGTCGCCAGCCGTCGCGTCGACCGCTATCTCGCTCCCCATCGTCGCGAACGGTCCGGGGAACAGACCGAAGACGACGACCGCGCCCACGAGGAGGAGCAGGACCACCCGTCGCATAGGTACCAGATCGGCGCGGCGAAACGATGGCTCGCCTTGGAGTTAAGTGATTCGAGAGAACCGGAGCGCAGGGCGAGAGCGAAGCGCTCGCTTGCAGCCGGCGGCGACCCGGAGCGAGCGGATCCGAAGAACCTATCTCGACGCTTGGACCGACTCGGTCCGTTCGTACTTCTCTTCGAACTCCTGGATCAGCTGGCCCATCTTCGCGTACCAGTCGTTGAGCATGCGCTGCATCTCGTCGGTGATCTTCTCGGGGTCGGTCGGCGAGTAGACGTGGTAGTAGCCGCCCTGGTCGTAGTTGATCTGCTCTTTGGTGATGAATCCGGTCTCGAGCAGCCGCTGGACCGACCGGTAGGCGGTCGAGCGCTCGCGGTCGACCGCCTCGGCGATCGCGTCGATGGTCATGGGCTCGTCGCTCTCGACGAGCACCGAAAAACACTCCCGATCGAGCGATTTGAGTCCGTGAAAACACTCCAGGAGCCCCTCGCACTCCATGTCGCTCTGGAGCTGTTCCGCGAGCGAATCTGGCATGCTATTGCCCGTCGGTACGGCGCGTGTTGATAAAAGACTTGTGTGGATAACACAATCGTGTCCCGTCCTGTTAACGGTGGCGAGAGGTATAACCCACCGGGAGACGAACCGGGCGTCCATGAGCGACGAGCCGATCGAGGACGCCGTCGAGCGGTTCCTCGACGAGACCGAGTCCGCGCTGCACGACTACGACCAGGGGTACGCCGACGCCGACGCGACGCTGTCGAGAGTGCGGACCTACGTCGACGAGCTGGCGGCCGCAGTCGACGAGGGGGACGAAGCGTAGGGGCGAGACGACCGGCGCCGTCTCCGCTCACCGGTCCGCGCCGATCAGCTCGCGCACCCGGGAGACGTGGTCCCCGAACGCGGGGTCGCCGCGCTCGCGTGGACGGTCCACGTCGACCTCGACGATCTCGGCGACGCGGCCGGGCTCGGCGGCCATCACCACGATCCGGTCGGCGAGCGTCACCGCCTCGGCGACGTCGTGGGTGACGAAGAGGACCGTCTTGCCCGTCGACTCCCAGACGTCGAGCAGTTCGCGCTGGAGCATCTCGCGGGTCTGTGCGTCGACGGCGCCGAACGGCTCGTCCATCAACAGCAGCTCGGGGTCGACCGCGAGCGACCGCGCGATGGCGACGCGCTGTTTCATGCCGCCGGAGAGCGACTTGGGGTACGAGTCGCGGAACCCGTCGAGCCCGACGAGGTCGAGCATCTCGTCGACCCGCGCCGCGCGCTCGCTTGCCGGAACGTCGCTCCGGTCGAGACCGAAGGCGACGTTCTCCTCGACCGTGAGCCACGGGAACAGGTGGTACTCCTGGAAGACGACCCCCATATCGGTCGTCGGTCCCGTCACGGGCGTGCCGCCGAGCCGGACCTCCCCGTCGGTGGCGTCGGTGAGTCCGGCGATGATCCGGAACAGCGTCGTCTTCCCACAGCCGGACGGGCCGACGAGGCAGACGAACTCGCCGGATTCGACCCCGAAGGTGACGTCGTCGAGCGCGCGCACCGCGTCGCCGCCGTCGTCGTAGGTCTTCCCGACTCCGTCGACCGCGACGCCCGACTCCCCGGTGACCGCACCGGTCCCACCACGCCGGTCGTCGGTCCCGGTTTGTCCCGCCGGATCGTCGTTCACGCCCGCCATCTCAATGCCCTCTGTTGGACCGCGCGAAACGCCACGTCGACGAGCAGGTACATCAGGCTCAACACCAGAATGTACGCGATCACCTCGTCGACGAGGAGGTTGTTGCTGGCGCGGATGATCTCCCGGCCGATCCCGGGGACGCCGAAGATCTCCGAGGCGACGACGAGCATCCAACAGCGCCCGAGCCCGGTACGGATCCCGGTCGTGATCCCCGGTAACGCCGCGGGGACGACGACCGACCGGAGCATGTCGAGGTCCTCGCGGACCCCGAGTGTCCGGGCGACGTCGAGGAGGTCCTCGGAGACGCCCTCGACGGCGCCGTAGGCCGCATAAAAGTTGATCCAGAACGCCCCGATCGCGATGATGAACGCGGCACCCGCGTCGTTGATCCCGAACCACGCGATCGCGAACCCGATGAGCGCCAGCGGCGGCACCGGCCGGAGCGTCCGGACGAGCGGCGCCGTCACGTCGTCTAAGAACCCGCTCCACGCGAAGGCGACGCCGGCGCCGACGCCG
>NZ_WPCE01000124.1 GCF_009742825.1 Halorubrum sp. CBA1125
CGAGGACCACAGCGAGCCGCGCGAGTGCCTCACGGCTGGGGCTTTGTGAGTGTTCTCCCCGGTGGCACCGACCCATCTCCGAACGTCCCGAGTTCGCTCGAACCTATCCCTCTATCGGTACCACTAGCACGCTCATTCTAACGGATGATTCAACCACGATATGGGGAACACGGCTCCGTGTGTGGTGTTCTATGACATCCTCGTTTCCGGAGCGGAACTGGCAGTTTCCGGCGCAGGACTGACAACTCCGACCTCGAACCTCGCCTTCTGACCACAATCTCGCCTTCGAACCGCAACCTCGGCCTCGAACCTCAAGCTTCAATGCGCGCGGACGACTCCACGGGATATGAGCGACCAGGACTTACGGAAGGAGGCACACGACCTCGACGTCACCGTCTGGGTCGGCAAGAGCGGCGTCGACGCCGTCGTCGACGAGCTGGCCGACCAGCTCGACGACCGCAAGCTCGTGAAGGTGAAGTTCCTCAGAGCGGCCCGCGGCGGGACCACGACCGACGAGCTGGCCGACGAACTTGCCGACGCCACCGGCGCCGACCTGATCGAGACGCGCGGGAACACGGCGGTGTTCCACTGATGGCGGTTCCGGTCTCGGCTTCGGGAGGGAACGTCGTCGCGATCGGCGGCACACTGGAGCCGTACCTCGGCCCCTTCACGGGAGCGGCGATCGACGCCGCGACGTTCCTCGCGGTGGTCGTCGCCGCGTACCTCCTCTACCGGACCGTGGTCTCGTCGGTCGCCGAGCGGGTGTTCGACAGACAGGGACTGGACGACCACGCGCGGCGGCCGCTCCGGAAGATCTTCGCGTTCGTCGCGCTGTTCGTCGGGATCACGGCCGGCTTCGGCGCGGCGGGGTACGGCGATTTCCTGCAGTCGCTCGCCACCATCGCGGCGGCGGCCACGCTCGCGATCGGCCTCGCGCTCCAGGACGTCCTCAAGAACTTCGTCGCCGGGGTGTTCATCTACACGGACAAGCCGTTCCGCATCGGCGACTGGATCGAGTGGCAGGGGAACTCGGGGGTCGTCGAGGACATCTCCTTTCGGGTCACCCGCGTGCGGACCTTCGACAACGAACTGCTCACGGTGCCGAACAGCGTGCTCACCGGCGACGTGATCAAGAACCCGGTGGCGAAGGGGACGCTCCGGTTGAAGTTCGTCTTCGGGATCGACTACGAGGACGACATCGACAAGGCGACGGAGATCATCGTCGAGGAGGCCGAGCGCAGCGACGCGATCATGGACGACCCCGCGCCGTCGGTGCGGCTGATGGAACTGGCGGACTCGTACGTCGGGCTGCAGTCGCGGATCTGGATCGACGACCCCTCGCGGGCCGACTTCGTGAAGGCCCGCGCCGACTACGTGCAGGCGGTCAAAGAGCGGTTCGACGAGGAGGACATCTCCATCCCCTTCCCGCAGCGCACCGTCTCGGGCCGGAACTCGTGGGCGGAACCGGGCGCGTTCGGCGGCGACTGACCGGGCTCGGACGCTCCCCGCACCGGCTCGACGCCCGTCGACCGACCGATCCCGATAGTAACGAACTTGAGTGTCGGGTAACTCGGTGTGTCCATGCACGTGGTCGTCATCGGGGCCGGCGAGGTCGGCACGAGCATCGCTGCGAGCCTCGCGTCGGACCACGAGGTCGTCGTCGTCGACATCGATTCCGACCGCGCGGAACAGCTCAAGTACGAGCTCGACGTCCTCACGATCGCCGGTGACGGAACGACGTCGGAGATCCAGACGGCCGCGGAGGTCGGTCGCGCCGACATGGTCATCGCGTGTACCGACGACGACCAGACGAACCTCGTCGCCTGCGGCACCGCGAAGACGCTCGGCGACGGGTTCACGATCGCCCGGGTGAAAAGCACCGACTTCCTCCGGACGTGGGAGGGGAACGAAGGTGCGTTCGGGGTCGACTTCATGGTGTGTACGGACCTCCTCACCGCGGAGAACATCGTTCGCGTCATCGGCCTCCCGGCCGCGGTCGACGTCGACCCGTTCGCGGGCGGTTTGGTCCAGATGGCCGAGTTCGAGATCGCCGAGGGGAGCCCCGTGGCCGGACAGACGGTCTCGGAGGCGGACCGCTTCGAGTCGCTCACGTTCGTCGGGCTGTTCCGCGACGACGAGATGACTATCCCCCGCGGCGACACCGACATCATGGTCGGCGACCGCGCGGTGGTGATCGGGAGTCCCGAGAGCGTCCAGTCGTTCGCGACCGACGTCGCGCCGCAGACGACCCCCGACCACGCCGACGAGATCGTCGTCGTCGGCGGCAGCGAGATCGGGTACCAGACGGCGAGACTCCTCGAAGAACGCGACTTCAAGCCGCGGCTGATAGAACAGGACCCCGATCGCGCGCGCTGGCTCGCGGAGAACCTCCCGAACACGGTCGTGATGGAGCACGACGCGACCGACACGGAGTTCCTCGCGCGCGAGCACGTCGACGAGGCCGACATCGTCGTCACCGCGCTCCGGTCGGACGAGAAGAACCTGCTCATCTCCGTGCTCGCCAAGCGGCTCGGCGTCGACCGCGTGATCGCGGTCGTGGACAGCCCCGACTACGTCACGGTGTTCGAGGAGATCGGTATCGACATCGCGATCAACCCCCGCACCGTCACCGCCGAGGAGATCACGCGGTTCACCTACGAGAGCGTCGCCGAGAACATCGCCGTCCTGGAGAACGACCAGGCCGAGGTCCTCGAACTGGAGCTCACCGAGGGCTGTGGGCTCGTCGGCCGACCGATATCGGAGATCGTCGCCGACACCGACGTGCGGTTCGTCATCGGCGCGATCACCCGGAATCACACGCTCGTCACGCCCCGGGGGGACACCGTGCTCCAGGCCGGCGACCATGTCATCCTCCTCGTGGAATCGGACGCGATCGGCGCCATCACCTCGATGGCGTGACACGCCCGTGAGCATCACGATTCGGGTCGGCTGGCGAGCGAGCGTGGAACTCACCGGCGACGTCCTCGCCGCCCTCCCCGTCCCGCTGGCGTTCCCGCTCCTGCTGGCGCTCTACTACGGCGAGTCGCCGCTCCCGTTCCTCGCGGCGATCGCGGTCTCGCTCGCGCTCGGTGCCGGGTTTCGACAGCTTCGGGACCCGGACACGGACCTCGGCCCCCGCGAGGCGTTCCTCGCGGTGGCGCTGATCTGGTTCCTCGTCGCCGCGGTCGGCGCGATCCCGTTCGTCGTCGCCGGCGTCGGAACGGTCGCGCACCCGGTGAACGCGCTGTTCGAGGCGATGAGCGGACTGACGACGACGGGCGCGACGGTGCTCGAGGACTTCTCGCTCCACTCCCGGTCCGTGATGATGTGGCGGCAGGTGCTCCAGTGGCTCGGCGGGCTCGGCATCCTCATCTTGGCGACCGCGGTGCTCTCCGAGATCGGCGTCGGTGGGGCACAGCTGATGGAGTCGGAGTCACAGACGCAGGACGTCAACAAGCTCACGCCGAAGATATCACGGACGGCACAGCTCATCTGGGGGATCTACTTCGGGCTCACGGGGCTCGCGGTCGCCGTCTACTATCTGCTCGGACTCGCCGTCGACCCGCGGATGGACCTGTACAACGCGGTCGCGCACGCGCTCACCTCGGTGTCGACCGCGGGCTTCTCGCCCGAGCCGCTCTCCGTCGGGGCGTTCCACCCCGTGATCCAGTGGGCGGTCGTCCCGTTCATGGTGATCGGCTCGACGAGCTTCGTGCTCATCTACTTCTTCATCAACGGGGAGCCGATGCGGCTCCTGCGCAACGAGGAGTTCCACTTCTACCTCGGCGCGATGGGGACGCTCGCGTCGATCGTCGCGCTCGGGCTGTTCCTCGATCCCGGGGCCGGGTACGGCGCCGAGGCGACGGTCCGGCACGCCGTGTTCAACGTCGCGTCGATCGTGACGACGACGGGGTACGCCAGCACCGACTACGTGCAGTGGGCGCCCGCCGCGAAGCACATGCTGTTCATGGGGATGTTCGTCGGCGGGATGGTCGGGTCGACCACCTGTTCTATCAAGTCGTTGCGGTGGCTGGTCGCGCTGAAGTCGTTCCGGCGGAACCTCTACACCGCCATCCACCCGGAAGCGGTGCGGCCGGTCCGGATATCGGGGAAGCCGGTCGACGAGGGCGCGATCCGCGACATCTACGCGTACCTCCTCTTGAGTATCGTCATCTTCTTCCTGCTCACCGTGGTCATCGTCGTCGACGCGGAGCGGGCGGACCTCCGGGTGACCGAGTTCGAGGCGCTCGGCGCCGCGGCGACGACCTTCCTCAACATCGGTCCGGCCTTCGGCGACGCGGGCCCCTATGGGACGTTCGCGTCGTTCCCGATGAGCACCCGGGCCGTGATGATCGTCCTGATGTGGGTCGGTCGGATCGAGATAATTCCGGTGCTCGTGCTGTTCACGAAAGCGTTCTGGACCTCGTGACGGGCGCGAGACCCAAAACGGCGCGTCAACCCACCGGAGCGACCATCGACGGCTTCTTGTCTCGCGGAAAAGCTACGACAGACATCGGCGACGCCGGAGGACACTCGTGACGCGAACGGTCGATATCAGGGCGACGCTCAGCTACACCGGGAGCATCGTGAAGTACCTCTCGGCGACGATGAGCGTCCCGCTCGTCGTGGCGCTGATCTACGGGGAAGACGCCCTGACGTTCGCGGTCTCGATGGGGATCGGCGTCGCGATCGGCGCCGGGCTCGAACGGCTCGACGAGGAGCCGGACCTCAGCCCGCGGGACGCCCTCGCGGTCGTCTCGCTGGCCTGGCTCACGGCGGCGGTGATCGGCGCGATCCCGTACGTCCTCGCCGGGTACGGCACCGCGTCGGCGCTCGGCCACCCGGTGAACGCGCTGTTCGAGTCGATGAGCGGCTTCACGACCACGGGCGCGACCGCGACGGCCGAGATCAGCTTCGAGCGACACTCGCACGCCCTGTTGCTGTGGCGGCAGCTCACGCAGTGGCTCGGCGGGATGGGGATCATCGTGCTGATGGTGGCCATCCTCCCGCAGCTGGCCGTCAACGGCGCCCAGCTGATGAAGTCGGAGGCGCCGGGGCCCGGGCTCCAGAAGCTCACCCCGCGGATCGCCGAGACCGCCAGGGCGCTGTGGCTCATCTACGCCGGATTCACGGCCGCGCTGATCGCGATCCTGTTCGGACTCGGGCTCACGCCGCTCGCGCCGAATATGAACCTGTACAACGCGATCGCCCACGGGCTCTCGACGCTGCCGACCGGCGGCTTCTCGCCGCAGGCCGAGAGCATCGCGGCGTTCTCCCCCGTCGTCCAGTGGGTCTTCGTCCCGTTCATGGTGATCGCCGGCGTGAACTTCGCGCTGTTCTGGTACCTCCTTCGAGACGAGCCTCGGCGGATGTTCGAGAACACCGAGTTCCGCACGTACATGGGACTGGTGACCGCGTTCGCCGCCGTGCTCGCGGTCGGACTGTTCGCCGGCGGCGCGCCGTCGACAGCGATCGGCGGCGTCACGGAGGGCGTCACGGCGAACGCCCTCCGGCAGGGCGCGTTCCAGATCGCCTCGCTGATGAACTCGACGGGGTTCGCGACCGCCGACTTCGCGCAGTGGGACGCCCAGACGCGGTTCTTCCTCCTGTTCGTGATGTTCGTCGGGGGGTCGGCTGGGTCGACCGGCGGCGGGATCAAGGTGATCCGGTGGCTCGTCGTGGGGAAGGCGCTGTACCGGGAGCTGTACACGACGGCGAACCCGGACGTGGTCCGTCCGGTCCGGCTCGGGGGAGAAGTCGTCGACGAGGACGTGATCCGCGGGATCATGGTGTTCACGCTGCTGTACTTCGTCATCTTCGCGCTCGCGGCCGTGTTCATCGAGCTCGACACGGCCCGTGTCGGCGACGGCCTCTCCGGCACGGAGGCGCTGGCCGGCTCGCTCGCGACGATCGGCAACATCGGACCGGGGCTCGGTCCGCTCGGACCGTTCGGGAGTTACGAGTTCCTCCCGAACACGACGAAGGTCCTGATGATCGGGCTGATGTGGATCGGTCGCCTGGAGATCGTCCCCGTGCTGGCGCTGTTCGTCGCCGGTCTCGACGAGTGAGGCGACCGATGAGTCGGAGGACCCGAGGGACACGCCGCGGGGGCATCTTCTTAAGCGCCGACGGCGCTACTGTCGTGCATGACCGGAATCGACGATGCTACCGGACGAGCGCGGCTACACCCGTGATCTGTCTCCCGCGTGAGCAGTCGGCAGAATGAGCGACGGGCCGACGGTCCTGGTCGCGGTGTCGAACCCGCGGACCGAGAGCGCGCTCATCACGCTCGCCGGCGCGCTCGCCCAGCACGAGGGCGGTCGCGTGCTGGCGACGCACGTCGTCACCGTGCCGGACCAGACGTCGCTGGAGACGGCCGCCGAACAGCGGGACAGGCTCGACGCGTCCTCCGAGGAGCTCCTCACCGCTGCCGCGGCGGACGCGGCGGCGTTCGACGCCCCGATCGAGACGAAGACGATCCTCTCACACCGCGGGATCGAGGCGGTGTTCGACGCCGCACGCACGAACGACGCGGACACCGTCGTGATGGGGTACGGCGGAGCGCGGTTCGCGGGCGGGCGCGTCGAGGGCTCGCTGGACGAGCTCACCCACGACCTCCCGTGCGACTTCCTCGTCTTGGACGGCCAGACGCTGGACCTCTCGGACGTGCTCGTGCCGACCGCCGGCGGCCCCTCGTCCGACCTCTCCGCGGAGGTCGCGAGGGCGCTCCGGGACACCGTTGGCGTGGACGTGTCGCTGCTGTGCGTCGTCGAGTCGGGCGAGGAGGCGGCCGGCCGGGCGTTCCTCGCGGACTGGGCCGACGGCCACGGCCTCGGCGACGCGGAGCTGCGCATCGAGACGGGTGACGTCGAGGAGACGATCGGCCGGGTCGGCGAGGAGTACAGCCTCGTGATCGTCGGCGCGACGGAACGCGGGCTGCTCTCGCGAATCGTTCGCGGATCACTCGCGTTCGAGGCGATCGAGCACCTCGACACGCCGGTGTTGCTCTCGGAGCGGCCGTCCTCCCGGTCGCTGTGGGAGCGGCTGGTCGGCGGGCGGTGAAGGCAGGCAATCCGGGACGGAATCCGGGGAATCCGGGACGGAACCTGGATCCGAATCCGTCGTCTCTCCCGCAGTCGGCCGCTCGAAACCCCGATCTTTCGAGCCTCCCACGCGCCGAAACGGTCCACTTTAATCGGCGCGCCGCCTCGTTCCGGTATGACGGAGACGGCGATCCCCGAAGACCATCCGCGGTACGCGTCGCTCGTGACGCGCCACCGGATCGAGGCGGGCGTCGAGAAGGGGATCACCTCGAAGCAGGGGCTCATCGCGCAGGGGCGCGGCGAGGCGTTCGACTACCTCCTCGGCGAGCGGACGCTCCCGAGCGCGGACGCGGCCGCCCGCGCCGCCGCGGCCGCGCTGCTCGCGGCCGACCACCCCGTGGTCTCGGTGAACGGCAACGTCGCGGCGCTGGCGCCGGCGGAGACGGTCGAGCTGGCCGAGGCGGTCGGTGCCGACCTCGAGGTGAACCTCTTCAACCACACCGACGAGCGCGTCCGCCGGATCGCCGACCACCTGCGCGAGCACGGCGCCGACGAGGTGAAGGGGCTGGCCGGCGACGGCGAGATCCCCGGGCTCGACCACGCCCGCGGGACGGTCGACGCCGACGGGATCGAGGCCGCCGACGTGGTCGTCGTCCCGCTGGAGGACGGCGACCGCGCGGCCGCGCTCGATGCGATGGGGAAGACGGAGATCGTGATCGACCTCAACCCGGGGAGCCGATCGCCCCGGACGGCGGACATCCCGATCATCGACAATCTCGTTCGCGCGGTGCCGAACGCGACCGCCCACGCCCGGGACCTCGCCGACGCCGGGACGGCCGAACTGGACGCGATCGTCGCCGACTTCGACGCCGACGACGCGCTCGCGGCCGCGGAAGCGGCGATCCGCGAGGGATCGTTCGCCGTTGACGATCCCGAGTAGCGACGCGTCCGGCCCCCGTCACGCTCGGAGACCTCCAGTCCCCGTCGTCACCCCCTCCAGCGTCCCGTCAGCGCCGGAAAAACAAAGCCGCTCGCCGACGAACGGAGGGTATGGAACTCGACGAGACGGACCGTGCGATCCTCCGGATCCTCCAGCAGGACGCGCGCACCCCCTTCTCCGAGGTCGCGCGCCGGATCGACATGTCCAGCGCGACCGTCCACGACCGCGTCGGACGGATGGAAGACGCCGGCGTCATCGAGGGGTACCACGCCGCGATCGACCCCGGCTCGGTCGGCTACGGCGTCGCCGCGTTCGTCGGGCTCCGCCTCGAGCAGGGGCGCGAGGACGACGCGATCGACCGGCTCCGCGAGGTCGACGGCGTCCGCGAGATCCACCTCACGACCGGCGACTGGGACGTCCTCCTGCGGGTCGTCGCCGCCGACACCGACGGCCTCCGCGAGCTCATGTTCGACCGGATCGCCGAGGCGGAGGGGTTCTCGCGGTCGCAGACGATGGTCGTCCTCGACACGCCGTACGAGGCCACGGGGCCGCCGGTCTGAGCCGGCGCGACCGGAACCCTCAACTCGGGGACGGTCCGAACGGGACTCATGAGTATACGGGTCACAGAACGGATCGGGCTGTCGCCCGAGCGCGCGTGGGCGGCGACCGTCGGGGCCGTCGCGGCGCTGCTCGCGGTC
>NZ_WPCE01000093.1 GCF_009742825.1 Halorubrum sp. CBA1125
TCGCGGGAGCGCGCCTACCGGACAGCGAATCAGACGTTCCTTGACCTGTATCGAGCGAACCCGGGCTGGTGTGAGAACCCCTCTCAGAACACTCTGGCCAGTATCGTACTCGCGAGACTGAAGCGATAACTCCCCTGATTGCGTGCGATCTGTGCGATCTACAGCCCTGACTGCGTGCGATCTGTGCGATCTACAGGTCTCTCGTGTGCGCGTACGTGAGCCCGTATCCGCCGTCGACGGTCAGACACTCCCCCGTAATGAACGCTGCCTTCTCCGAGGCCAAGAACACGGCCGCGTTGGCGACGTCCTCCGGGGAAACCCACCGATCACCATACGGTGCGTTGTCGGTGATCTTCTGTTTGAACTCCTCGACGTCGTACAGATCCGAGGTGAGTGCAGTGGGGGCGAACCCCGGACAGATCGCGTTCACACGGACGCCTTCGGGACCGTACTCGATGGCCAGCGTCTCGGTGAGCTGTTTCGCGGCGCCCTTGGAAGCGTTATAGGCCGCCTGTTCCGCCCACCCACACAGCCCCGCGAGCGAGACCACGTTGATGATCGTGCCTCCGGAATCCTGTTCGAGGAACTGTTGAACGGCGTATTTCGATCCGTTCCAGACCCCCTTTACGTTCACCGCGTAGGCTCGGTCGAGGTCTTCCACGGGGCGCTCGTGAACCTTCCCGAGCGGGGGATAGATCCCGGCGTTGTTGACGAACACGTCTAATCCGCCGAACTCCGAAACGCAGGTCTCGACGAGCGCGGAGACCGTGTCGGGATCGGTTACGTCACACTCGACGTAGATCGCTTCGCCGCCCTCGCGTTCGATTATCTCGGGCGTCGAGCGGTCGGGATCGTCCTCGTACCCGCCCTCGCGTGGCGTCTCGCGAATGTCGGCACAGACGACGGTCGCGCCTTCGTCGGCGTAGTATCGGGCGATTTTGCGTCCGAACCCCGAACTCGCCCCAGTCACGATCGCCGTCTGGCCGGACAGCTCACCGGTCATGGGTACTCCCCCGCAGTAGCGTCGTCGACGTGTTCGCTAGCGGTTCTCCGCTGGTGGGAGTTCTTCTCTCGCATATCTCTCCGTGATCCTCTGGCTGCCAGCAGTATTAAAATTCAGGTAGGGGTACGGCCCGCGACCGACTTTCGAAAACGGCTGTCGTCGCAGGCGACTCCAGTCCAGTGACTCCCACTTGTTCTGCTCCCCATCGCCCTCGTAGCCGTCTATCAGCACATCGTGCCGGACGCCGTCGCTCTCGGGCGGGCCAACTGCCGCACCGTTCAGTGTCACACTAGCGGACAGCGCGTTGGGGCCGGATCGGCAGACGAGCTGTCGAGTGCAGGACGTCGAACTGTTAGCGACGTTCGCTGTCGCGGTACTGCCTGACGATCGTCTTCCCGCTGGACGATCCGATCCGCTCGGCACCGGCGTCCAGCATCGCCTTCGCCTCCCGCCACGAGCCGATCCCGCCGCTGGCTTTCACCGGGAGGTACTCGCTCATCAGTTTCACGTCGGGGACCGTCGCGCCCCCGCCCGCGAACCCGGTCGCCGTCTTCACGAAGTCGGCGTCGACGTCGACGGCGGCCTGACAGGCGAGGCGGATCTCGTCTTCGGAGAGGAGCGGGGATTCGATGATGACTTTCACCGGCACCGACACGGCCTCCGTCACGGCTCGGAGATCCTCGACTGCACCGTCTCTATCGCCCGTCTGTACCGTTCCGACGTTGATCACCACGTCGATCTCGTCGGCTCCCTCTTCGACGGCAGTGCGTGCTTCGGTCCGTTTCACCTCGGACGCATGCTGTCCGTGCGGGAAGCCGACGGGAGCGACGACGGTCACGTCCCGTGACCGCTCACGGATTGTCGGGACGTAACACGGGTAGGTGGCGAAGTTCATCCCGTATTCGATCGCCTCTTCGAGCCCGGCCCGGACGTCTGCGACGGTCGTGTCGGGACCCAGTACGGTGTGGTCGATCAGCGCGGCGATGTCGTCGGAACTCACACCCGCCGGTGGGGTCCGTTAGACCAAAAGCTACGGGGTCGTATCGGCCAGTCTGTCGAAGATCGGCGTGAGCCGATCGTAGCTCTCTTTGAAAATCTCGAACAGTTCGTCGTAGTGTTCGCGGTCGTTCCCGGTCGGTTCTCGCCGGCGTTCGGGCGAGACGAGTTCGTCCACGCAGTCGAACCCCGAGAAGATACCCACGCCGATGCCGCCTGCGACCGCGGCACCGAGGGACGTCGCTTCCTGTGGGTGATCGGAGAGCACCACCGGCGTGTCGAGCACGTCGGCGAGGATCTGGTGCCACTCGTCGCTTTTGGCGCCGCCACCGATCGCCCGGAGCTCGTCGCTGGCGATTCCCTGTTCTTGGAGCGCCTCCCAGATGATCCGGAGGTTGAAACAGACGCCTTCCACGACGGCGCGCAACAGTTCGGCCTGCGAGTGTTGCTTCGACAGTCCCACGAACACGCCCCGGGCGTCGGGGTTCCAGTGCGGGCTCCGTTCACCGAGGAGGTACGGGAGAAAGAGGAGACGGTCCGCCCCGGGGTCGCTATCGGCTATCTTCAGGTTCGCGAGGTCGTGTTTGTCGACGCCGGCGACGTCCGCGGCCCGCTCCAGATCACCGCCGATCGTCTCGATCGCCCACTGGAATGACCCGCCCGCACTCTGCATCGTCCCCATCGGGACGTACTTCGACTCGTCGAGGTGGGCCCAGGTGAAGGTCCGGCGGTCCGGATCGTCGATCGGCTCCTCGCTCGCCGTCGCGACCCACGCGGACGTGCCAAGATACGTGTAGGCCTCACCGGAGCGGACGACGCCGGCCCCGACCGTCGCACAGGAGCCGTCCCCGCCGCCGGCGACGACCGGCGTTCCGGCTTCGAGGCCGGTCCGTTCGGCTGCGTCCGGGGACACCTCGCCCACGACGTCGGTCGACGCGTGGAGGGGCGGGAGCTTCTCGCGCGACAGTTCGATCCCGGTTAGAATCTCGTCCGACCAGTCGCGCGCGTCGAGGTCGTAGAGGTTCGTTCCCGACGCGTCGGAGTAATCGGTCACGAACTCGCCGGTCAGCCGCTGTATCACGAAGTCTTTCGCCTGAAGGAACTTGTACGTGTCATCGAAGACCGACGGCTCGTGGTCGCGTATCCACAGCACCTTGGCGGCAGTGTAGTTCGCCTTCGCCGGGTGTCCCGTCACCTCGTAGACGGTGTCTCTCCCGACCCGCTCTTCGAGCGTCGCCACTTGGTCGACGGCACGCTGGTCGGCCCAGATGATAGCGCGCCTGAGGGGATCGCCCCCCTCGTCGACCGGCAAACAACCCATCATCTGCCCGCTGAAGCTGACGACGTCGATGTCTTCGGCGCTCCCGTCGAGGTCGTCGAGTAGGCTCTGCGTGGATTGCCGGACGGCAGACCACCACTGAGTCGCGTCCTGTTCGGCCCAGTTGTCCCGCAGGTAGAACGTCTCGTACTCGGCGAAGTCACTCGAGAGCAGATTCCCGTCTTCGTCGTACACCGTCGCCTTGTTTCCGGTCGTTCCCAGGTCGTGTGCCAGTATTCTCTTGTCGGACATATCGATACAGAATTTGCTACTCCGTTCGTTCCGACCGGTAATAATAGTGACCGAGGATCGCACGGTCGCCGGCGTCGGGCTCGGAGTCGGTGGTCCGTCTCGAACACGCGGTCCGCTCGTCTGGAAGAATCCGATGCGTCGTCGGCGACGTATCAGCCGGTCTGGCAGCCGGTTTGGCCAACCGACGGACCGCCGGACGGCAGTAGCTTATCGAGACTTCTGTTCGAGAGAGTCTCTGTACTTCGGTAACATACCACGTACGGCCGGCTGTCAAACTCGCACGGTCGCTATCGCACAAAGAGATACCGATAGACGGTGAAGTCACCAGTGTCTCGGCCTCCAATCCGTTGCAGTGAGTGCGCTTGCCTAACTCCCACACAACCTCGAAGGATACCTTTGATGCGTGCCTTTTGTTAGCTGTTGACCGGTGCCATATAGGACGAATTCCAGCATCTTACCACGCAGCAAATTCTCACCGACACATTTCACAAGTAGAGTAGGAGATCACCTGACTGGGGACTATCCAATCACACCATATCCTGGAGACTATCCAACCATATGAAACGTAAACACGCATCAGTCCCAGCTACAAAATTGTAGTCGGGGTACAAGTTCTGTAGCTGTGGTTGATACGTGCCTCAGGATCGTTTTCACGTGTTTGAATGGAAATCGAGAGTGGGTTGATGCTTTGGTCAGTCGTTTATGAAAAAACATAACAGAGCCGAATGAAACCGTCGCGTATGAACGTGGTTAATCCCGCAACCGGCGAGACAGTTGAAACGTACGAGACGGACGAGGCTGCGGATGTCGAGGATGCGTTGGACCACGCGGAGGCCGCGTTCGACTCATGGCGTGAACGGCCACAGCGTGAACGCGAAGAGTTGCTCGTCTCGGCGGCGGAGATTCTCCGTGAGCGACAGTCGGAGTACGCCGAGTTGATCACCCGGGAGATGGGAAAGCCGATCACGCAGGCGGAAAGCGAGATCGAGAAGTGTGCGTGGGTGTGTGAACACTACGCCGAGTACGCGAGCGCCTACCTCGAGGACGAGTATCACCCCAGCCCTGCCGGCACAGAGGTGAAGACATCCTACGAACCGCTCGGGCCGGTCCTCGCCGTGATGCCGTGGAACTTCCCGTTTTGGCAGGTGTTCCGGTTCGCCGCACCGAACCTCGTCGCCGGCAACGTCGGCCTCCTCAAACACGCTTCGAACGTCCCGGGCTGTGCGCTGGCCATCGAGGAGGTGTTCCGGGACGCCGGCTTCCCCGATGACGCCTTCCAGACGCTTCTCGTTTCTTCGGATCTCGTCGAAGGTGTCATCGACGACGAGCGGGTGAAAGCGACGACGCTCACGGGTAGCGGCCCCGCGGGGAGCGCGGTCGCGGCCGCGTCCGGCGAGCGCATCAAGAAGTCCGTCCTCGAACTCGGCGGCAGCGACCCGTTCGTCGTCCTCGACGACGCCGACCTGGAGATGACGATCGAGGAGGGCGTCTGGGCGCGCAACCAGAACTCCGGACAGTCGTGTATCGCCGCGAAACGGTTCGTCGTTCACGACGACGTCTACGACGAGTTCGTCTCGGGGCTCGTCGAGGGGGCCGCGTCGTTGACGGTCGGAGACCCGACGGACCCGGACACGGACGTTGGCCCGCAGGCCAGCGCCGACCTGATGGCCGAGCTCCACGAACAGGTCGAACGGAGCGTCGAGGCCGGCGCGACCGTCGAGACGGGCGGGGAACCGCTCGATCGGGACGGCGCCTTCTACCCGCCCACGGTGCTGACGGACGTCCCGGACGACTCCCCGGCCGCCCGAGACGAGCTGTTCGGCCCCGTCGCGGCCGTCTTCCGCGTCGACGAGGAGGAGGAGGCGATTGCGCGGGCCAACGACACGCGGTTCGGACTCGGCGGGAGCGTCTGGACGACCGACCGGGAGCGAGGCGAGCGGCTCGCTCACGAGATCGAGGCGGGCTGTGTCTACGTCAACCGGGTCGTCGCTTCCGATCCACGGGTTCCCTTCGGCGGAGTCGGAATCTCGGGGTTCGGCCGCGAGCTCTCGGAGGCGGGCATCAAGGAGTTCGTGAACCGGAAGACGGTCTGGGTGGAGTAGCCCGCGCGTTCGCGTCCGAGACTCGGCGCACCGTCACTTGTTCACAAACGCGAATCGACCTGTAATGGTGAACCGTTCTAGCAAGTGAGCGGTGGCTTCGGGTCAACCGCCTACTTGATGGCTCGGCAACCGCGTCTCGTTGTGAAGATCACCGCCGCTCTCGTAGCTCGTTCAAGTCCTCCCCCCGATCGACGTCCGCGAGCACACCGTCGTCACCGGTTTCCACGAGCACGGAACGATCGCCGGTCAAAAGGATCTCACGACCCCCGGTATCCCCGGCGACGTCTGCGAGGGCATCGAAGTGCCGATCGTCGAACAACACCGGGTTGCCCCGAACGCCCTCACAACTGGCGGCGAGCGCGTCGCCGATACCCGCCCGATAGGCCGCCACGAGGCGATCGACGCTCTCCACGGAGACGAACGGCATGTCACCCAGCGCGACGAGGACGGCTGCGCCGTTCCGGTCGCGTGCGGCTGCCACGCCTCGCCGGACGGTCGTCGCCTGTCCCGCCTCGTACCCTTCGTTGTGAACGACTGTCACGTCGAGGTCTGCGACAGCGGCCGTGACGCGTTCGTGCTCGTGGCCGGTAACGACGACGACGCTGTCGACGTCGGACTCACAGAGTGTGCGAACCGCGTGACGGACGAGCGGCTCGCCTCGCCAGGTCACGAGGAGCTTGTTCCGATCGCCGAACCGAGAGCTCGTGCCGGCCGCGAGGACGACACCGACGATCGGCGACGTATCGGCCGGCGATACGGACGAGGACGATTTCCGCGATTCCTGCTCGGTGTCGCCGTCGAAGGGAGGCTCGACGACGGGCAGATCGTCGGTCACTGGACGACCTCCATCGGTACGACGGCGATCGAGTCGCCCTCCTCGCCGCCGCGTTCCGTGATCCAAACAGCGTCAGCACGGGTGGCCCGAGTGCTCGCGGCGAGCCGTCCCGGCCGGTACCGCCGCTCGAAGACCGGGAGCACCGAGTCGACGTGGCCGAGCGGCATCGCTCCCTCGTCGGTCAGCGTCACGGGCACGGCGTACTCGAGGGGGTCGTCGGAGACGGCGAGGTCGCGCCGGAGCGACGCCGTCAGCGTTGGAAGCGGTTCCGACGCGGCCGGGCCGTCGAAAAGGGGGCGGCAGACGAGCGTTGCGGCGAAGAGGGCGGCGACGGGTTTGCCGGGGAGCGCGACGACGACCGTCCCGTCGTCGAGGCGGGCGGCCGTCACCGGGCGCCCGGGTCGGAGCGAGACGCCGCGGAACAGGATCTCGCCGAGAGCGTCGAGCGCATCGACCACGTGATCGCCGCGGCCGACGCTCGTCCCGCCCGTTGTCACTACCACGTCGTAGCCGTCCGCAAGGTCGGCGATCCGGTCGTGGACGTGGTCCGGTGAGTCCGGGACGCTCCCGACGAGCGTCGGGGTGTGCCCCCACACGTCGACGAGCCCGGCGAGCATCTCGGAGTCCCGGTCGGGCTGTACGCCCTCGTGGATCTCGGTGCCGGTCGCCAGCACGGCGACGGAGAACCGTTCGGCGACGACGACCTCTCCGCGACCCACGTCCCGAAGCAACGCTGCGTCTTTGGGGGTAAGCACCTCGCCGCGTTCGACGAGCGTCTCCCCGGCGGTGACGTTGCTCCCCCGTTGGTACACGTTCGTTCCGGCGTCGAGCGACGGACCGTCGAGTACCTCTCCCTCGCGGTCCGCGTCCTCGCGTTTCAGCACCGCCGTCGCTTCCGGCGGGAGCGGTGCCCCGGTTGCAACCGGAACGGCTTCGCCCGGATCGATCGTCGGTGGGTCGTCTTCGGGGGCGACGGCGTCGTCGATAACCCGCAACGGGTACGAGTCGTCGGCCGCGAACGCGACCCCGTCCATCGTCGCCACGTCGTGAACCGGAACGTCGGCCTCGGCGACGACCGGCTCGGCGAGCGACCGCCCGGCGACCGAAGACAGCGGAACCTCCTCCGTCGGGCTGTCTTCGAGCAGCCGCGTTCGATCGGCGAGTAGCCGACGCACCGCTGCTGTACGACGCGAGAGTCCGTGGTCGGTCACGCCGTGGTCGGTCACGCGACGACCCTCGTGGTCACGGTCTGCCGAGCGCTCGGACGTTGGCGCGTCTGCGCTGCCGACGGTGGACCGAAACAAGTTACAACGCTGGACGAAGGGTAACTATTACCGATCACGTTTACCGTCACCATATTTTATTATGTAAGCGAACCTGGTTCCCATCACAGTAGAATGGTAACACGCACCATGTTGATAAGCGGCACGGGACGAACCGAGGTCGGCTGATCGTGGAGTTCGAGGGGACGTTCACGATCGACGACGTATCGACCGAAGAGGTGTGGCTGGCGCTGTCGGACCCGGTCCTGATCAAACAGTCGTTGCCGGGGTGTCAGTTCCTGACGCGGGTCGAGGACCCGAACGACGTGGACTTCGAGGCGCTTCGGGAGAGCGCGCCGGACGAGGATCCGGCGACGCTGCCCGAAGCCGACCCCGAGGACATCTCGGAGCGGGCCTTCGAGGAGGGCGGCCACTACGCGGCGCTGATGCAGATCAGCGTCGGCAGCGTCAAGCCGAGCTTCCGGACGGTCGTCACGATCGACGAGCGGGAGTTCCCGGCGATGAACGCCTCCGGCGAGGGCAGCGCGACCGACTCTTCGTTCGAGATGTCGTCGGGAATGACTCTGGTAGAGGCCGACGAGGGCGTCGACATCGAGTGGGAGGCCGAGGCGGACGTCTTCGGCAAGATCGCCCAGATGGGACAGCGAGTCATCAGCCCGGTGGCCAACCGCGTCGTCAGTCGGTTCTTCGGCAGCGTCGAGGACCGCCTGACCGAGGTCGCCGAGGAGGACGACTCGGAGGGGCTTCGCGATCGGGTCCGGAATCTGCTGTGATCCGGGACGCCGATCAGTCGGACAGTCCGGCCGCGACGGCCGAACCGCAAACCACCCTGGTCGACGACGACCACGGCCCCACGGATCGCGGACATCATGGCAGAACACGAGATCACGCTCACGGTAAACGGAACCGACCACGAACTGACAGTCGAATCGCGAGAGTTGCTGGTGCACGCCCTCCGGGAACAGCTGGGATACACGGGCCTCAACGTCGGGTGTGAAAGCACCATGTGCGGGGCCTGTACGGTCCACCTCGACGGCGACGCCGTCAAGTCCTGCACGGTGTTGGCCGCACAGGCCGACGGGCAGGAGGTCACGACCGTCGAGGGACTCGCCGAGGGCGGCGAGTTCCACCCGATTCAGGAGGGGTTCCAGGAGGAACACGGCCTGCAGTGCGGCTACTGCACGCCCGGAATGATGATGACGGCGACGCAACTCCTCGAGGAGAACCCGGACCCGAGCGACGAGGAGATCCGCGAGGCGCTGGAGGGGAACCTCTGTCGCTGTACCGGGTACCAGAACATCGTCAACGCGGTCGAGAACGCCGCGGAAAAGATGGGCGCCAGCGCCCGGGGGGACGACTGAGATGAGCGTCGAATCCGTCGATCCGGACGACGTCGACGCCGCCGACATCCTCGGTTCGGCCATCGAACGCCGCGAGGACCCCGCGCTTCTGACCGGCGACGCCGAGTACACCGACGACATCCAGCTCCCGCAGATGACCCACATGGCGGTCAAGCGGAGCCAGCACGCCCACGCGGCGATCGAGGGCGTCGACACCAGCGCCGCGGAGGCGATGGACGACGTGGTGGCGGTCTACACCGCCGAGGACATCGACGTGCCGGGGAACCTGCCGACGGGCTGGCTCCTCGACACGCTGAACCAGGTCGATCACCCGATCCTCGCCGGTGACCGCGTTCGCTACCAGGGCGACGCGATCGCCGTCGTGATCGCCGAGGAACGGTACGCCGCCCACGACGCCGTCGACGCCATCGACGTCGACTACGAGCGGCTGGAGGCGGTCACGAGCCCGCGGGAGGCGCTGAACGGCGCCGCCGACCTCCACGAGGACGCGCCCGGCAACACCGCCTTCGAGTGGGAGATCGGCGACGCCGAGAAGACCAGCGAGGCGTTCGAGAACGCCAGCCACACGGCGAGCGTCGACTTGGAGAACCAGCTGCTCATCCCGAACGCGATGGAGCCGCGCGCCGCCGTCGCGGACTACAACCCCTCGACCGAGGAGCTGGAAGTCGCGATGACCACCCAGAACCCGCACCTCCACCGCCTGCTCATGTCGGGAGTCATCGACCACCCGGAACACAAGCTCCAGGTCCGGGCGCCGGACGTGGGCGGCGGCTTCGGGAGCAAGATCCACCACTACGCCGACGAGGCGCTGGCCGCGTGGGCCGCGAAGCAGGTCGAGCGGCCGGTGAAGTGGGTCGCCACGCGCTCGGAGACGTACCTGACCGACGCGCAGGGACGCGGGCACGAGACCCACGGCGAGATCGCGATGGACGACGACGGCAACGTCGTCGGCCTGACGGTCGAGACCGAGGCGAACCTCGGCGCCTACCTCTCGACGTTCGCGCCGTCCGTCCCGACCTACCTCTACGGCACGCTGCTGTCGGGGCAGTACGACATCCCGGCCATCCACTGCGAGGTGACCGGCGCGTTCACGAACGTCCCGCCGGTCGACGCCTACCGGGGCGCCGGCCGCCCCGAGGCGTCGTTCGTCGTCGAGCGGCTGATCCACCTCGCCGCGAAGGAGATGGACATGGACCCGGCCGAGTTCCGCCGACGGAACTTCGTGCCGGACGACGCCTTCCCCTACGAGACGGAGGTCGCCGTCGTCTACGACAGCGGCGAGTACGAGAAGACGCTCGACCGCGCGCTGGAACTGCTCGACTACGAGGGCTTCCGCGAGCGCCAGCGAGCGGCCCGCGAGGAGGGTCGATACCTCGGGATCGGCTTCTCCGCGTACATCGAGGCCTGCGGGCTCGCGCCCTCCGAGCTCGCCGGCCAGCTCGGCGCGCAGGCCGGGCTGTGGGAGTCGTCGCTGGTACGGTTCCAGCCGTCCGGCACCGTCACGGCCTACTGTGGCACGTCCGGCCACGGCCAGGGTCACGACACGACGTACGCGCAGATCGTCGCCAACGAACTCGGGATCGACTACGAGGACGTCGACGTCGTCGAGGGCGACACCGACGAGATCCCGCAGGGGATGGGGACGTACGGCTCCCGCTCGGCCGCCGTCGGCGGGAGCTCGCTCGTCAAGAGCTCGCAGAAGGTCGTCGAGAAGGCGAAGTCGATCGCGGCGCACCAGCTCGAGGCGAGCGAGGAGGACATCGATTTCGACAACGGCGAATTCCACGTCACGGGGGCGCCGGACCGCTCGATGCACATCACGGAGATCGCCGAGCAGGCGTACCTCGCTCACGACATGCCCGACGACACGGAGCCGGGGCTGGAGGCGACGAGCTTCTACGACCCGGACAACTTCGTGTTCCCGTTCGGGATGCACGCCGCCGTCGTCGAGGTCGACCCGGACACCGGCGAGGTCGAGTTCGAGCGGTACGTCGCCGTCGACGACGTCGGC
>NZ_WPCE01000114.1 GCF_009742825.1 Halorubrum sp. CBA1125
GGCTGTCCGCGGCGAAGGCTTACGGTCTCTTTGAATTGATATTCACCGGACGAAGGACAGGATTCGTTTTGATACCCGTACACATCGTATTTGCTGGCTACTGGTCATCTCCCCCATCAAGTTCCGTATCCATTCCGAGTTCTTCCACCTGCAGATCTTGAGTTACATTCCAGCATCCATTTTCGGGACTGGTCGGAATTGGATCCCCCTCACCCAGCCAATCAATTGGACTCTCGTCTTCGGGGACATCAGGAACGAGAACGAGTTGATTTTCGTCCGATTGGCTATCGCCCAAATACGAAGTGAACGGGGGGTGTGATACCCAAAGAAAGGGTTATCGGCGTCTCTAGTCTATTTGTCAATGCGACTTGAATCCGGGCAGGGTGAGTATCTGTGAACTCTTCTTCAACAGTAACATCAAACGTAAGATCGTCCGTCGCTATTGACTCTTGAGTTTGATTAGGGGACTCATTCGAATCACCGGGATCAGGATCGCTGGCACAACCTGCGAGCGTAACCACGACGGACGACGCCACCACTTCAAGCATAGTGCGTCGTTTGTATTGAGAGGGCATTGTTAGTAAATGGTGTGTTCGAATAGTGAATACCTTCTGTTCGATTCGCAACATCCATCGACCAACTGTTTCAGGTAAAAAATCTGTCTGAAGAATAGGATTTCAACAGAGCCTTCAACGCACAGTTGTCGAACGACGAACGTAATTCGGGAACAGTAACTCCCCGGCAGAGGAGTAGTATCATCATCCGACAGTAGTGAGGTTGTCAGCATCGCTTCAGCCTCCCTGAGACGACCATGTATTCAGTCGGAAGATCAGGCGCAGCACGTCCAGTACAATCACGGCTCCGACTAGGATGCCGAGATACGACGGCGGGTTCATTACGAACGTGAGTATGCCGACCACGAAAACGACGAGGCCGACGCGGAGAACGGAGTTCCCCGCCATATCCTGCACCACGTCGCCTGGGACCGGTGAGTCCTCGTCGTAGCCCGCGAGGAGAAACGTCCACCCGCGGAACTTAATCAATACTCCCACAATTGTCAAAATCCCTCCAACAGCGATCCATTCCAACGCACTCGAAGTCAAGTCAATCATTATGCAGCACTCCGGTTGGGTGTGATCTCGAAGATGGTGATCGTAATGTGGAGTTCCATTAGACTGGTAGCGAAGTCGATTGCCTTATTTCGACCTCGTTGGCGAATCCCTCTGTTACGACTCTGTTGAGTTCGGTTCCGTATTGTCGCCCGCGAGCTCACAGTACCGTTTGAGGAACGTCTTGCGGTCAGTTCGGCCGGCGCCGGCCGTTACGAGCGTCTCTTCGAGTCCATCGCGGGTCTGGTGACAGCACTCACGGTGGCAGGGCTTACAGAGGTACTCGAAGTCTTTTCCCTCGCGGCTCCAGCGATCGCCGTGTTTGTCATACTCCCGGGCGTCCTCACGGTCGAGTGTCTCGCCGCAGGCGATACAGGTCACCTGCTGGTCGGAGTCGCTTCCCCACAGTGTCGAAGTAGGCCTCGTCACCGGTCCACCTCCCCCATAATGGTATCAAGACTCCCGAGAGTTGCGACAAGATCGGCAACGTACTCTCCCTCTGCGATTGCTGGGAGCACCGAAAGGTTCGAGAACGACGGCCCGCGGATCTTGAACCGTGCTGGGGTCTCAGTGCCGTCGGCGCGAATGTAAATTCCGAGTTCGCCTTTGGCACCCTCAACGACCCTGTAGCACTCACCAGACGGTTTCAGCGTCCGCGGCACATTAGCCTGACAGGTCCGGTCTTCCTCCGGCCAGTCTTCGAGAAGGTCGACGCACTGTTCCACGATAGCTGCGGATTCCTCGATTTCTTGTAACCGAACGAGCACGCGAGCGAAGTTATCACAGTCGTCCTCAGTGACGACATCCCACTGGAGGTGATCATAGTAGCCGTATGGATCGTCCCGCCGGAGATCATAGTCGATGCCAGAACCACGAGCGACTGGTCCGGTGACTCCGTACTTCTTTGCCATCTCCGGCGGTAGCTCACCAGTGTCAATACACCGCACTTGGAAGACTTCGTTACTTGTCAGCAAATCGTGATATTCCTCTAGCTTCGGCGGCAGGTCGTTGGTGAAGGCGCGTACATCGTCGAAGAACTCATCGCGCGGTTCTGGAATGTCCCAGGCGACGCCGCCAACCCGAAAGTAGTTGAACATCATCCGCTGACCGGTCAGGTCCTCAAGAAGATCTTGGACGATTTCCCGGTCCCGGAAGCCGTACATGAAGGTGGCGTTGAACTCACCACTGACATCCAGCGCGTACATCGCAGTGGCTAGCAAGTGCGAAAGGATGCGCGACAACTCGGCACTCATCGTCCGAATGATTTGAGCGTACTCGGGGACCTCGATATCGGCTAGGTCCTCGATGACGCGGGCATAGGCCCACTCGTTGAGCAGCCCCGCTCCGCCCCAGTCCCACCGGTCGGGGTACGGCATAATCTGATAGCGGTAGGTTCCTTGCTGGCACATCTGTTCCTCACACCGGTGGATATACCCAATATCCGGTTCAACTTCGGCCACTTGCTCGCCATCCAAGACCACCTCCAAGTGAAGCACGCCGTGAGTCGAGGGATGATGCGGTCCGATGTTGATGAACATCGTGTCTCCCTGCCGACTGTCGTCTTTGATGGGGTTGGCGTGCTCGCGTAGCGGCACGATCTGAGGCTGATTCTGATTGGAGTTCATCGATAGCGGATGGCCCTGCCATGTCTCCGGTAGGAGAATCCGCCGCAGATCTGGGTGGGCCTCGTACTCAATGCCGACGAGGTCGTAGGCCTCCCGTTCGTGCCACTCGGCCGTCCGGTAGACTGGCGCAGCCGACTCGCTGACCGGATCGTCCTTCGGTGTCGGAACAACGACCGACAGTTCACGTGTCCGGTCGTCATAACCGGTGAGATGATATGTCGTCTCGAAACTATCTTCGTACTCTTGGGCAGTCACACATGAACAGTGGTCAAGTCCTGTCTCCGAGCGAAGCGTCGAAAGGATCTTCTGGACTTGGTCGGCTCGGATTACGATTGCGGGAGCGTTTTCGTGTGATTCACGGTCGACGATGGCGTTGTCGGGGAGAGCTGTATCCGCCTCGTCTATGAGTAGGCTGGCGGTTGAGCGTTGTTGCTGTTGCATCGCTCATCAGGTATCAATTCTCGGTGTAATCCAATAGGCACTCTGCCTCACCAGTGGTGAAATATAAATAACGAGTATCCGTGGTGATTTAATCTAGTATACTCTACCGTATTGTATGCGGTATCTTACGGTGTTAGTCAAACCAGATGGGGATGGTGCGTTCCATCCACTCGGTGGGGAGCTAACGGACGATCCTTCTATTAAGCGGAGAGCCATTCACTATATCGAGCTTCTTGCTGATGATACAGTACTGCTATTTGCCGAAGCAAGTGGCAGCCAGGAACAGTACAAGCAGATTATGGAAGAGTCACCTCACGTTATTAGTTTCCTGACTGCCGGAGAGGACCCCTGGATGGCTGTGAGTCAATTTGAACCGACAGAAACAGTTCGGCGGGCGTTGGAACTACAACGAGAATCACTTCTGGTTATTGATACACCTATCCGCTTCACCTCTGATGGTCATCTCAAGGTGACATATTTGGGGACGAATGAGATATTCAGAACATTATACGAGTACGTTGAAGATACGGAATATCTGATGGTTGAGATCCTTGAAACAGGTGATTACGAAGCTAATGAATCTTCGTTCAGCAGAATGATTACATCTCGACAAGAAGAAATTCTGGAGACGGCAGTTGACTTAGGGTATTATAGCGAACCTCGGCAGGCATCACTTGAGGACATTAGCGAGGTTGTTGGAATCACTCCTGGAACGGTCGGTGAACACCTTCGAAAAGTCGAAGAGCGTGTGTTCAACGAAATGGTTCATTAACGTGGTTTCGAACGCTATCTTCTTCGGAGAGATACTTCACGAATTACGCGTTATAGGGTGTGTAAAGCACCTCTCAACTGCGTTAGCGACCTGGTTCCAAAGGATACTCAGTTACTGCTCTAGCTGAAGTGCTTTGGATTTTCGGGAGTAATGGACCAATTCGTCACAAGCTCTGTCAGTCGATTTGGATTCAAACCGATTCGTGTATTCAAAAGTAGCCCTATAGGTGCGGCAGTCAGCATATTCATCTACGTACCGTATCCTCACTCACACTCGATTCCAGTTCGATATTTGTGCACAGATTCCGAACACAGTTGTCGCTTCAAGCCACTACAAATGTCTGTCACAAAAACATCCCCGACCACGAATACTGATGCATCATTACTAGCCGATCACGAGGTAGAATCCACCTATCGCAGCGTTAACAACGTCCAGCTACATATCGTGACGGCCGGCGACCCCGATGCTCCACTCGTCATCCTACTGCACGGACATCCCGACTTCTGGTACGGCTGGCGCGACCAAATTAGCCCCCTAGTTGAAGCCGGTTTCCGTGTCGTCGTTCCCGACCAACGGGGCTGTAATCTAAGCGAAGCTCCAGACGGGGTAGATGCCTATAGGTTATCAGAACTATCGGCCGATGTTTGCGAATTGATCCACAGCGAGGGTCAAGAATCGGCACACGTTATCGGACACGATTTCGGTGGGTTCGTCGCTTGGAACGTCGCACTCCGTCAGCCCTCCATCGTCGATCGCCTCGGAATCTTAAACGTCCCACATCCAACAGTATATCGAGATACGTTGAAATCCAGCCCTCAACAGATTGCTCGGAGTTGGTACGTCTGGTTCTATCAGGTACCGAAGCTCCCCGAATGGATGCTGCGTCGGAACGGTATGGACAATATGGTTGCATCGCTTGAGGTAACATCGAATTCAGGAACGTTCGACGAAGAAACGATCGAACGCTACCGTGCGGCTTGGCAGCATACTGGAGTTCATCCACGCATAAACTGGTATCGAGGCTTCCGTCGATCGGGCAGCCCATCACGCAACACGGTTACTCAACCGACGTTGATTTGTTGGGGAACAGAGGACATAGCACTTCTCCCCTCGATGGCTGAAAAGAGCGTCGACTACTGTGAAAACGGACAGCTACGGATGTTCCCCAACGCATCACATTGGGTCCATCACGAACGTGAGGAAGTAACTGAAGAGCTACTCCGTCATCTTTCGCAAAATAGTCTGTCGTAGTAGGAAAAAGAGGAGTTGGCGTGCTCCCTCCCATCTTTTCGACCATACGCTATGCCACAACAATCGCGTACAGCACGACACAGAGGCCGATAACTGTCACGAGACCCCGTACAAGTAAGACGACGCCGTTTCCCGCGCCAGTCAAATCAGTAAACATAACCGCCACAAAAACGCCTGCTGTTAGCAGACCGATACCGATGGCAAGCGCCCGCATCTTTGCAGAGCCATTCCGTCGGTACCCACGATAAGCTAGCGTAGCGACAAACAGGCCAACGACAGCAGTCACGCCGCGGGCTGTCAAACCCAGACTAAGCAGGTCTATAACCAGCAAACTGTCTGCTATCACCGTATCTCACCTCCATACACAGTCCACAGGATCGTCCCAAGCCCGAACAGTTCACAGCCACTGATAAGTATCGACCGACTAGCGATCCCGATATTGGTAGCCGTCGGTAATCCAACGCGAAGCAACTCGGGGACTGTTGTCAAGAATATGAGACCAACGGCGAGCCACAGCATCCCGCGGTGAGCCGGTCCACTACGGTAGCCACGAACCAGAACTACCGCGATAGTCAGCGACAACACTACCGAGACCACAGAGAGGATGAGCACGCCGAGTGCGATGAATGGGTCAGTCCCAGTCGCTTCCAGCTGTAATAGAACCATCTCAGGACAACCCCTCGAACAGATCTGTGAACCGGTCGGCAGGGTCGGTTATCGACCGAGTGACTGCTACTTCGTAGGCCCCATCAGCGAACGTGACGGTGACAGTCTCGACAGTGGCCACATACCGCTTGTAGTGGTGGCCGTCGGGGTCAAGTTCCTGCTGTTCGGTCACGAGGTCTGCGTCCTGCAATCGGTCGAGACGGCGATATGCCGTCGCATCAGACATCTCACAGGCCGTACAGAGTTCATCGACTGACATCGGTTCAATTGTGAGGTGAGCGAGGATCGCTCGGGCGTACTCATCGTCGAGTAACGCCAAGACAGCATCCTCGTCCTCGTCCATATGTGTGCCAGAGCCGGGTAACAGTAAAAAACCCGTCACAGCTTCTGGGTCGGAAGCCGTGCCTGGGTTGCTACTTATATCCGGACTCTTGGACCGCGTATGTCGTTACAATCGGCGGTTGACCGTATATTACCAACCTCCCTACGTCAGAGAGTCCTCCAACTTCTCTGGCCGGTCTGGAACACTAAGCAACGCCGCCTGCGTGCACCGTTCCGCGCGCTATTGCCGACGGTGCTGACGTTCCTTCTCCTCGCAATCCTCCAGACTGTGATCCGAGCCAGATTCAATCATCCCATACGGGAGCTTCTCGAGCTGACTGGAATCGCTGTCATTCTCGTTAGTGCAGTCCTCCTCAGTGCGCGAGCTATCGACCGACGCCCAGTGAGCGGATTCGGCCTCTCGTTTGACCGGGAGTGGTGGCACTCGTTCGCTGTTGGTGGGATCGTTGCCACCGTAATTAATGGTGGTGCGCTCATCGTATCACTCGGTACTGGCTGGGCCACGTTCGTTGGCGTGATGCATGGCTCCGGCGACCTGCCGTTCGTCCCTGCGATGGGGATCGTGTTCGGGTATATCGCTTTCGCGGCCGCGTGGGAAGAGTTTATCCTGCGTGGTTCGATGTTGACGAATCTCGCTGAAGGAGCGGATGGGTTTGTTTCTCAGCGGATGGCTGTCGGACTCGCAGTGATTCTCAGTACCATCGTGTTCGCGTTTCTACACGGCGGAAAAATAACACATCCGAGCCAGTATGGGTACTATCTGATCGCTGGATTAGTACTGAGCGGAGTATACGTCCTGACCGGAGAACTCGCTCTCAGTATCGGATTTCACGTGTTCTATAACTTCACACAAAGCGCGATATTCGGACTGGGACATTCACAGCGGACACCGGAGCTTCTCGCCGTTGATATCGTCGGCTCATCCCGTTGGGTCGGAGAAGAGGGACTCGTTTTTGTCTGCTTCGCTATCCTTGGCGGCCTGCTACTGGTCGTGTACATTCGTTGGCGTGATGGGTCACTCGAACCCGATAATCGCGTAACTACGTACACCGGACGGTAACCCAGCTCAATTAGTACCTATGCCAACTGAATTCCCCTATTACACCCCCGTCGATCACAGGCCGCGTGAACGGACTAAGGTCGTCGTTGACGACGAGCAGCCGAGTAACGTACTCCAGACAGTTTCTTCAGACACTGCACAGGAGATATTGGCGACGCTTGACGACGAATCGGCGACGACCCCAGACATCGCTGAGGCTATCGATACGTCCATCCAGAACGCTAATGGAGATTTCAGAGCAACTTCGTTGTCTGTTCTCGGGCACAATCGAAGGGCGTAGTGGGTCATATGTGATTGAGGTACCGGAGCAAGAGATCCGCTTTGGCAACCTACAGGTAGACGAGACGTACCGTGTGGCTGTTCTGCCGATACCCGCGACTATTAACAGGGTCAACGATACTAACGCCGATCCACAGCCCGCGGAAGCGCCACAGACACCCCCTGTCGAGGAAGGCGAACAACGCACCGTCGAAATCGAAGACATTGGTGACCAAGGCGACGGTATCACCCGTGTTGAGCACGGTTTCGTCGTTATTGTCCCCGACACCAAACAGAGTGAACGTGTCACTATCGAGATAACGATGTGCGCGAGAATGTCGCCTTCGCGGAAGTTGTCGATCGCGTCAGCTACTACGAGTAATCTGAAACGCTCATTCTCTTCGTCTGTGGGCGGGATCGCGTGAACGATACAGGGGTTCGCTTATTGGAACAGGCAGCGTATTATTCGTTCACGGTTTCTCTACCGACGGCCGCCGATCGACGAGAAGGTCGAACGACTCCTCGATGTCGCCGAGCACAAGCAGCGCATAGTACCGGAGATACGTCACGACGGGGACCTGCGCGACCGTCCAGATGACGAGCATCGATAGTCCGAACAAAATCGCGAGTGCGACGAGGACGACGATCCCGATCGTCGACGATAACGAGACAGTCAGGTGTGCGATCGCGGCCACGATGAGAACGGGGATCAAAAGCACGACCGCAATGATTCCGACTACAATCGAGGCGATGATTCCGGCTGCGACCGTCAACAAGAACGCGATCACGACGTACGCCAGATACTGTTTCCAAGCGGTCTTGATCGATCCCCAAAGACGCCGCCACGCCGCGAGTACACCCGAGTCTGCCTGAATCATGAGCGGCACGACGAACACGGTCGTCAGCCCTGCCACCAGCGCGTACAGGACGCTGATGAGGAAGACCACCGGGATCCCAACGAGGAACACGGTGAATGGGACGGCAGGGCCGCGTCCGGTCAGGATCGGGACAACAAGCAGCGCGATCCAGCCGGCAATTAGTGCGACCATCGGAAGCCCGATCGCGATCCGGAACCCGAATAGGCGGAGCCCCTGACGCCAGCGCTGGCGCCAGTGGCGTCGGAGCGATACCTCGCCCGTGCGGAGCGACTCGATCAGTACAAACTCCATGATCGCGCCGATCAGGGCAAATAATCCGACGAGAAGGAGTCCGACGGTGACGATTGCGATGACGAGCGTCACCACGTCGACCGGGAGGCTGAACGGGAACCCCCCGTTTGAGACGTCTCCCGACGGCGTCGACGTGTTGAACTGTGCCGTCGGGAAGCTTACACCGCTTCCGACAAAGAACACGACAAGCGCGAGTTTGAGCCAGCGGCGCACATCAATGGGTGTCAGAAACTCTCGGGTGACACCGAACGCTTCCTCAACGTTTTCGACTGCGTGGAGGGCCATGGGTGAGAGGACTCAAAGCGAATAGTTAGCCCTTCTGGTGGTGACTCTCGGAACATACACTCACGAGCCCTCAGAAGATTGGGTGATCTATTTTTGTCCCTCGGTATTCTGAATTAGGTCTCCAGTCATTATTTATATCTCTTACAATCATATAGGATATGGCCCTCCTCGAAACTCCACGACTCAGCTGTGAGCAACTGATACTGCTCGTGTCGGTGACGTCGTTTCCACATTTTCAATCGGCCAGCCCCGTTTGGGCAGATGAGAAAACTGCCCCAGTCGGATGTGGTGACAGCTGATTACAGCTCCACGTTCGACAGGTAGCACCCCTCCGATAGATGCTGTACACTGTCGGCGGAGTTGGATTCATTGCCCTTGGTTTGGCGACTCGGCTGGTAC
>NZ_WPCE01000050.1 GCF_009742825.1 Halorubrum sp. CBA1125
AACCTCTTCGTTTTCAAACTGTTTCAGCCACGTCG
This sequence comes from Halorubrum sp. CBA1125, assembly GCF_009742825.1. Lineage (GTDB taxonomy): Archaea > Halobacteriota > Halobacteria > Halobacteriales > Haloferacaceae > Halorubrum. The sequence continues at coordinate 36 of NZ_WPCE01000050.1, forward strand.
ATCCACCGACCGCGGAAACGTGGTTACAAGCCCACGCCGTCTGGTGGATCATGCTTAAGTTAACACGACGCGTCGGCTGCGGGCGTTGTGGTTAAGGTGCGTGCGCCGCCTAGCTCGCGGTATGCCTCTCACCGACGACGCCGAACTCGACCGCTTGCTGGACGCCGAGACGATCGCCGTCGTCGGCTGCTCGACGACCCAGGGGAAGGCGGCGCACGACGTGCCCGCGTATCTCCAGCGGCAGGGGTACCGGATCGTTCCGGTGAATCCCTTCGCGGACGAGGTGCTCGGCGAACCCGCCTACGACGACGTCCGCGACGTGGAGGAGCGTATCGACCTCGTGGAGGTGTTCCGGCCGAGCGAGGAGGTGCCGACCGTCCTCGACGCCGTCCGCGATCGCCACGCGGCGCGCGGCGACGCGGGCGCGGCGTGGCTCCAGCTCGGTATCAGCCACGACGAGGCGGCCGCCGCCGCGGAGGCCGACGGAATCGAGGTCGTGCAGGATCGGTGTATGAAAGTCGAACACGAGCGGCTTCGCGGGTGAGTGTCCGGAGCACCGTCATCAGGGTGCGAAGCGAGTCGTCAGGGTGCGAAGCGAGTCGCGTCGCCCCCGGGCCGAACGGCGTCGGTCGGACGGGAGGATCGATACGGTCGCGGCGGGATCGAACACACTTATGGCGCTCGTCCGGCTCCGAGGAGGTATGAGCGAGACCGATACGGAGGCCGACGAAGAGGCCGAGGTGACGGTCGTCCTTCCGGACGGATCAGAGCTGGACGTGCCGTCGGGGGCGACGGTCGAGGACGTCGCCTACGAGATCGGCCCCGGGCTCGGTCGCGACACGGTCGCGGGGAAGATCGACGGCGAGCTCGTCGAGAAGCACGCCACGGTCCACGACGGCGCACGGATCGAGATCGTCACGGACCAGTCCGACGAGTACCTGACGGTGCTGCGTCACTCCGCCGCACACGTCTTCGCGCAGGCGCTCCAGCGGCTCTACCCCGAGGCGACGCTCACGATCGGACCCCCCACCGACGAGGGGTTCTACTACGACGTGACCGACGTCGACCTCGACGAGGACGATTTGGCCGCGATCGAGGCGGAGATGGATGAGATCATCGCGGCCGACTACGAGATCGAACGCGAGGTCTGGTCCCACGAGGAGGCCAAGGAGATCTACGCCGACAACGAGTACAAACGCCAGATCTTAGCGGAGGAGGCGTCGGGCGAGGAGGTCACCTTCTACGCCCAGGACGACTGGCGGGACCTCTGTCGGGGGCCACACGTCGAGTCGACCGGCGAGATCGGCGCGGCGACGCTGCTGGAGGTGTCGGCGGCCTACTGGCGCGGCGACGAGGACAACGACACGCTGACGCGGGTGTACGGCACGGCCTTCGAGTCGGAGTCCGCCCTCGAAGAGCACCTTGAGATGCGCGAGAGGGCACAGGAGCGCGACCACCGGAAGATCGGCCAGGAGATGAACCTCTTTTCGATCCCGACGGTGACCGGCCCCGGGCTTCCGCTGTACCACCCGCCGGGCAAGACCGTGCTCCGCGAGCTCTCTGACTTCGCGAACCGGCTCAACCGCGAGCACGGCTACGAGGAGGTCGAGACGCCGCACGTGTTCCGGACGGAGCTGTGGAAGAAGTCCGGTCACTACGAGAACTACAAAGACGACATGTTCCTCCTCGACGTCAACGACGAGGAGTACGGCCTGAAGCCGATGAACTGCCCGGGACACGCGACGATCTTCGACCAGCAGTCGTGGTCGTATCGCGACCTCCCGCAGCGGTACTTCGAGAACGGGAAGGTGTACCGAAAAGAGCAGCGCGGCGAGCTGTCGGGGCTCTCTCGGGTGTGGTCGTTCACCATCGACGACGGCCACCTGTTCGTCCGGCCCGACCAGATCCGGGGGGAGATCGAGTCGGTGATCGAGATGATCTTCGAGGTCGTCGAGACGCTCGATCTGGAGGTCGAGGTCTCGCTCGCGACCCGTCCGGAGAAGTCGGTCGGGGGCGACGATATCTGGGAGTCCGCCGAGGAACAGCTCCGCGAGGTGCTGGAATCGGGGGGCTACGACTACGACGTCGAGCCCGGCGACGGAGCCTTCTACGGCCCGAAGATCGACTTCGGGTTCGAGGACGCGCTGGGTCGCGTGTGGGACGGCCCGACCGTCCAGCTCGACTTCAACATGCCCGACCGGTTCGACCTCTCGTACACCGGCGAGGACAACGAGGAGCACCAGCCGGTGATGATCCACCGGGCGCTGTACGGCAGCTACGAGCGCTTCTTCATGGTGTTGATCGAACACTTCGACGGCAACTTCCCGCTGTGGCTTGCGCCCGAGCAGGTGCGGATCCTGCCCGTCTCCGACGAGACGCTCGGGTACGCCCACCGCGTGAAGAACGCCCTCGAAGCCGAGGGGTTCCGCGTCGAGGTCGAGGACCGCGACTGGACGGTCGGTCGCAAGATCCGCGCCGCTCACGACGACCGGCTCCCGTACATGGTCATCGTCGGGGACGAGGAGGAGGCGGCGGGAACCGTCTCCGTGCGCGATCGCTTCGAGAACCAGCGGGGCGACGTCGAGCTCGACGCCTTCGTCGACCACCTCGTCGACGAGCGCGAGGAGAAGCGGACCGAGCCGGACTTCGTCGACGCCGAGTGAGCGCTCGCTGACCGGCCGGGTTCCGTCGTGTTTTTGACCGTGCCATCGAAAGGGGTAGCCATGAGTGACGCATCCGGGACGGCCGAGGGAGCGCGCGAGGCACCCGACGTCGGGGAGCTGTCGCCGCCGGACCGAACGCTGATGGGGCCAGGGCCGAGCGACGTCCACCCGCGCGTGTTGCGGGCGATGAGCACGCCGCTCGTCGGGCACCTCGACCCCGCGTTCATCGAGATCATGGACGAGGTGCAGGAGCTGCTTCGGTACGCGTTCCAGACCGACAACCGGTGGACGATCCCGGTCTCCGGCACTGGCTCCGCCTCCATGGAGACCGCGATCGGCAACCTCGTCGAACCGGGCGACACGATGCTCGTGCCGACGAACGGCTACTTCGGCGGCCGAATGAAATCGATGGCCGAGCGCGCCGGCGGCGAGGTCGTCACGGTGGACGCCCCGTGGGGCGAGCCGCTCGATCCCGTCGCCGTCGAGCGCGCCTTCGACGAACACCAGCCGGACGTGTTCGGGTTCGTCCACGCCGAGACCTCGACGGGCGTGCTCCAGCCGAACGTCTCAGAGCTGACCGACATCGCCCACGCCCACGACGCGTACGTGATCGCCGACTGCGTCACATCGCTCGGCGGCGTGGAGCTGCGCGTCGACGAGTGGGACGTCGACGTCGCCTACTCCGGGCCGCAGAAGTGCCTCTCGTGTCCGCCCGGCGCGAGCCCGCTCACCCTCTCGGACCGCGCGATGGACAAGGTGCTCGACCGCGAGGAGGACCCGCGGTCGTGGTACCTCGACGTCTCGCTGCTGGAGGGGTACTGGGGCGAGGAGCGGTCGTACCACCACACCGCACCGATAACGAACGTGTACGCGCTGCGCGAGGCCCTCCGGATCGTCGCCGAGGAGGGGATCGAAGCGCGGTGGGCGCGTCACCGCGAGGTCGCCGGCGAGCTGAAAGCCGGGCTGCAGGATCTCGGCTTAGCGATGAACGCGCCCGACGAGTACTGGCTCCCGAGCCTGAACGCGGTGCGCGTGCCCGACGGCGTCGACGACGGTGCCGTCATCGAACGCCTGCTCGACGAGGACGACATCGAGATCGCCGCCGGGCTCGGCGACCTGGCGGGCGACATCTGGCGGATCGGCTGTATGGGCCACTCGGCTCGCCGGAAGAACGTCGAGTTCCTGCTCGCGGCGCTCGAGGACGCGCTCGCGGCGCAGGGCTACGAGGCGTAGGAGATCGGCTCGAGAGACGCCCCGGAGGACGGGTCGCTCTTTCTTACCCTGCACCGGGATCGGACTGGGTCTCGCGTCCTCCATCGACGTCGGAGGGTTAATAGTCGATATAGACGAGGATGAACGCCACGATCAGCCCGCTCAACAGCGCGAGTCCGAGAAAGCCCTCGTCGAAGTAGCCGCGGTCGGCGACACTCCCGAACGCCACGGGGCTCAACGCCCCGAGCATGATGTAGATCGTCCGCAGGGCGCCCAGTTGCGTTCCCCGGGAGCCGTCGGGGAACCGGTCGGTCAGGTTGGAGATCACGATCGTCTCGTAGCCGAGGAGGCTGCTCGCGAGGACCGTGACCGCGGCGAACGACCACACCCCCGTCGCGATCGGGAGCGCGGCGAGTGCGACCCCGGTCACCCCCATCAGGACGGCCAGGGGGTACCGGACGCCAACCCGGTCGTACGCCCGTCCCGCGATCGGCTTGACGAGGCTGCCGAGTGCGAAGAAGGACCCGAACAGGACGGTCGCGATCCACGACGGGAACCCCCTCACGTCGATCAGGTACGACGGGTAGAATCCGATGAACGCCTGCGCGATCGTTCCCCACAGGACCAGCAGGACGATCGCGTGGCGGACGGCCGGCTGGGAGAACGTCGACGCGAGCCCCCCGAGCGAGAACGCCTCGTCGAGCGGTGCTCTCGTCGCCGCCGTCGACGGGAGCGTCACCCACAGCGCCGCCGCCGCGAGGACGAAAAACGGGACGACGAAGCCGAAGCCGTACTGCCAGGCCACGGTGGCCGCGACGAATCCGGCGGCCGGCGGCATCACCGCGTTGCCGACGTCGCCGGCCGCCATCGTCACGCCGGTCGCCGTGCCGAGCTGGTCCGGGTAGATCTCCTTGAGGATGGTGAACCGGGAGACGCCGTACATCGCCGTTCCCAGCCCGAAAAGCGCCGTTCCGGCAAACAGGATCACCGGCGACTCCGCGACGACGACGAGCAGGAGCATGCCGGCCGCGAGCAGCGAACTCAGCACCAACAGCAGCCGTTCACCGGCCCAGTCCGCGAGTATCCCGCCCGGAAGCTGGCCGATCCCGTACGCGATCCACAGCACTGTCAGGAGCAGCCCGGCGGTCGTGAACGTGAGTCCGTAGGCCGTCCGCAGGGAGGGCAGAAGCGCCGGGTAGATCATCCGGGTGCTGATAGAGAGGAACCACCCGAACGCGACGGCCAGCAACGCCGCGCCGCGTCCCCCGCTGCGGAGGTCGGCGATCACCTGTCTCGGGACGGAGATGTAGCGCACGGAGATCGAGTCACCTACCGGAACCACCTCCCTTCGGGGTTTCAATCTTCCACTCCCTGAAAGGATCGCCGGAGCGGCGACCACACGCTCCACGCTCGTGTCGTCAGTACGTGCCTCGCCGCTCGCGAGTCCGACAGCGTCGCCGGCGCGGCCTCACCACGTCGTCAGCGCGGCCCGACCGTGATTGTTCGCGAGCACGGCGAGGAAGGCGAGCACGCCGACGATGGCGAACGCCCCGCCCACGTAGAACACGGACGCCATACTCACCTCGACCATGAGCCAGCCGGCGATGAGCGGGCCCGCGACGGAGCCCGGCCGCCACATGAGCTCGCGGAGCCCGAAGCTGGAGGCGAGGCCGCCGTCGTCGGTCCCCTCGTCGGCGAAAAGTGCCATGCTGGCCGGCTCGCGGAAGGAATCCACGACGCCGAGGAGTCCGGAGATCCCGACCAAGGGGAGGTACGCCGGCGGCAGTTCGCCGAGGAGCGGGAGCGTCACGTCCGCACCGAGGACGCCGCCGATCGCGGGTGCGAGGGGAATCGCCATCGCGATCAGTCCGTAGGTACCGCCCCCGGCGAAGACGAAAAGCGACCGACCGTAGGCATCAGAGAGGCGACCGGTGAACAGCTGTCCGACCATGTTCGTCGCCTTCTCCGCGGTGACCGTCACGGCGACCGCGGTGGCGCCGACCGCGAGCCCGCCGGCCGCCAGTTGGGTGCCGGCGTAGATCGGAACCCACGTCCGCACCATCGTCACCGCGAAGGCGTACGGCGCCCGGAACGCGGAGATCGTGAGGATCCGACGGTTGACCGCCAGGTCGCTGAACGGGAACCCCTCGACACGAGTCGAGTCGGAGTCGAGAACGCCCCACATGGTCACCCACGCGAGCACCATCAGCCCGGTGATGATCCCGAAGACCGGAGTGAACCCGACCGCGTCGTAGATCGCGCCCGCGCCGAGCGAGCCGACGATCGACGCCGCGAAGGCGGCCGCGTTTGCCTTTCCGATCTTGTCCGCGCGCGAACCGACGCTGGCGATCTGCCCGACGAGCGAGAGCGTCATCAGCCCCGCACCGGTGACGACGAACCCTTGGAGCGCCCGGACGAGGATGAACGAACCGGAGCTGTCGACGAGCGGGAAGAGCGCGTACACGCCGGCGCCGACGCCGAGGACGGCCAGCAAGACGAGTCGCTTGTCGAAGCGATCGCCGCTCCACGCGAGCGGGACCACGGCGACCGTCTGCGCGAGGGTGAAGCCGGTGGTGTACATCCCGATGACGAACCCGGCCGAGACGGTGACGCCGAGCACCGTGGTCGCCTGCGGGTCGAGCGTGTTGATGTACGTCGGCAACAGCGTCAACAGCGTGATGAACCCGAACCCTTCGACGAACCGCGTGAGGTAGAGGGCCCAGAATTGCGACCGCGGGTCCGCGTTGTTCACACCGTATCCGCGCCCAGGGGTTCAAAAGGGGTTTCGGTTCGCCGGCCGCGTGCGGCGTCGTCGAGTCGACCGGTCGGCGTCGAGTCGGTCGATCGATGCCGGCGTCCCGTGAAGCGAGCGCCCCCCGTCCGGAGCGCTCGACACCGAGCTTTTGTCGCCGCGTCGCGTTCGACCGCGTATGGGCGACCCAGCCTGTGACCGGGAGTTCTGTCCGGAGTGTGACCTCGCCGTCTCGCGGAGCGACGACGTCTGTCCGGCGTGCGGCGCGTCGATCGCGGAGTGAAGTACACCCCGTGCGACGGGGAGCGAAGGCCACCGACTACAGCGTGTCGGCGAACTTATCGCGTCGGTAGAGGTCGATCTCCTGTGCGGTCGACCCCTCGCGAGTCGCCGCGAAGGCGATCGCCTCCGCCACCTCCTCGGGTTCGGTCACCGTGCCGGGCTCGAACTGCTCCTCGAACGGCTCCCCCTCCTCGCTGCCGAACTCGGTGCGGACCTCGGTTGGATTGACCACGCTCACGGCGACGCCCTCGTCGCCGACCTGCGCCGAGACGCTGTGAGCGAAGCCGCGGACCCACCACTTGGTCGCGGCGTACACGGGGTTGAACGATCGGGGGAAATGGCCCGCGAAGCTCCCCACGACGACGAGGGTCCCTTGGCTCTCCGTGAGGTGCGGGAGCGACTCGCGGGTGAGAAAGAAGGTCCCGTCGACGTTGGTCTCCTGCATCGTGAAGTACTCCTCGTCGGTCATCGTCGCCACGTCGTCGCCGCGACCGACGCCGGCGTTGGAGACGACGACGTCGAGCCCGCCGAACCGGTCGACGACCGCCTCGACCGCCGCCTCCGCCGTCGCCCGCTCGCGGACGTCGCCGTCGACCACGATCGCGTCGACGCCGTACGCGGACTCGACGTCGGCCGCCACCGCCTCCAGCGTCTCGCGTCGTCTGGCGAGCAGGGCGACGTTCGCGCCGCGGTCCGCGAGCGCGTGCGCGGTCGCCTCGCCGATCCCGGAACTCGCCCCCGTCACCAGCGCCGCCGCGTCGTCGAGAGTCGTCATGCGTGTCTCGCGTCGCTTCCCGGCGTCAAATCTCTTCGGGCCGCCTACGGTTCGACGCCGGACAACTCCGGCCACGACCGGAGCTTTAAGAGGATACGGCGCTCCCTTCTGTCAACTCGACGGACGCTCACGATGGAAGACACGGACCTGTCCGAGGGGGAAGCCCTTCGTCGGATGTATCGCGTGACCGCGGACCAGGAGCGGACGTTCGAGCAGAAGGTCCCGGACCTGCTCGATCTGGGTCGCGGGTACCTCGGGGTGGAGACGGGGTTCCTCACGGAGATCGACGACGACAGACAGCGGATCGTGGCGGCGCGGGGCGACCACGAGCGGCTCCAGGCCGGGGAGAGCTGTCCGCTGTCGCAGGCGTACTGCCGACGGACGGTCGAACAGGACGGCGCCCTGACGGTCCAGCACGCGAAGGTAGAGGGCTGGGAAGACGACGCCGCCTACGAGGCGTTCGGACTGGAGGCGTACGTCGGCGCCAAGGTCGTGGTCAGCCGCGAGGTGTACGGCACCTTCTGTTTCGCCGACACCGAGCCGCGCGACCGGCCCTTCTCGGAGAACGAGGAGGCGTTCGTCGAGCTGATGGCCCAGTGGGTCGGCTACGAACGCTTCCAGAAGCGGGCGACGGAACGCTTACAGGAGCAGCGCGACCGGCTGGCGGAGTTCACAAGCGTCGTCTCTCACGACATTCGGAATCCGCTCGGGATCCTCGACGGCTACCTCGAGATGGCCGAGCAGACCGGCGATCCGGAGCACTTCGAACGCTGCCACGAGGCGGTCGACCGGATGGAGACGCTGATCGACGACCTGCTGTTTCTCACCCAGGAGGGCCAGACGATACGCGGGCGCGAGGCGGTCGCGATCGACGAACTCGCGCGCGAGTGTTGGTCGTTCGTGGACGCGCCCGACGCGACGCTCGTCGTCGAGACCGACCGCGTCGTGTCCGGCGACTGGAGCCGGCTCCAGCAGGTGTTCGAGAACCTGTTCCGGAACAGCGTGGAACACGGCGGCGCCGACGTGACGATCCGCGTCGGCGACCTCCCTGACGGCGCCGGCATCTACGTGGAGGACGACGGGAAGGGAATCCCGGCAGACGAGCGTGACCGGGTGTTCGTCGACGGCTACACCAGCGACGCGACGGGCACCGGACTCGGGCTGCGGATCATCCAGCAGGTCGTCGAGGCGCACGGGTGGGCGATCGACGTGACCGAGGGCCTCGCGGGCGGCGCGCGGTTCGAGATCACCGACGTGGACGGCCCAGACGGCTGACCCGGCGAGCGCGGCCGCGGACGGACCTCGCGAGAAGCGGCCGGGCGAGCGGTCCGGCGGCTCCACGCGCTACGGACTCGTCGAGACGCTCTCCGTCGGCATCGGTGTCGAAGTACAGATATCGGTGTTCGACGCCGCCGAGCGGGGGCGTCCGTGAATCGATCGGTTTTTCAATTTAGGCCTGCCTAAAGTGCAGTATGCCTACCGGCGTTCGACCGCACACCGACACCGCTCACACGGGTTCGAGCGGGCTACCGGAAGTATCTGTCTGTGAGAGTCGTCCGGGCACGTCGATCTTCCTCGAGTCCGAGAACACCGACGGTTGGATCGCGACGGACACCGTCGTCGCCGTTCGCAGGTGATCTCGGATGGCGTCGAACGACACGCCGCCGGAGACGGACCGCTCGTCCGAGACGGACGCCGAATCTGAGACGGGGTCCAACTCGGAGACCGCTTCCGGATCGGAGGCGGCGTCCGAACCCGACCGAGCGACGATCCGCGCCGGGCGCGACTTCGACGCGGAGTATCGGCTGGACGCGGCCACCGCCGGAGCGTTCCTCGTCGAGTTGGGCGAACAGCTTCGCGACGACCGGGAGCTAACGCTGGTCACGGACGAGTGGGAACTCCCGTTCGCGGTCGGCGAGCCGGTCAACCTCGATATCGACTTCGAGGGGGTCGGCGAGCAGGAACTGGAGATCGAACTGGAGCTGCCGGGACGATCCGACGAGGAGCCGCCCGAAGTTCGGTAGGTCGGTCCGCGTCGTGTTTCGGTGGCTAGTTCGTGGCTCGGAGAGGGTGTCGTACACCAGTTCTCATACTATTCTTTGCTCTATCGGTTCGTTCGAGACAAGCGAGTGATCTAACGCGGGGTGCAGCAACCGATCTACCAGCTGGTAAGACACCCGTGCAAGATACAGAGACGGTATTCAGCAGCCAGACAGCTTCAGAGGAACGCTGTGTCACGACGACTCGGAGATCACTCGGGCCAACCGGAACCAGCCTGCTGAATGCAGAGAAGTGAGGCAAATATTCGTTACAATTCAAAACCGGACTAATCAAACATCAATTCAGAGATCTCCAGGCAGTAGCAGCCGTAGTGATTACCTCTAACGCGTCTCGACTTCCCTCTGCTTCTCCTTTTTCAAAATCCTCCTCAGACTGCCCCATCTGGTTGGTTACATGTGCGAAGCAAACTACCGAACGGTCTCGAACATCCGCGAACGTATACAGCGCTGCTGCTTCCATTTCGACGGCAAGGATTCCTTCTGACCGAGCACGTTCGATTGCAGCCTCTGTTTCCCGGAACGGGGCATCAGTTGTCCACGCTGCCCCCGTATACACTGGACGAGATACTGTTTCACATGCTTCTTCCACCGAGGCACGAAGCTCGTCATCGAGAGTTGCATAGCGACTCGTCGAACGGTAATGGTGACTCGTTCCTTCGTCACGGAGCGCACGCTCGATAAGAACGAAGTAGGGCGGATCGTCCTTGGGCACGATCTGTCCCGAGGAGGTTACGCTTATGAGAAATTGGCAGCCGGCGGCGAACAATTGCTCTGCAAGTAGCACAGCGAACGGTGCCCCGACAGCACACCCGACAATTCCGAACTCCTCGTCGTTTCGTTCGAACCGATAGAGATCGGTGTGATAGCCGGGCCACGCTCCATCCTTTTGTGCTTCACCGGTAGCCGTCAACTGGCGCACGATGTCTCCATCCGGATCGAGTATACAGATATCCGGAACTGAGTGTTCTGGGAGGTCTTTCTGCCGCCGAGCGTTCTCCAGCAGTGCTTTCGGCGAGAATACAGATGATTCGTCGAATTCTTTCGCCTCGAAAAGCGGAGACGAGTCCGGATCGGTCGAGTCAGTCATTAGTTCGTGTTCACGGAACCCGGGCAAGGATATTGTGGTCACTCAGGCAGAGTTCCGACTACCGCTGAGATTGCGGCTTTCGATGGGTCTGTGCTCTCAGAGACTTGCTCGTCGGAGATACCCAAGAAGAACTCCTGCTCGCCCTCGACGTATTCAAGGATCGTGTCCACCAGCGCCTCAGTATCCCGATGGACCATCCGCAGGAAGTAGGAACCTTCTCGCTGGAGATTCGATCGAACGTACTCGGAACGTGTGTTCAACACGAGTGCAACGAGAGTCCCTTCAGGATCGAGTACGCGAGTCGCTTCCGCAAGGACTGCATCGATCTCGAGAAGGAATTCGAGCGTCGAGACGAAGACGACAGCATCAACGGACGCAGTTGCGATAGGGAGGGTGGTCGCATCACCGAGAACAAGCGGTGCAGAAACTCGATCCTGTGCTGCTTGGATCATCGCCTCCGAGCGATCCACACCGATCATTTCGTGGTCGGGAAAGCGTTCTTCGAGCGAGCCGATGCCGCATCCAACGTCTAATCGGCAGCCTGTTCCGCTTGTCGTGTCTTTTCAACCTGCAGCGGGTCAGCCGTCGATGTCGCGGTGACCAGGCGCAAGAACTGTCCCGCGTTCGTGAGGAGTTTGTTCTCCGCTTTCCGGAGGTGTTCTTCGTACGTCGAACGAGCGACGGCCGTCTGATCGGCCAGATCTCGAAGCGAAGTCTTCCGTGGTTGCTCGTAGTACCCACTTTCCAGCGCTAATTGGAGTGCTGCCAACTGCCGGTCAGTGATATTCTCGAACAGTTGATTCGCCGGAGCCAGCATACTGTGGGGGATCTGCTTCTCCGAAATCGAGGTTTTCGAGAGTAGTTCGATCTCCCTATCAGATCGCAGATCACCGAGCAGTTCTCGAATGTCCTCATCGTCGAACGCGACCACCGTGTAGTGCTCCCAGCCCTGGCGGTAGATCGTCGGCGACTGATACAGACAATTGTGTTCCTCGAAGCGGTCGATGATCGACTGTTCGAGTGAACAGAGGCAGGACTGCGTGACAACGTGATACCCGTCGTCATCCTCCGATTCGTGTAGAACGGTTCCGAGTTGATTGATGTCGTCAAGCAACTCGTCAGTCGGTGTTGCCTCTGATGTGATCTCCAGTACTTGGCAGTCGCTTAGCGGCCACTCACGGATGGTCAAGTCCGGGTGACGTTCCGAGATCTCCCGGTATGGACACTCGTGTTTGACTCGGATCGAGGCCTCATACAGACTCATACGAATGACTTTGAACTGGTCAAAATTAACAGTGCCGGTCATGTCCGGCAGCACCTATATGCGAATATACCTGCTATTCAGGAATACCGATGCAGGAGATACCGCCGGAGGAACTCAGCGAACAGTTACAAAACGGTGACGAGGACCCGATCGTCCTCGATATTCGCCACGAAGAGGATTTCGAAGAGTGGCACATTCCGGACAGTATCAACGTCGATGTCTACGAGGAACTAACTGAAGACCCTGAACAAGCGAAGGAAGCCCTCTCAGACCTCCCCCGTAACGAACAGATCGTCACTGTCTGTGCTGCCGGTGTCGTCTCGGAGATCGCGACGGAAGTTCTCCAAGAGCTGGACTACGATGCGGTGACTCTCACGGACGGGATGAACGGCTGGAGCCGTGTCCACCGACACGCAGAAGTGCCAGCTGACCTCGATGACACGCTCATTCAGGTCGCACGGCCGGGGAAGGGTTGCCTCTCACACGTCCTCATCTCGGGTGGTGAAGCAGCCGTCTTCGACCCGTCACACTATCTCGACGAATACGATGCGATCCTCGACAAGTACGACGCCGAACTCGTCGGTGTCTTCGACACGCACGCCCACGCCGACCACGTCTCGGGTGCTGCAGAACTCGCCGACCGCCACGGCGTTTCCTACTACCTCCACCCGAAAGACGCGCTCGCCATCGACGCGACGCCGGTTGAAGATGGACAGACAGTGACAGTCGGCAGTCTCGACATCGAGGTTATTCACACGCCGGGACACAGTGAGGGGAGCGTCTCGTTCGACATCGACGGCGCTGCGCTGATCACGGGCGATACGCTCTTCCACGAGAGCGTGGGACGTGTCGAACTCGGTGTCGAAGCGGGAATTGAAGACTCCGACGTAAAGCAGAACGCGGCGACGCTCTACGAGAGCCTCCAACGATTGCTGGACCGTCCTGACGACGCACTGGTCCTGCCGGCACACGATCCTGGCTCGCCCGAACCACCGGTGACCGCGACGCTTACGGCGGTCAAGGAACGGAACGACGACCTCGGCCGCGACCGAGAAGAATTCATCCGCGAACTCGCATCTGACATCCCGGATCACCCACCGAACTTCGAGCGCGTCAAGCGGACGAACGTGGGGCAGGAATCGGTCCCTACCGATGAACTGGCCGAGCTGGAACTGGGCCCCAACAACTGCGCTGCTGAATGAATCCATGAGTACGGGAACTGAAATCAAACAAGGAATCCGTGAGCACCTCGGACAGTTCTCACTCCACGTCCTGCTGGTGTTCGCCACCGGCCTAACCATCGGGTCCGAACGGACCGTCCTCCCCGTTCTGGGCGAAGAGGTACTCGGCGTCAAGTCGTTCCTGGTTATCGGTTCGTTCGTCGTCTCGTTCGGAATCGTGAAGTCGATCCTCAATCTCTACGCTGGCAAATGGGGTGAGGAGTACGGCCGGAAGCCAGTACTTGTCGCCGGATGGGTGACGGCACTCCCCCTGCCGATCATCCTCATCTTCGCTCCGAGTTGGGGCTGGATCACCGTTGGGAACATCCTACTGGGTATCAACCAAGCATTGACGTGGAGTATGGCGATCAACGCGAAGATCGACCTCGCGGGACCTGAACAGCGTGGCCTTGCAGTCGGTATCGACGAATCGTTCGGCTACACTGGCGTTGCCGTCGGGGCATGGATTACAGGTGTTATTGCCGGTCAGTGGAGCCTCCGGCCGGAGCCGTTCTACTTCCTCGCCATCGTCGTCGTGCTGGCGTTCCTCATCTCGGTCTTCCTGATCAAAGAAACCGTCCAGTACGCCCAGGCCGAGGGAGACGACGACCACCACGACGCGAACCTGCCGTTCAACGAGGTGGTGAAGCGAGCGACCTACGGTGACAAGACGTTGTTCGCTGCGGCTCAGGCCGGCCACATCGAGAACTTCGTAGATACGCTGTTCTGGATCGCCGTCCCGCTGTATCTGGTAAGCCAGGGTCTTGGTATTGCGGCTGTCGGTGTCGTCGTCGGCGTCCACAGCGCGATGTACTTCCTCCAGATTGCGACCGGTGGACTTGCTGACCGTATTGGTCGCCGGCCGCCCGTCATCTGGGGGATGTTCCTCGCAGGTACCGGCGTTTTGGGAATGGTACTCGTTGAGGGGTACCTCGCGTGGGCAGTCTTGGCCGGTATCTCCGGTCTTGGCATGGCGTTACTGTATCCGAACCTGATGACTGTGCCAAGCGACGCCGCCCACCCGACGTGGCGGTCTGCAGGGATGGGCGTCTACCGGATGTGGCGTGACTCCGGCTATGCCGTCGGAGCCATCCTGATCGGGCTCTCGATGGAGTTCGTCAACGCAGAGGCCGCATTCTACATGACTGCACTCCTGATGTTCGTGTCTGGTGCAGTCGTGTACGTCTGGATGGAAGAGACCCACCCCGAGTTCGGAACTCACGAGCCACCTTCACCCGCTCCCACGGAAGCGGCTCCAACTATCTCTCAAGACTAGTTCAGCAATACGGATCTTCGTGTTCCCGGTCTGCATTCGCTTTTGCTCCGATTGGGATTGGATCGGATGAGCCTCCTTGCTGAATATGCGCCCTATCTTGCACGGCGCTCAGAACATCATTTCGACGGTACGATTCTCATCGGTCATTGACATCCTCCTCCGGCTAAAGCCGGAGGAATCCCGAGCGTTGGGATATTAGGGTTTGCAGTCTCCCTGTTCTCTCGTGTTGAACGACCCGCTCTCGCGGTCGAACAGGAAGACTCCGGGCTGTGCCAACCAGCCGTTACTCATATCCCCCGTCGGGGGACTCTGAGTTATCCTTCGGCGGATGTTCACCGCACCGTTCACGTCCGCGTTCATCGTCGTCCCGCACGACGAACAGACGTACAGACCGCGCTCCACGCGATTCGAGTCACGAATCTGCCCGCAACACGAACACGTCTTACTCGTGTTCTCCTCGTCTACACGGTCAACGAGGATGCCTTGTTCCTCGGCCTTGTATTCGAGCAGGTTCGTGAAGCGGTCAAACTCCCATCCGTGGAGTTTCTTGTTTCCCGACGCACCCCAGTTCCGCGAGTCACCGTTCTCATTCTCGCGGATGTCGCTAAGGTCGCCAACCGCTATCTTCCCCACACCCTCTTCGACACACCGCTCAACGATGTGTTTGCTGAGGGTATGGAGGAAGTGATCTTTGCGTCGGGAGAGCTTCTGCCGAGCCTTCCATGCACGCTTTGACGGGCCGTTCTCGCCTTCGGTCTGGTACTCCTCGCTGGTGAAATAGTGCTTGTCCTCTTTCAGCACGTTCCCCGGATACAGTTCACTCGCGCCATCTTCGTAGTCGATGGCGAGATAGTTGCTGATACCGAGGTCGATCCCTGCCGTCTTGTTGCCCGGTGCGTCTTCGACTGGGATCTTTTTCTTACAGACGAGGTGTAGCTCCCACTTGTCACCGTTCCAGACGGCACGCACCTGCTGGATGTTCTCAACCTCTACGTCGGGGCGGGTTTCGTACTCCGCGAGAATGAAGTCAGACCGACTCTCTTTCACGTTGAAGCCTTTCGAGAGGCGGAGTTGGTCGTGTTTATCGTCGTGCTTGATGGCTCGTTTCTTCCACGTGACGGTGGAGCGCGGGTGGTCGTCGCCACGTTTCCGGTAGCCGGGTGGGTTGTTGCCGTCGCCGGAGTTGTACCAGCCGATGAACGCTTCAGCAAGTTCTTCGAGAACTCGCTGACTTGACTGAGAATGAAGGTCACTGTAGCGTTCGTGGTCTTTCAGCTCCGATTTCAGTTCGGCTTCGGCGGGTATTTCGCCGGTTTCGTCCCACCGTTGTTGGATGTAGTAGCGACCGACGTTCCACAGTTTGGATGCGGAGAATCCGCACTGGTCGAGGTCGTCACGAACCTGTTGGTGGTTCGTGATGCGTGCGACGTAGGTGCGGGTCGTCTCCAGCATCGAACTGACCTCATAACACATTATGAGAGAGTAGTTATTAAAACAAACGACCGGGCGCTGAATATCCGGCTGGAGTGTCGTCGGTGGATTGGCGGTCAGAGTGTCGGATTCATCCCACGCCTAAAGGCCTGTCTCTTACCCACAACT
>NZ_WPCE01000005.1 GCF_009742825.1 Halorubrum sp. CBA1125
TTTTTTCTCCATCATCTTCGTCGTGACGCGGTCCATCGCGGGGAGCGCGGCGACCGCGTTCGTCCTGACCCGGCCGTCGCACTCGGGACATTGGTTCGCGCTCGATTCCGTTCGGACGTCTTCGTCGAAGCCAGTTTCGTAGATGTCTCTGGTTGCCATCGTTCGTACCATGTTTCGGGAACTCGCCAGTACGGCGAACCCCTCACCCATTGAGGGGGTAAAAAACTACACGTCAGCTACGTCAGTGACAAATGAATCAGATAAGAGACGATATGTTGAGACTTGGATCCCCTCCCCGCCACAGTACGTACATTGCCGGCTGATATCCGTTCGACCCTTGCTTCTACCAGTAATTATATATCATATATGGTTCATAAGTTAGATATGCGAATTTACTTCGCTGCACCACTATTCTGTGAGGCAGAGACAACGTACAACGAGCGTGTTTGTGGAATGCTAGAGGAGCGGGGTCACTCCGTGTTTCTCCCGCAACGTGACGGCTACGAGAATCTTGACGATCTACTGGATGATCCGGACATCGATTCAGTTGATGAGGCGAAAAACGAGATCTTTCAGCTCGACCGGCGGGAGATCCTCAACGCGGATCTATTGACAGCGATCTTGGACGGCCAGGTCCCCGATGAGGGAGTCGCCGTCGAGATCGGGATTGCACACGAAAACGACATCCCCGCGATCGGGCTAAAGACGGATCAACGGAACGACCCACTGAACGCGATGGTCTTTAGTCCGCTTGAGGAACTGACCGGATCCCCTGCTGAACTCGTCGAAGCCGTACAACACTACGACTGACGTCGTTCCAGTCTAGGTCGCGGATGTCCGACTCGGTGTGTGTGGTTCCGTCACATACTCGAACGAACCGTTCTTCCCGCCAGCGGAAGGTGAACTACTCTCGATCCGCTTCTCACCGTAGCTCGGGGATTGCCGACCGATACGCCAGCGATCGGGTGGATTGGCTTCTCCGAACCAGCACACCCGACCGGAAGTGTGCACTCGCCATCGTTTGCACCCTGTTCAAGGCCGATTTCGACACTCTCGGAGACGTCGTCTATTACTGGCTGATTCGTGGCGAACAGCATTATCGTCTGGCGCGTCGACGCGGATACGGACCCAGTAGAGATGCGGCGACCCTGCAATTCTCCGGTGAAATGCCACGTGGCATCCCAAGACAGAACTGATGAGTCAACCCGAGTGCATTCGCCCAGCTTCACTCATCAGTCCACACTTGGGACGGTACTAGAGGGCGTCGAGTTCTTCGATAATGAGATCCTCCAGATCTTCGAGGGATTCGTAGAGCCGGTGGTGCTCCGCTTCCCACTCACCGCCGTAATTATCGGCCGAAACGATGGATCCACCGCTGTCCCATATGAAGTACTCGACCTGCAAGTTCACGACGAGACCTTCGTTTTCGCCTGCGGTCCGGCTATCCGTCCGGTAGCCGACAATCGGTGTTCCGATCCCGTAGGCGTATCCGATCTCTGCAGAGGTGCCGCTGTCGGGGTCCGCGCCGTCGAGGTTTGCGAGGACGACATCTGCCTCGACGATTGCTTCACAGTTCCGTTGTCCGATACCCATCGCCCACTCGTTCAGAGCCTCGGCCCGGTCGACGCTCACGGGCTCACCCGCGAGTTCGGTGATCGAGTCATCCCCGAGGTCTGTCGGATAGATGCACTCATACCCGTTTTCTTCGAGTGACGGAATGAGTCGTTCACGGACGAATCGTTCACCTTGAGGTGTAAACACCTGTGGTCCAGCGAGGTATACCTTCATCGTGATACGCTACGTCTAGACGCACCGACATAGGTGTTTTGCTGAGAAGGGCTCTTATGGGATGGAAGCCTGGTAAGTCTCCCACGTGCGTGAAGAGGTACTGGGGTAGTCAAAGGCCGATGATTCAACAGCGTCTTAGAAGGCGTGGCTTTGATTGGCCTACCTGCCAAGGACGCACTCTCATGGGAGGCCGCCCGGATGCCGCCAGCATCCAGGCGGCGAACGCGAATAGGTGTAGCTTCCTTCACGCACAAATCGCTCCACAGGAACCAGGTACCACCTCGGAATCAGCCTTCATAAAGATGACTCGTCACGTCGCTGCTTTGGACGACGATGCCGAGGTTGTCGAAGAGTATGCCGGAGCCAAAGCGGCGCTCGAAGTAACCAGCAACTACTACACGATCTACGACATCCTCGACGAACACCTCGACGTGGTTGCCGCAGATCCAACCCAAACTCAAGCGGTCGGCTAGGCTGAGGTGAAAAACGACCGACTCGACGCGGAGTTGCGCGAACAACTTCGCCGAGCCGGCATGATCGCTGAGAGTTGCGTCCCGTCCGAAGAACTCCGACAACGCCGCGCACTCGTGCACGGCCGGGAGTGGTTGGTCGAGAAGGGCACGGACTTCAAAAATGAAGACCACCCCCTGCTGGACAAAACCTATATACATGATCGGTTGGCCGAAATCCTTCAGGAAAATAGTTTTAATCCTCGTTATCAGTGTGGTCTGTAGTGACCAGAAAGATTCTTTTCGACACCGATCCAGGGTGTGACGACGCGTCCGCGCTCTCGCTCGCACTGGCGAGTGACGAACTCGAGGTCGTCGGCGTGACCACCGTTGCAGGGAATACGACGATCGAGAATACCACCCGGAACGCGCTGTCCGTGTTGGAATTGCACGATCGAACTGACGTTCCAGTCGCCCGTGGTTGTGCCGCGCCGCTCTGGCGCCCACTCGAGACAGCGGAACACGTGCACGGTTCATCCGGCATCACCGGTTCACCACCGGTTCCCGACGTCGAAACGATCGATACGAGCGGGACCAGGTTCATGCTCGAACAAGTTTACGAGCACGGCGATGAACTGACGATCGTTGCCGTCGGTCCGTTGACGAACGTCGCTACAGCGATCGCGATCGAACCGGATCTCCCCGAGTTGATCGACGAGATCGCCATTATGGGGGGTGCTGCTCTCTGTCCTGGGAACTCGACGCCGGAGGCAGAATTCAACTTCTATGTCGATCCCGAAGCTGCCCAGCGTGTCGTTAGGGACGGGAATCCGCGTCTAATCGGACTGGACGTCACCCAGGACGCAACATTGACGGCCGAGTTCGTCGAAGAACTCGCGGAACGGGATGACCCACATCGCACGCTGGCCGCATGGTTCGGCTACTCGGAGGTCGACGCGATCCGCGAGGGGGAGCTTTCTGGGGAACAGGTTGTCCACGACGTGACCGTGATAATCGACCTCATTGACGACATCCTCGAATACCGTCGGTTCCCCGTGAATGTCGGCACCGACGATGGGGACTTCCGCGGTGCCGTGGTCTGTGACGTGAACGACGTCACCGGAACCCCGCCAACGGCGAACGTCGCACTGGAGGTCAACGTTCCCGCCTTCCGGAACCGGATCGCGGAGCTGATCGAGAAACTATGAGTTCCCAGACCCCTGTCGACCTCGTCGTTCGTGGAACAGTTGTAAACGTTCTCACGGGGAGCCTGGAGGACCGATACGTGGCGGTAGACGGCGGTGAAATCGTGGGGTTCGGTGATAGGCCTGCACGGGAGCGGTACGAGGCGGCGTATCTGGCGCCGGGACTGATCAACTCCCACATGCACATCGAGTCGACGATGCTCTCGCTGCCACGGTACGGCGAGGCAGTCATCCCGCACGGCGTCACCGGGATCGTCGCCGATCCCCACGAAATCGGCAACGTTCTCGGCGTGGACGGCGTTCGTCAGTTGACAGTACACGCCGATCACACGCCGCTCCGTGTTCGATTCACCGTCCCGTCGTCGGTGCCGGCGTCGGACCTTCAGGATACGGGTGCGACTATCGACCCGGCAGACGTAGAACGGTTGCTCGCGACCGACCGGATCGTCGGTCTCGCCGAGGTGATGGACATCGAGGGTGTGGTCGCCGACGATGCAGCGGTTCACGCGAAGATCGAGGCGACCCGCAAACGAGGATTGACCGTCGACGGTCACATGCCTCGAGTCACGGGGAACCGCCTGCAGATGGCGGCCCGGTTTCTCGATACCGATCACGAGAGCCGGGCGCTCTCGGAGGCACGCGAGAAGGTGGAAGCGGGAATCAAGATCCAACTCCGTCAGGGATCCTCGAGCGAGAACCTTGAGGAGCTCCTCCCGCTCGTCGACGAGGTCGACTCCCGCCGACTCATGCTGTGTACGGACAACTTCTACATTAACGACCTGCAAGAACACGGCGGGATCGACGAATCCGTCCGGATGATGATAGAATACGGCGTCGATCCCGTCGAAGCGGTGCAACTCGCTACGATCAACGTCGCCGAGACCTACGGGTTGCCCTACGGGCGGATAGCCCCCGGTGCGCCGGCTGACATTGTACTCCTCGACGATCTCGAGACGTGGGATGTGGACGCCGTCATGGTCGACGGAGTGATCGATCCGGTCGCCGATGTCACCGATCCGCCGCGTTATGAACTCGATCACAACACGGTTGATGTCGACCGGTTAGATCCTTCCGACTTTGCGTACCCTGCTCCCCACGACGGTCCCTGCAGGATCCGTGCAATCGATCATACCGGCGAGATCCCGACAGAACGTGTCGAAACGGTGCCTGTGGCGGACCGCGTGCTCGCCCCAAACCCGGAGGAGGATCTACTTCCGGTTGCCGTTGTTGAGCGCCACGGGAAAGGCGGCGGGATCGGTAAAGGGTTCGTTCACGGCTTCGCACTCGAGCGTGGAGCTCTGGCGAGTACGATCGCCCACGACGCTCACAACCTCGTCGTCGTGGGAGCCAGTCACCGGGCGATGGCGGAAGCGGCGAACGAACTCCGTGATGTCGGTGGGGGCCTCACCGCGTTCGATCCCGAGAACGGTACGACAACCCTGCCGCTGCCGGTTGCCGGCCTGATCTCCGAACGCCCTGTTTCCGTAGTGGCGGAACAGTTCAAAGCCGTGCAGACTGCTACGCGCGAACTCGGTACCGAACTAGCTGGCGGTATCATGGAACTGGACACCCTGACACTGGAGGTGATCCCGGAACTCAGAATAACGAACCACGGGCTGGTTGATGTCGAACAGATGGAACTCGTCGACCTCCTCGTCGCCGGCAGCGACGAAGAATGACTCCGGACGTCGCCCGTCTTCGGCGTAGAGCGCCACCTGCGCCGGAACGCGGACGAACCTTCGACAGTCGACAGCGTCCGAATTCCCGCGACGGTTTCCGATGTCCGCGTCGGCGAGGGTTTAGACTCTCACAAAGACGTGGTGTTGGCAGCCTCTCACGTCTTGGTTCACGACGATCCTATACCGAACTGTCGTTTCGCTGCCGAGGTAACCACAACAGTTTGACGAGAGGCCCATCCAATGAACCCTCCTGACCAGATATCCAAGGCTTCGATCCGGCGCTGGCTCGCGTTGGTAGGCTTGCTCGTGGCGGCCGTGAATCTCCGGCCGGCGATCGCCTCGATTCCGCCACTTCTCGAGTTACTCAGAGCTGAACTCCAGCTGAGCTACAGCGTTGTCAGTCTGCTTACGACGATTCCCGTCTTCTGCATGGGGCTCTTCGCGTTCGTAACGCCGTCACTGATCGATCGGTACGGACGCGGACACACCTTGATTTGGGCCGTCGTCGCGATCGGTCTCGCGACCGTAGCCAGGATCGGGAGTCACAGCGTGGTCGTTCTCTTTGGAACGACCGTGCTGGTCGGGATCGCGATCGCGATCACACAGACGATCCTTCCCTCGCTAGTCAAAATCTACTTCCCGTCACGCGTCGCGCTGGCGACCGGTGCGTATACAGTCAGTCTCACCGTCGGCGCGATCCTGGCGGCCGGGTTAACCGCCCCCTTATACGTACTGTTCGACTCGTGGCCGCTATCACTCGCTGTGTGGGGGATACTCGCGTTCGTTGCCGTTCCGGGATTGATCCCGCTCGTACGTGACGACTCGTCGGAGCCTGATCGCTCACCTCCTGACGCCTCGAAGAGTGGGCCGATCCCGTGGCGGAACCCGCTGGCGTGGATCTTGATGCTCTTTTTTGCGATCAGTTCGACGATATTCTACTCAGGGTTGACGTGGCTGTCGGCTCGATACGTCGCGCTCGGGTGGGATGAAGCGACAGCCGGACTGTTACTGACCGCCTTCATGGTCGCGCAATTAGGAGGGATGGCACTCGTTTCTGCATACGGAGATAAATCGATCGACCGCCGGCCGTGGCACGCACTCATGATCGCGATAGTCGTGATCAGTACTGGCGGCGTCGCGTTCACGCCGCTGTCGTATCCTTGGATCTGGGCGACGTTGCTCGGTGTCGGCACCGGCGGTCTGTTTACGCTCTCGCTCACGCTACCGATCGATTTCGCGACGGGAGAGAACGCTACCGATCGTCTATCGTCGATGGTGATGGGAGGCGGCTACATGCTCGCGGCTGTCGGGCCGTTCGTGACCGGGGGAATCCGTGACCTATTCGGCAGCTACGTCCCTGCGTTCGTCGGACTCACAATTCTGGGTGTCGTCCTCACAGTCTGTGCGGTCCGACTCTCCCCTCGCA
Organism: Halorubrum sp. CBA1125; assembly: GCF_009742825.1. Taxonomy (GTDB): domain Archaea; phylum Halobacteriota; class Halobacteria; order Halobacteriales; family Haloferacaceae; genus Halorubrum. The sequence goes on from NZ_WPCE01000005.1 coordinate 6,548, forward strand.
GTTACGGAACGATCTCCTGAGGGACAACTGCTGTGCCCTACCCTACGATCTTCGACGGTCGTGTTGACAGATGTTAGGAAGCAGTTCGATCGGACTGTCGATAGGTGCCGTCGATGTCGAGTTTGGTTACACATGGACCCGTTTCCGTGGACGCCGATGTCTTCGATCAGAAATAAGAACTCTCTGCTCTGTTGAATCCGCAGAAGGCGTGCGAATCGGGTCACTCTGTACTCGGTTCAGGAGCGCTGTCGAGAGAATTTTGAGAAGGAATCTTGGCAGACAGGGAGAGAGATCGAAATCACCGAGTGAGTCGATCTAACACATCGACGACGAAGAGTGGAATAACCGCTCCTTCAGATACTGTGATCCCCGTGCAGTCATCAGATTCAACAGAGCAGAACTCTCTGGACTCGATCTTCATATTTTCGGGGATATACTCCCTCCATCCGCGAATCTACAAATTCACGAACTAGCAGACCTGCTACTATTGACACTAACACCCAGAGAACGTAGTATACTCCAAGTGGTAATACCGCTCCGATAACGGATAGACTTCCGTTTAGCGATATTCACTGACAAAAAAAGTCCGATCCCCACAAATCTTATGTCCCACTATAGCGCTTGATAGTGTATGTCAGCCAGGGACATCGATATAAACAAATTCATCAAAGAATCCACGGAAGGCGAGAGTGGTATACTACAGTATAAGCCCGGAGACACCTTGGTCCATAATCTGAACCCCGTTACGAAAATTGTCGTTGCGACCGGCCTCATCATCGGAGTGTGGATGTATCCCAACTTCGTCGCACCGGCGGTGATATTCGGGATCCTACTCGGAATCGTGTTCGCGTCCCGCCTGTACAGGAACATCCTTCCTGTGCTCGTGGTTGTCGGGGCTCCGCTCTTGTTCATGATGTTCACCATTCACGGCCTGTTCTATCCGGGGAACATGACACCATACTACACGATTAGTCCAGTTCCTGTTATCGAGTCAATAACAATCTACGAGGAGGGTCTCCTCTTCGCCGCGATGTTCTTCTTCCGTATTATGGTGTTACTGACGGCGCTGCTGTTGGCGATCGTCTCGACGCACCCGCGGGAGTTCGGCGTCGCGTTCACGGAGAAGGGTATGCCGCCGAAACTGGCCTACGTCTTCCTCGCGGCACTCCAACTGGTTCCCGATATGCGTCGCCAAGCGAACAGTATCATGGAGGCCCAACAGTCGCGCGGGCTCGACATCCACGCCAACGTTTGGCAGCGGCTCAAGGCGTTCTTCGCGCTTATGACACCGTTGATCATCGGGACGCTCATTTCGGCCGAAACGCGCGCCCTAGCGTTGGAATCACGTGGATTCGGACGGACAAAAACGCCGACCTCGTTGTTCGAGACGACTGAAACGACAGTTGACTACATGCTTCAGGCGTGTACCGTCGTTGGAGTTATCGCTGCTGTCGGCTGGAGGGTGTTCCTCGCATGACTGAGATCAATTTTAACGACGTGTCGTTCCGTTACACAACCAAACGAGACGTTGCCGCAGTACACGAACTCGATTTCACGATCGAATCTGGCGAGTTCGTCGGGATCACTGGTCCGAGTGACGCGGGAAAAACGACGCTGGCCAGACTGATCCCGGGATATATTCCTCACTTCTACGACGGCCAAATGGCCGGTACCGTTCAGGTTGGAGGCATCGACGTTCGCGAGAGTTCGATGCGAGAACTTTCCGATCAGGTTGGGTTCCTCTTCGAGAATCCCTTCAATCAGCTAACCGGGGCGAGTATGACAGTTCTCGAGGAGGTCGCGTTCGGTCTCGAACAGATGGGAGTCGAACGCGAGAAGATCTTCGGTCGTGTCGACGAAGCGCTGGAAACCGTCGGCATCGCAGACCTGATACGACGGAAACCCCAGGAACTGTCGGGGGGACAGTCCCAGCGCGTCGCGATCGCGTCTATCCTCGCACTCGAACCGGACGTGCTGGTTCTCGACGAACCGACCTCACAACTCGATCCGCACGGCACGGAGGAGGTGTTCCAAGTCCTCGCGAACATGGATCGGAAGGAGTACACGATGGTCATCATCAGTCACGATCTGGAACGGTTGGTTCCACACCTCGATCGATTGATGGTTGTCGACGGGGGGTCGGTCGCCCTAGACGACACGCCACAGAATGTCCTGTCCAGCGACGACGAGGTCATAAATCAGCTCAATGTTCCAGAGAGCATCGAGATCGGAAAGTACCTCCGAGACAAGGGACTGGTGTCCCCGGAGAAGCATCTCCCGCTGAGCGTCGCCGACACGGTCGAAGAACTCTCGCCGCATGTTCGCAGATCGGGACGGCCCGAACCGTCAACCACCAACGGCGGCGTCGACAGAGACGTCGGACCGGCGTCGAATCCCGCGACTGACGTTGAGGATCCGTTGATTAAGTTCGAGAATGTCGACTATTATTACAACAACGAAATCCAGGCGCTTCAGGACATCTCTATCGAAATGGCTGAGGGCTGCGTCTGTGTCATCGGCCAGAACGGTGCCGGCAAAACGACGTTCGTCAAACACCTCAACGGACTGTTGAAGCCGACGAATGGGACCGTCTACGTCAACGGAATCGACACACAAGATAACTCTATCGCTCAGCTATCTCGCCACGTTGGGCTCAGTTTCCAGAACCCAGACGATCAGATCTTCCACGACACCGTTGAGAAGGAGATCCGCTTCGGGCCGAAGAACCTCGGTTACCCCGAAGAGCGAATCGACGAACTTGTCGACAGACAACTAGAACGCTTCGAGTTAGAAGACGTCCGCGACGAGGACCCGTACAACCACGGACTCGCAACCCGGAAGCACATCGCCGTCGCGTCGGTGCTCGCCATGGACACGCCGGTAGTCGTCCTTGACGAGCCAACTGGGGGGCAGGACAAGCCGGGTAACGAACTGCTTGGAGACGTCATTGACGATCTAGTCTCCGAGGGAAAACTGGTGATCACCATCACACACGACATCCCCTTCGCGAGAGACCACGCTGATCGTGTGATCGCACTTTGTAATGCGGAAGTGTTAATAGACGGTTCGCCTCGAGAGGTGTTCAATGAGGGATCTACACTCGCCGAAACGATGGTCGAACCGCCAAAGGTCACTCAGATCGGCAAACAACTCGATCTGCCACGCACGTTGCTGACGAACGACGAACTCTTCAAGTACGTGGACACTTCGGCCGACTAGGCGGATCATCGTCGATATTTTCGGGTGCAGGAGGATTGTACTCAGCCGATCCATTCGAGAAGTGGTTGGTGGACTGTCGTTTTATTCGAGAAGCGTTTCGCTATCCATCGCGTGCGGAAGGATCTCTGCCATCGTGTATTTGACGTACCCATCACCTTCGTCAACGACGATCGGGAACTCATCGTCGCAGAACTCCCGCAAACTCTGTCGACACATGCCACAAGGGGCGTTTCCGGACTGTTGGGCCGACGTTAGCGCGAGGGCATCTAAGTCGGTGTGACCGTCACTGACGGCTTTCGAGAGTGCAACTTCCTCCGCGTGGAGCGTGTTCGTGTAATTCGCGAACTCAATGTTACAACCCGTGTAGACCACGCCGTCGGTCGTCCGGAGAGCGGCTCCGACCTGGTACTCGGAGTACGGCGCATAAGCTCGGTCCAGAGCGCGTTCCGCCTCTTCAAGGAGTTTCTCCATACCCACTATGGAAGAACTGTCCGTATAACTGTGCCGCAAACATATCAGGTGGTACTTATGTATAGAAAGCGGACCTATCAAGATACGTTTCTCGATTTCCGGAAGTCCAGGATCAGTCGGCGTAATCGTTGACCGTTTCAAGGAGTTCCTGTGGGGTTTCAACAAGTTCCTCGAGGGGACTGAAGACCATCGCGTTCAGTGGGTCGTTCCGTCGATCCGTCTTCAGCCCGATCGCGGGGATGTCGTTTTCGTGTGCGATGGCGATCTCGATTGCAACTCCCTCATCCGGGACCTGTCCGTCGAGGATCGCGGTCAACACGTCCGCCTCCAGCACTTCGTTCCTGTCCACACGAAAAATCTCGTGTTGAGCCTCTTCTACCGTGTCGAATTCGGGTTGCTGCAGGAGCTTTTTGACACCACCAGTGCCATCGCGCTGGGGGAGAAATGCGGAATGTCCAGCGTCTTCTAATGCCCCACAGACCCGTTCGTTATACTCTAGTTCTGCTTCACTGAACAACGGAGCTGCGAAGTAGATTCGCATACTGTTAGAACTTATAACTATTATATAAATAATTTTCTCTATTAATCATTTATCATATACATACGCTCAATGTATTTTTCCTCGAATCCATTGTCCGGCCGACAGTCTCATCTCGAGAAATCCCTCGAAGGCGATCGTTTCCTAGGAGTCACGGAGAACTGATCATGATCCGGACGAACCATCAACTGGAAATTCCGTAGATTTGTCTAGTACGAAATGGACGACTCCAACAGGGGAGATACCCACCAACACAGTGACCGTGATATTCCGACTTGGCGAATCTGAGACGTTTACCGGTTCAAACGTACGGCTATCCCGACCTGTTTATGTCGGGCGGAATCGGCATATTCATTCAATCCGACATTATAAATTCACATATCTATATTATACAATTTTGGGAGCGAACTAAGTACAATTCCCGCGTGGATCCACATCATGACAGCAAACCGTGTTCGAAGGACTGTTTCGGACGTCCTCTGCTGGTACGATCTCGATCACGTGACCGTTCACGCGGATAGGATCGAGGCGTTCCTCAAGGATCTGGCGATCGGGCAGGAGGGATCGGACCCATCAGGGCCCCAGGTCCTCAGCGAGGCCGAATACGGTCTCGACACGATCGTCGATTACCTGCTCGTGAGCAACTCTCTGAACTTCGTCTATGACGACATCGACACCCAACGGCGGTTCACGACGGAGTACGACGGCGAAATCTGGACTGGGGCCTACGCGCTGTGGGCGAGCATGCGACGTGCACTGGATGAGGGACGCCCCATCACAGATGGAGAATATCTCCGTACGCTCACTCTGGAAGAAACGAAGGACATCTTCCGTGGTGATCCGCCGATCCCGATGATTCAGGCCCGTCACGAGATCCTCACGAGCATGGGGACTACACTTTGTGACATCGCGGACGGTCACTTTCACACCGAGGTGTCTCTGGACGAACCACTCTGGTTGTTCGACGATGGGAACGGGCTCGTGGAGTGGCTGACCTCCGAGTTCCCCCGGGCGTACGGTGACGAACGGACATACAGCGGTGACACGGTCTATTTTGACAAGAAAGCACAGCTCTCCGCCGGCATCCTGTACGGTCGGTTCGCCGATAGACCCGGCTTCGAGATCCCCGATCTGGACGAGCTCACGGTGTTCGCGGATTACCTCATTCCGGCGCTCCTCCGTAACGTGGGGATCCTCGAGTACTCCCCGAGTCTGGCGCGAAAGGTAGACGAGAAGCGTCCGATCGCCGAAAACAGTCCCGAGGAAGTAGAGATCCGTCTCGCCACGGTCCACGTTGGCGAAAAACTCCTGGAACGGGTCAATGCCGGGCGGTCGGAGCCGATCACGGCTTACACTCTCGATCAGTTGTTATGGCTAGCCGGACGCGAGCGTGATCTCGTCCACCACTTAACTGAGACCACAGCGTACTAGTACGTTCGTCACCTCGAACTGTCGGATATTCAATTATTCTTGGAGAGGTTATCGAACGTTCGCAGAAGGGCAACTATGAGTGAACGGATCGCTCGGGCCCAGACACTGTCGGTGGACAGCCCGGCGTTACCGCCGCTTTCCCCGAAACCGGAGTCCAAAGACGTTGCTGCGCTGGTCACTCATACGACCGGCGACGCTGCATCGGCGCCAAGCTAGGGTCGAACCTTCGTCCGTCTGAAATTCGTTCTCGGCAGTAACAAAGGGCCGACATCAGCCCGGACGCTCTTACGCAGACTGGCGAAAAACATCAGCGGTGAAACAGTTAATGAGTCCGTAGATTGGTGCCCCAGCAAGATTCAGCGTTCGCAGGAAGCCATAGGTCCGAGCGGCCTATTCCAAGCCCTGCTTGGACAGACCACGGAACTTCTTGATCCATGGCTCAAACAGCGACCAGAGACACTCCGCTTGGTTGGTGTGAATGCCTTCTTCTGACACGTATCTCTCGTCGTACACGACTGATGGTGGTCCCGTTCCAGTTGCTGATACGGCGGATACTCATCAATCCAGACCTCTCCCAACGGCTGGGAGAGGTCTTCAGCCTCTTTCGATCAATAGCTTGAATTCGTTAGCGAACGTCGTTCCATCCCCGGCAGAGATCACCGAAGCACGTCGCAGCACGCCGCGACGAGCGTCATCTCATCGTCCTGCCCACCACTTCAGCGTGTGCGACTACCCCTAGACGACCCGCCGCGGGACAGCCCGTCCCGCGGTGGGTCGCGTCCTTTGAAACTCGAACACACCTGCTGACTCTCACCGACCTGTGTTGGCCCGTTGAGAGTATGATCAATACGATCCCAGACGACGTGGAAGCCGCGTTTCAGCGCGGTTTCCACGTTACGAATCGCCGAGGAAACCGTATTGTTGGCTCGCTCAAGCAGCGAAGCAATCTGGTTGATGCTGAGCAACGAATCAGCGTAGAATGCAAAGCGACGAGGGACTCACCGGGACGAGTTCCGCATCGTAGAACGGCGTCCCGAGTGTATAGGTACTCATGAAGCCGCAGCCGCGGCGCCAGATACGGTCGAGATCATCCCACGTTCGGACAGCTGTGGCTCCACAGTTCAGGAAGGGTGCCCTGGTCCCAGATCGTCTTGAGACGCCGTTCGACGCCCTCGTCGAGCGGCTCGGTCCGAAATTCCAAAGTGTCAAGCGACACAAGTTGTTGAACCATCCCACCTCATGCTACCGATTGTGACCAAACAACCTGCATTCGGCGGGATGCTTTCCGTACGACGGAATCTTTTCGCTAGGTTGAACAAGAGCGAATCCGGATAACTGCAACCACCTGAAACGTATCGTGGACAGGCATTTCGGCAACTTCAGTTCGTTTTCGACGGTCGGGGCGAGGCGCAATCCGTCCCGCTGACGACCCAAGCCGCCTCCCGGAGATCACACGCCGGCTCACCCAGCAGACAACCCTACCCCTAATGGGCAGACTGGTGAAGTCGGACAATGAACCGATAGAAACGGAGGAAGTCTCACCAGGGGGATTCGGACGTGAACCGGCTTCTTCCGACGAAGTCAGGTCTTTCCTCTGCTCCAAAGGCGTGGACGAAACTGTGTCTTGCCTCTTTTCGACCAATTCGTTTGCGTTATTTAGATTATATATGCGCCCGACCCAAGGATACATCAATATTGATTTTCCTGTAATAATACAATAGTTATAAGAAAATTGGTTCAATTCCTTGGTATGAGGTTCCATGTCAAGTGAAACTGTAACAGAACAGACGGCCAATGTGGAGACATCGTTCATCGGGAGCATATCCGACGAGTTTACAACGTTCGCCTGGGTGCTGATTCCTGTCGCGGTCGGGTTAAACCTGACCGGCGGGTTTCTCGTCCGCATGCTACGGATCCCGTTGTTCATGGACACGATCGGAACAGTTCTGTTGGCGATCATCGCTGGGCCGTTCGCGGCAGCACTCGCTGGCATAGTTACCAACCTCGTTCTGGGGGCGATCCAGTCGCCAACGTCGATCCCATTCGCGATCACGCAGGTAGCCATCGCGTTCGCTGCCGGCTACCTCGCATACAGAGGCTGGTTTAGAATCCTCAACCGAAAGGATTACCTGAAACTGATCGGGGCGGGTATCGTGATCGCGGCCGTATCGACGATCGTCAGCACCCCCATCGTCGTTCTTGTATTCGGCGGTGTGACCGGAAGTGCAACCAGTGCACTCACCGGATTCTTCTTGGCGACTGGTGCGGGGATCGTCGAAGCGGTGCTGAGCCAGCAGATCATCACATCACCAACTGATAAGATCGCGACGGTCATCATCTCCGTCTACCTGGCACGCCAGATTCCGACGCGGTACCTCACGAGCAAAGGACACAGAGCACTCTACGAGGAGTAATCGACGTTCCAGATCCGGAGTATCGTCGATATTCCTCTATGTAAATAAAATGGGCGCGGTGGCTGCAGGAACGGATCTCAGATGATCTCGCTGGGTAACTCGTCGGCCAGTCTGACGCAAGTCCCCTCGACCGTAGGCCCCGCCGTTTCGTCGATATGCCTTGGGGCGGTCAGATAGACGCAGGCGGCCGCGACGCTCGATGGCGGACAGCCGTTCGTGAGGGTTGTCCCATCGGCGCATTCTGCGCGTTCGTTCGCGCGCCGGCGAATGTGTGGTACTCTTCAATAACGAATCCGCAGTCCTCGCAGACAGTTTCCTTTATGTTCGTGGTGACGTGTCCTCCATACTCGGGACACTGGTTTGCGCTCGACTCCGTTTGGATGTCTTCGTCGAAGCCAGGCTCGTAGCTATCTCTGATTGCCATTGTTCTCACCATGTTCAGGAACTCCCAGTATAGCGAGCCCCTCACCCATCGAAGGATAAAAAGACGCTATCGAGTACGGAATTCGGTTCAGCTAGATCGGGACTCAAACGGCAGCGTCTGAGTTACTGTTGTGCACCCCTTTATAAATGAGTGCTCTGTTGAATCCGATGAAGACACGAGGATAACCGATTCACAGCTCCCATTTACTCCCGAATCTACGAGGTTTCAGTTAGCTTCACCAGTCAGTATCTGCTGGGAAAGACGACCTCACGAAACTCAGAGCTAGAAATCATTCGGAACAGCTGTTCGTCCAGCCAAATCCATGCCTGATCCTGACGCATTCTGTGGATTCAACAGAGCAGATAGAACCGGTCCGGACCACCCGCTCCGAGAGATGATAGCAATTCCATCCTAACCCCAGCAGGTGTACAATCACGAGCTGGGTCAGAGCCACTTGCATGGCTCACTATTCTCGGTAACTTTCCGATGATGAATATCCATACGTTTACAATCCTGCTGTCACAGGCACAGATATATGGCCGTTCGGGAGCGTCTGCAGGCGCTTCTGGAGCTCTTTCCGGCGGTACTTGACCGACTTGGTATCGCTGATCAACGACGGGGCGGTGAAGCCTTTCAGTTGGCCCTTCCCGTGATGGTCACAGGGTTGCTCCGTGTACTCCTGCGGATTGCCGACTTTCTGATGATCGGTATCGCACTTGGTGACGCCGCGATTGCCGGGCTCGAACTGGGATTTCAGTACTACTTTATCGGGTTTGGCCTCTCGCTCGCGGTCTCCTCGGGGACGATCAGCGTTGTCTCCCGACTTCAAGGAGCCGACCAGCCCGAAAGAGCGAATCTCGCAGTCAAACAGTCATTGTGGCTGGCCCTCGCCATCTCGATCCCACTCACTGTCAGCACATGGCTCTATGCTCCCTCACTCATCGATATCCTTACTGATGACCTGGCGACGATCAACTTCGGTGCGACGTATCTCTCTCTCATCATGCTGTCAATGGCCCCCCGATTCTGGTCGATGGTCGCTGCACGAGCCCTCGCTGGAAGCGCCGACACCCGCACCCCCATGTACGTGCGGTTAGTAACGCTACCGACGAACGTCGTTCTCAACGCGGTACTCATCTTCGGGCTGGGGCCAGCGCCCCCACTGGGTGTGGCTGGCGCGGCAATTGGGACCGCTGTTGCAAATGTACTTGCCGCTTTGGTCTTCCTCGCGCTCCTCCTGTCAGGGAAGTACGTCATCACGCTGAGAGTGGGTGGCAAACAGCTTGATGTCGGGCTCATCAGGGAGATTCTTCGGGTCGGCGTCCCCTTATCAGGAATGCGGCTGCTCCAGACGTTCGGCCGATTCCCATTCCTGTTCATCCTGGGTATCCTCGGGACACCGGCATTGGCAGCATATGCGATCGCCCGGCGGGTGATTCTGCTAGCGATGATGCCAGCGTGGGGGTATTCAACGGCAGCATCGACACTCGTCGGGCAGGCGATTGGGGGTGGGGAGGCTGATGAGGCGACCGCGTACGGCTGGCAGACACTGCGCATCGCGCTGGCGACTCAACTGCTCATTGCTACGGTTCTTGTGGGCGGTGCCCGGCCAATCGCAGCGACATTTGGAACCGAACATGTCGCTCTCTCCGCGAATTTTATTCGACTGTTCGGACTCGTGGTGGCAGGCTTTTCGATCTCACGGACGATGCGTGGAAGTCTACGGGGCGCGGGCGACACCCGTTGGCCGCTGTACGGGACACTACTTGGATCGTTCGTTGTGCGCCTTCCGATTGCAGCACTCGCACTCCCAGCAGGATTCACCATCACGCTTCTCGGGAGGGAGTTTCCGATCGGATTTAGTCTCGGCTTCACGGCTATCTACGCGGCGATTCTGGCTGACTACTACACAAAAGCCGGGGTAAACACGTGGCGGTTTTGGTCGGGCAAGTGGCAGGCGGTTGCTCTCGCGTCGAAAGTTGGGGAGACAGTTCGGGGAAGCAGTGACCAACACGACGGCACCGGATGAGCCCGCAGTCTGTCGCTGCCTGCCGGCATTCTTCGATCTTGACGAGGGTGCCGATGAACGCCCTCGGTACACACCGACCAGGCAACCATCTGGATGACTTGCTTGGGGAGTTGTGCAAGCCTAGTCCCCACCCAAGTCGTCGTCAAAGACGTGCAAGATTCGCGCTGTGTATGCGGCAAGCCGCGTCGAACATCATTGGAATCCGATAGAACTGCTATTGATAGTTATGAATAGGATCCTCTCTCACCGCACGCATGATCCCTGTTGAGAGGTATTCCGCGGATCCACTGTCGCAACGGGGATCCCTCTCTCAACGGCGTTGTAGCGAATCTGTGCGTGGTGTTTAGCGAATCCCCAGCCGTGAAGTCGGCGATTCATGTACTCCCCGTAGTCCATCGACTCCTATATGTAGGTGAGATCCTCGAACACGAGAACCGGCGTCTCGACTGACTCAGCGTACTCCACCTCTTCCCTCGTGACGGTATAGCGGATATCGTCAATTTGCGCCCACAACTCGTCGCCAAAGGTGTCTGCGATCCGTTCGCTCTCACGACTCTGGAGTCGCCGCATCGTGGTGAAGTAGCGCTTGCCGAGTCGACGAACAGTCTTCCCCTCATCCGACCAGAGTTCGGGATTTGTGGGGGAATCATGCTCGTTGCGGTGACACACCGTGACGAGACTTGTTTCCCCGATATCGACGCCAATGGGGTGCTTTCTTCGGCGGGAGCTAGGAGTTGAGCGCTATGTCACGGCTCGCGGTGAGATGGAAATACCACGGTTCCATCCCGCCTGATCAAGCGACCTTCCACCATGTCTGCGTCGCCAGCAATCACCGCTTCAAGCCAGTCCCGTTACTCAGGGTTCGGCTGTGCTGGTACCCAGAGGTGGTAGTCCTCGTGGTGTGGGATTTTGACGTACCACTCGATCGCGTTTTCGGACTTGTGGTCGATTTTTACCCCTTCGTTCGTGAAGCGGACAGGCTGGTCGTCACTGGGTTCATTTGCCCCATAGGTCGTCGTTAGTTGCGGGACGTACCGCTTCAGGGCGTTTTTTCGCGTAACTGCTCAGCTGGTAGTCACCAACGATGTCGTTCGCTTTCCCCAGTGTGGTACTGTTTGCGTCGAAGGCATCTTGAAGCGCCTGCTGGTAGGTTGACTGCGTCTTCCAGAGTTTCTCCCACTTGTGTGCGTTCGGGTCTACCAGTTTCAGTTCCAGCGTTTTCGTGAGGTCAGTCACGACTTACCACCTGCAGACACTGACCGGTCGTCTTGGAGGTCCCACCAGTTACTGGCTGCCTGCTGTCGCGATCATTTTTCAAGTTCCTGTGAACTTGACCTCATCTGTTTCTCCTCAGGCCGTCCGCGACTGGTTCGCCCCGCCCCCATCCTGGGGGCGATAAACACTCTCAGAAGCGATCCAGCCAAATTCCCCATTGCGACGCCGTTCAGGACTCGATCTGTGTATCGGCGTCCCCGGTGTGTTGCGAGTGAGAGAGCAGACTCACGTCCTGCAGGAGAGCTCTCGATGCCTCGATACGCTCTTGATCTGCGTCATCGAGTCCAGCCGCCTCGATACGGTTGAGATCGGTGAGAGAACGGTGCGGTCGATATCCTGGTGTGTTTCGTGCGTCCATTCGAAGCGCCTCGTCGATTCACGGCGCAGAGAATCCGCCCCAATCGCGGGCAGTTGTGGGGTCGAGTGCACCTATTAACCAATATTAGAACCGGTCTTGTCATTTTGTTGGTTAAGACAGGCCGCGCGTCGATGGATTCAGCCCATACCGACACGCACCGCACTCTCGACACTCCCAGATCACTTGCCCTGACCAAGTGTCATCAGGGAAGGTTCGTGAGTGTCAAACCGATGATCAGTTTCGTCGTCGCAGTGGTGGCACTCGAGTTGCTCCCTCGTCGGAATGCTGGGTGACTGGTCTTTCCAATCGCTGGCTTCGCTCGGTTCCCGAAGAGCGATCCCCGGCACCAGCCACAACGTGTCATCGGCGTTCTCAAGCATCGTGTCGAGACGGAGTTCAGCCAAGAGGGAGTCCCGCTTTCGTCGTAGAGGTGTGCCTCGGTCTCCTGTGCCTCTACAAACGTTGTACCGCTCTGGGAACCCATTCGGTCCCGGATAGCCGTGAGCAGCTGCTCACCGGCTGCTGAGGTAACGGTCGTTGCGTCCGGAAGCGATGGCCACTGGTCAACCAGCTGGGACGCAGGCTCGTCCTCAAGGTCGTAGATGAGTCGATGGTCATCGACGCCCTCCGCGGTCTCGCTACCGACGAGCAGATCCCCGGCGGCGGCTCCCCTCGCCACAGCGCCGTAGAACGTCGACGACTCGACAAGCGTGAACACGATCCCCACGAGTGTTGATTCCCGGCCAGTCTTCGCTGTCTTGGTGGTTATATCACTGAGATGATTGGTGAGACAGAACCGACATTTCGTCTGTCCGTCTGGGATCGACGTCCCACAGGATCGACACTCGCCGTCGGTGGCCGTCGGTTCGTCGGAGTAGCCACCCATGGTCGTCGCGACGCGTTGCCGCCGGGAGTCACAATCACAGCCGTTGTTGAGCTTCTCGTCTGGAATGTGGGACGCCTCGTCAGTCGGCCGCAGTGCCGCGAAGTCAGAATATCGGTTGTCTCGTGGCTTGTTCCGGCTTCGTATTTTAACTTCAGGTGGTCATAACCCCCTGCCGTCTTCCGTCTGTAGCAGATGTCATGAATATGTTCATGCGAACATGTTTTATACTATGAACAAGTAAGGGAGCGTAGCAACGAGGGTTTCGTATGAGCAGCAACGACTCCAAGCACGTCCAGACGGAGTTAAGCGAAGACGAATACGAACGCTTCCGGAAGTTCGCGAGCGAACACGGACTCTCGCTCAAAGAAGCCGGCCACGAGGCGCTCATCGAGTGGATCGAACGCCAGCAGCAAGCCGATCCAAACGACCCGGCATTCACCGTTCTCGATAACCTCGAGGACGAGTCCCTTCCAGCGTCAGCGGCGACGGACGCTCGCGAAGAGGACGATCTCGTCGACGAGTGGCATGGTAGCGACGAGTCGTTCACGCTCGCCGACGATCCGTCTACCCAGTCCTGACCACAGATGGCGGAGCCAGTCGACACCCCGATCGGCACAGTCATAGCCGAGCATTTTCGCCCAGGTCATGTCCGTCATCAGGTCGTCGTCGGCCCGAAGTTCCTGTACGCGTTGTTCAACCCCCGTGACCAGATGCATGCGGTCTCACGAGCCTTCATGACGTTCGTTCGCGACGGCGACCTTCCCTATCGCCGACTCATCGTCAACGACCACATCGTCGACGAGGTGGCCACGCGGCTAAAAAAAGCAAGCCTCGATACGGAAGGCAACGTCGTTCCTGACGACGCTCGACGAGAGTATGCTCTATCAGTTCGAAGGGATCTCCGCGGACGTCTTCGATGCCGCCAAAACGATGTTCGTCGAGTGGACCGACCTGGATGCATCATTCACCGACTTCGTCGTTGCCGCACACATGGAGGAGCTTGAGGTCGATCACATCCTCACCTACGACCGGCACTACGATGCGTTCGACGTAACGGCGCTCCCGTATCGCAGTGAGGTCTAGAGGTGCCAAGCATGTCCAAATCCTCGCGAGATGGCGTTCAGTCGTGGACAGAGTTCATGAGCGCCCGCGCCCCATTCAAGCGGTCGCCGAGACGCTCCGCGAACCTCGCTCGGTCGACTGGATCAGCGAGCAGCCACACGCCGCCTGGAGCACGACCGCCGAGGAACTCCAAGCGCTCGTCGACCAGAGCCAACTGCGTCGTGTCGGGGGCAGCGAGACGACGCGCTATCGGCCGGACTACACGCGACTTCTCTTTGTCGCCGCCGCGTGAGCTACTCGCCTGACTGCTCGCCCACCGTTTCTCGGAGTTCGACTGCTGCCTTCTCGAAGTGTTCCACGAGGAACGGCGTTCCCGACATCGCCCGCTCGGTGAGGAACTCAACGGCGTCAGTGACCGCATCAGCGTCGCGCTCCGCGGCCGCGACACAGTCGACGTACCCGTCAAGGGCCCGACTGAACGCACTCGAGAAGTGGTCATACGTCCCGTCGACGCGCTCCATGTTGTCGTCGAGGGACTCGACGAGTGCCCGGTAGACGGTCGCCGCCGACGCGTCCCGCCCCTGCTCGCGGTACTCGTTCGCGAGATCGAACCAGTGCGTGAAGTCGATGGGCTCGAAGACGACGTGGTACTCAGGGTTCGTCTCCTCGAACTGCCGGTTGATCGAGGTGCGAAGTTCGTCGACCGATCGCTTCGTCGGCTCGCCGACCCGGGCGAGAAACCGATCGCGGAGATCCGCATCGGTCGCGAGTTCTTCACGCAGGAACGCGCGGAGCTCGTCGACGTCGGCGCCGTCGAGCGCGGCGTCGAGTCGATCGCCGTCGTCTGGCGGTGGGTCGTCACCACACTCCAGCAACACGGCGACGACGTGCTTGCACGCTCCCGGCCCGTCGTACGGACAATCGCACCATGGGGCAAACCCGTCGGGAGTGAGGTCAACACGGACATCGTACTGACGGCTACCACTCACGACGGCGGTTACGGTGGTGTCGACGCGGTGAATCTCGCGGATTCGGCCCTCACCGCGGTATCGTTCACCGCGTTCGAAGACCGCGTCCGTGCAGATGTCCCGAACTGCGTCCTCAGTTATGTCCATATGCGTGGACGATGTTCCAGCGCGAACGAAAAAACCGATACGTCGCTCTCGCTTTCGTTCCGAACCGGAACGGTCTCGCTCTGCGAGAAGCCACAATACTGTCTCAGTACTGTACCAACAACACTACGGGGCACACCGGGAAATTGACGTGTCTCAAAGTGGAGATTCCTTCCAGACTCTCGCGGTACCCATCTTACGGTGGATTTGATGCGCTGTTCAATCGATCCAGATCCTCATTCTCGTACGCTGCTCGCCACATCGCATGGACGGCACGCGTCACAAGTGAGACCTCGGTCACGTCGACACAGGACGGTTCGGCGTCCATCGTCGCGGCCTCGGGCGGGGGATGGAAATGAATCTCGGGGGAGTGTGTATTCGGGTGACGATCGAAGCACCAGTTGATGTCGCCGCTATCGACGTAGTGAAACGAATACATACCCAGTTCGCTCCACTGAATATCGAGCCGAGCGTTGTCGGCGTCGCCGAGTCCATCGCTGAGACTGATCTGCAGTTTCGTGGGCGCGACGACATCACCGTACGACGTTGTGTCGACGAGTGGTTCGAGTTCGAGCCAGCAGTCACGAATCCGCTGAAGCGCCGGCAGATAGATCGGCCCGAACTCGCCGGCCCGGTCGTCGTCGCTCATACCGCGAGCTGGTGGCTAGCCTCGTCGTAGGCGAGTGCTGCGTGGGCGACAGCGAGATTCTGCCGCGTCGTTCGCCACGCCGTGAGGTCGTCCCACCCATCCGTCTCATCGGCGTCGAGTTGTTTTGCGAGTTCTTCCGGTGACACCACGTCGTAGCGATCTTCGTAGCGCCGGATCTCGGCTTTCATCTCCTTGATGCTGTCGAGCAACTCCGTCCGATCTGCTTCCTCCCGAAGCTCGCGGATCCGGGACATCAAGATCCGGTCGCTGTTGCGCCGATACAGCGTTGTTTGGCCGTCTCGTTCCGTCTCGGCGAACCCGGTGTTCACGAGCGTCTTGCAGTGGCGACGTGCCGTTGGCTCGCTCACGAGAGCCCGGTCGGCGATCTCGGCGGCCGACTGCCCGTCATGGGTCTGTTCGACGATTTCATACACTCGCTCGAACGGTGGGGTCTCCGCTTTCCAGTCCGCTTTGACCTGCTCGTTGACGTCATCCCACGTCTCGGTCATACTGGAGCTACGGGGTTTAAACAAATAATTTCCTGAGAAAACTATCTATGAGTCGTGCTTGTATAGGAGCGTTGTCAGGCTACCTGCTCCGCTAACGTCTGGTGCGTTCATCACGTCCGATCGAGGCGTGGCCACCTCGATGGCTGCGATAGGCAGCGAGCGAGAGGCAGATCTCACCGCAGGTCTCGCATTCGTACTCGCCATATCGATGTGTGGAGGCAACGTGGCTGCCGAGACAGCGGACGTCTCGATCGCGCCGGCAACCCATGGCAGCGCCAGATAAACCGCATCTGAGGTCGTGGCTGCGCGCGCAGCGAAGCGAGCACGGAGCGGAGGGTGGGGCGGTGGGGTCTGGGTCGGCCCGGCACACAACAAAAAGAACGGTGCGTCACTCGGCTACGCGTCCCACCAACGGCCGCGCTCAGGGAAGTGGATGGTGCTCCACCCAGTGACGGCCAGGGAGACGCGTCCCTCGTACCAGTTCCGGGCAGCCCCGTGAATGCGAACGTGTTCACCTTCCGCGATCCATGGGGCCTCTGAAGCCTTCCAGATGGTCACCCGGGTTTGCCCACTGTCGTCGGCGATGAGTCCGACTTGAGCGATACTTGGATGTGATGGATTCCAAAGCACCTCGATTTTACCGTCGATGCTCACCTCCTTGCGATCGACGTCGTCGAGTTTCCCGATGGGAACCACCTGTCCAGGTGCTGTCTGCAACTTCTCGAACACCCGCACGACTGCACTGGTCATGTCCGTGTCGTCGACGACCGCTTCGGCCAGACGTCGACTGATCGCCGCACGCGACCAGCCATCCAACCGCGTCGCGAGTCGGTTCGCTTCCTGATTGACCGTCGCCAGTACATCTTGGGAGAGCTCCGCCCGGGGGTCATCCCGTTCGGGGTCGGTTCTTGGGTCCACGCTTGCGGCACGCTTCTGGAACGCCCGCCGGCGCTGCTTGCTCCCGTGCGCGGCGACTTCCCGCGTGCGCTGTGCCCGACCATCCTGCGTGCCCAGCTTGGCTTGGGCACTAATGTGCTCCAGTTCGGCGTCCCGCGCTCGAATGCGCTCCTCCTGTTCGAGGGTGACACCGTGAATCCGCTCGTTGCTCGTGTCCGCGATCCCGTCCGGGTGGTTCGCATCCACCTTCGCTTGCGTCTCCTGTTCGACGGCCGCCTCGACGCCGGCGTCTCGTCGACGACTGGGAAGCCATCTTCATCGACCGCCTGACCGCCCGCGTTCTCGAATGCCTGTTCATCCACCGTAACGACCTTGCGACTCGAGTTGGTACTAGACATTGGGTACTCACCGTACCTATGAAGGCGCTCACGCGCCGACGCCGCGATGCTACTACATCATGGTTTTCCGACGACAACGACCGACAGAACCATCTGCGCGCTCTCGCTCGCGCCTTCGCGAGCGCCCTACTGGGCGCGAGCGAGAGCGCGCCTGCATGCGGTGGCCCCAACCAGCACCGCGCGCCGACCCGCCCGGAGCGAGCGGCCAGCGGAGAAAGCGTGGGGGGTGAGCAGCGACGCCGCGCAACCCCCCACGCTTTCCCGCTGGCGTCGAGGGCACATGCACTTTAGCCCGGAACGGCGACCGAGCGCACGCGAGGGAGCCGGACGCCCGGAATGGTCGGTCGCGAGCGACGCGGAGGGCGGAATGCGGCGCGCCGGGCGGGCCGTGACGTATACAGTAAAAAAAGTGCCTGCCCGGTGACTAGACAGACAACCTGGAGTGACATCCTCACCGCATCGGTGCCCCACACAGGAGGCGTTGCTGAGGTTTCAGGACTGCACTCGGGAGCGTCGTCACTGTGATCGGCTCTGCTCCCGAGGTCATGTGGCACTGTCACGGGTGCGCCCGCTCCGTGGCGTGTCATCGCTGGCCGGGTTCCAAGGACAGCTCTCACCCCACGGATCGAGGCGGCTGGCGATATTGGCCGCCGCGTTAATATCGGCCTGATAGATCGACACCCAGCAGTCATCGTTCGTGCAACGGAACTCCGCCTGTGCAGGCCGCGTCCCGATGTGTCCGCAGGCGTGGCAGATCTGGGACGTGTACGCCGGGTCGACGTACTGGACGGGAATCCCGGCGTCGGCAGCCTTGTCTGCGAGCCGCGTCTGTAGTCGGGCGAACGCCCACGCGTGAAGCCGCCGGGTCAGATGGGGCCCGACATCGAGGTCCTCCTGTAGTGACTCGAGGGCCTCTAGGACGATCACCGGCTGCTCGAAGCCGGCGGCGTAGTCGACGGCCCGGCGGGTCGCCGTCTCGATCTCGTCGTCGAGTGCGTTCCGGAAATACTCGGCCTGCTGGTCGATCCGTCACGCGGCGGCGTCGCGTTCCTGCAACCGCTGGAGCGTCCTCTGGAGCGTCTGATTGAGGTCGCGTGCCCGACCACCATCGACCAGCAGCGGGTCGACTGGCCGTCTGTTCCGGAGCGCACAGCCGGTCAGCAGGATCGCCTCGCCGACGTCGAACCCGACCGGGGTACGGGATTCGTGGTCGAATTTCGTGTCGGGGATCGGGAGCGACAGTGGGACGTGGAGTTCCCAGCGGCTGTGTCGGGCCTGGTGGACGAGTTGCAACTGTCCAGCAGTGGCGTCGCCGGCGAGCAGCTGGTCCCACCAGTTCCGCTGGGCCGGGTTAATGGCGAGTGCGATCCAGAAATTCGTTCCGCGGCCCGGCTGGGGGACTTCCCAGCAGAACGCGTGGGTGCGCTCCGCCGACTGATCGAACGTGGCGGCACGGTTGGTGAACCGGACTGGCTGTGCCGCGTTGAGGTCCGGCGTGCCGTCCTCGAGAAGCTGCGGAACGTGGCGCTTCAGCGCATCCTTCGCCTGATACGGGAGGTCGTACGGGGTCACGATGTCGTTGACCGCTGTCATCGTCGTCGCGCCGGCCTTGACGGCGGCTTCGAGAGCCTCGCGGTAGGCCGACTGAAGACGGCGAAGTTTCCGTTCCTTGTGCGCCGTTGGCTCGACGAGTGTCGCAACAACGGTCCGGATACGTTCGTTGGACATAGGGCTGAAGAGTCAGTGAATCAGTGGTCGACGTGTCCCCACATCCGCGGCACGTAGCCGGGATGTTCGATGTCATCTGCGTAGTCCCGAAGGAGTCCAATCAGGACGATCTTCGGGACACCGTTCTCGGCCTGTTCGACCAACCACTCTTCCAGTTCGACTTCAGCCTCCTCAATCTCGTTCAGTTCGACCGCCATCGGTCATCGCCCCTCCGGCTGTTGATACACCTGTCGCTGCTGCTGGTGTCGCATCTTGAATCACCTGTGCTGTGCAGGCACGACCGAACGCGCCTGCACCCTTTGCAGGCGCTCAAAAAACACTACTGGACTACACAGTCAGAATCGGGTGCTGTAGAACAGCTGTCATACTTGGCTCAGGGCGATAAGTACAGACGAGCTACGTAGCAGCAGCCCGGCCAGCCTTGACTACTGCCCGATACTGGAGATGCCAACTGAGAGTGCGTCACATTCACGGCGTCGGCAAATTGCACGCCGAGGTTCAGGACGGGTTCTCAGTGTGACGTGGCGTTGGCTTTGACTTGGTCGTACCTCTCCGCTGCCCACTCCAGGAGTTCCGAGTGTGACGGGGCCTCTAGCACTGAATGGGTTCGCATTCGTTCGTCGAACGCCCCGAGGAGGACCGTGTCATCGACGATTCCGAGTGCGTACTCCGGAACCGTACTTGATTCGTAGAGCGTGATGTTCTTGGACGCGTTGATAGCCTTGAGCGCCTCGTCGTAGTCAGGACTCGCAGATTCGTATCCCCCCCGCGGGACGACGATATCAAGCGTCAGATCCTCGGCAATACACTCGTGAAGTGTCTCGATGTAGAGCGGATTGACTGTCGGAAGGAATCCCCTGACAGAAGTCGAATTCATCACGCTCCGGCGGACGTGGTAGAGCGGCTCGAACGGGGTGTCGGTCGTGGACACCGTTATGTCACACGACGTCAGCGTGTCCGGACTGACCGGGAGACCGGCCGGGAAACGCTCGAAGAAGGGGCCGAGAGACGACCCGAGCTCAACCGCCGAGAGTGCGTCTCCCACTGCTTCGCACGCGATTTCACCCGCTACGGTGATCTCGTATCTGTTCTCCGTTACGACATGGGAGATGTACCCCTGTTCCTCAAGGGCAGTGAGGTTCCGCCGAAGCGTCGATCGAGGTAAGTCGAGTTCCTCGCCGAGCGCGTCGCCCGGTGCCGCACTCTCGGAGAGCAACCGCAGTAATCGGTAGCGATTCGGGGACGCAACGAGGAACTCTAGTCGCTCAAGTGCGACCTCAACTGAGCTCTCCATGACTCCGTCACAAGTGCTTTGACACTTCCTCGTTTCGATGCGCTACGTCCACCCCCTGAACACTGCTCACCCCTCGAACACCTCCCACCAGATAGCGTTATTCATCTGACGGAATAGCTTCCGTTCACGATGAGCTACGATACGGTACTGTTCGACTGTGATGGTGTTATCGCAGAAATGCCCGACAGGACGGCCATGACAGAGGCGATGCGCCGTGTACAGCGACGGTTCGAACTGTCCACTCCACCCGAGCAGATACTTTCAGACTTCTTGCGGGGCAACCTCTCGTCCATTACCGAGCGCTGTCGGTCGGCTGAAATCGAACGTGATACCTTCTTTGCGGCGGCCGCCCGCGAAGGAGTTCAGGCGCAACTAACCGAGATTCGATCGGGTCTTCGCTCAGTGTATGACGACATCGCCGCCGTTCGGCAGCTGAACTACCCGATGGGCGTGGTCAGTGACAACCATCCGCGCGTTCTCTCGTTCCTCCTGCAACAGTTCAACTTGGCGAGTTGCTTCGAGACGGTGCAGGGCTGTCGGTTCACGCCGTCCGAATTCCAACGCCGGAAGCCTAACCCATACAACCTCAAGATTGCAATGGAGACGCTTGATGCCGAGAGTGCATTGTACGTTGGGGACCGAGAGATAGACATCAAAGCGGCCGATAACGCCGGGATTGACTCAGCACTGCTACTACGCGACCACACGGCCGAGAGCGAGACTGATGTTGCTCCGACATACGAGGTCTCCTCGCTCTGGCAACTCCACAACGTACTCTAAAGTAGAGTTCCGAAGCCAACAAGACCGTTCATGCGACTCCGGCTTCACTGACGGAGATAGAAACACTCGTTCGTCGAATAGTCATCAGCGGCCGGAGGAAACGACCGAAACAAAACTCGGTGGGTAAATCTACTTACAAGTGGATTCAGCAATCCCTGGGATGAAAACGACCATTCTGTCCGTAGTTCTTTGGCACCTTGATCAGAGCTTTCCCAGTCGGGGATGAGCAGCCACGCCGCAGAACCCCCCGCGCTTCCCCGCTGGCGTCGAGACCAGATTCATTTTAGCCCGGAACGGGCGCTCGCGGTGCGGAGAGCGCCCGCACGCCCGGAATGGTCGGTCGCGAGCGACGCGGAGGGTGGCAGCGGCGAGCGGGGCGGCCGGTACGAACACACCCATCCAGCCGGCTACGTCGCGCAGCCGGCCATCTATCGTCCTGACGGATGCAGAACGGGCGAGGCCGTCTCGGTCACCGGGAGACTCGTCTCCCGAGCTCACGGCGCGAAGCACCGTGAACGTCCCCCGATCCCGCAAGCACCACAGGGACGTGGCGCGCAGCGGCGTCCTCGTGAGCGAAGCAAACGAGGGCCAGCGAGACGCAGTCTCGCGCGGTCGCGGGACGTCGAGCCGCCGAGGGCTTTCGGGTGTCGTCGCCGGCGCTGGGTGTTCGGCGTCGCCACGCGGAGACCGGTTACTCTTCGAGACGGTGGAGCAATTGCGTGACGTACGGACTGTGCTCCCAGCTCCGGTGCGGGCTGATCGTCGTAATCAGCGTTCGAGCCACCTCGTGGCTCAGATGGCCGTTCCGAGCGTAATCGGCGATAAGCCGTGGCGTCGGAACGATCCGTGGGCCCTGTAGCACGGCGTGAATCAGCGGGAAGTTCGTCCCGCCAAACTCGTCGGTGAGAAACCTATCGATCCCGAGCGCGTTCGCGAGGACGATGCCATCAGTTTCGCCGTCGTCGAGGCCGAACGTCGCTCGCGCATCCGGGGTGTCGTCGCGCACATGCGGATCTTCGACCGTGTAGTGGCCACGGGCCGCGAGGACGTTACTCGCGGCTGCGGCGTGGATATCCTGATACTGCGTGATATCGTGGAGTTCTGCGACCACTTCCGGAGGGACGACCGCATCACAGAAGGTGAGCAGGTACTGGAACAGGTCCAGAACGTCGAGCCCGACGGCTGCATCCACACGGGCACTGCGCGGCTGACGAGCGCGCCCGTGTCGCCGACGACTGAACAGTCGTCGGCCGCTCAGCAATCGTCATCGGCTCTGGTGTCGACTGTCGTCAGGTCCCCCTCGTAGATATCGATGTCGTCGGGGCCAGCGAGATCGAGTGGGTCCTCCTCGAGGTCAGCTTTGAGGAGACGAAATCGCTGGGCGGACGTGGCACCAACGAGGACTGTGAGCTGGTCAACGGTGAGCCCGGCATTGTAGTACGTAGTTGCGATCGCCTTCGGAAGTGGGTCTCCCTCGCTCATCGGTCGCGCAGCCGATCTCGAGCGGCTGCGAACCGAACTGGATCCGTATCGCCAGCGGCAGCCATGTCGTTTGCCGACTGGAGCTGAGAGTCAATAAGCCGATTCTGTTGGCGTGACCACTCTCTGTCGTCGTGCGTCCGAACGTACTCAGCCCATCGCTTGATCATCTCACGCCGTTGCTCCGTGTTCCGACGGTGGTTGTCCTCAAACTCCTGTGAGTTCAGCATAGTACTCTTCAACTCCAAGTTCGTTGACGTACGTTTCGAGCTGCTCCGTGTTAAATCGTTCCTCGAAGGTCAAGTACAGGTGGAGTGCATCTTCGAAATCCTTCCCGTTGAGACTGTTTGCAGCTTGCGCAAGTCGGAGTTTGTATGCGATTTGGAGTTCAAGCGGACTGATCTCGATCTGCCCCTCATCAAATGTCACCGTGAGGGGGTTCGAGAGGGCCTCACGCTCAACGTCGTTTGAAACAAACCATGTTTCGAAGTTCGGGTACATCTCTCCGTCCTCAGCAATTCGGATTCGGCTGCCCTCGCTCAACATCGAAAACATCTCATCAAGTGGCATTGCCATCCCCCAATATCCGTGATCTTTGAGTTCGGTAACTAACTGCTCAGTCTCAGTTTCGGATAACGACTCCAGAATGATGTCGATGTCCTCTGTCGATCGAGATCGCCCAGTGAGGATCGCGACGTACCCACTCACGATGACGTAGTTAACATCGCAGGCGTCGAGAATTCCTGTGAACTCAAGCACATCTTTGTCGAGTGCTGATAGCTCCCGTGACACCGTGAGCGTATGATCACTGAGTTCCATCAGTTTCCTCTATGGAACCACAATAAACTAAGCGCTGCGTCAGTCGTGTCAGGACACCTGTTTCGATGCTCATTCGTTGACTCCTTCTTGGGTGGCGTGACTTACGTCCGCTCCGGTCTCGTAGTGCTCGTGGACGACGGGCCGGAGCGCCTGCAGAATCATCTCCGCAGCTAGCGGTGAGATGTCCAGGTCCTCCGCCATCAGCCGATAGGTCACCTCACCGCGTTCACGGGCGACCGCGTAGGTGAGCGCCGTTGCGAGGCCGGCGACGCCGTGCCGGTGTATGTAGGTGTCGATGTCGGCGTCCGTCTCGCGGCGGCCGACGGCGTCGATGAGCGCCGGCGTGATCGTATACTCGCGGTCGCCCGCGGTCGTCGTCACGGTCAGGTCGATCTCCCGGGCGGCGTACCGGCGCGGCTGCTCGTCGTCGGTGACGTCGACGAGGCCGGCGTCGACGAGCCGGTTGACGTAGCTGTAGGCCGTTCCCTGTGCGAGCTCGAGATCGTCCATCACGTCCTGGACGGTCGCCTCGCTCTCCCGAGCGAGATACGCGTACAGCTGGGCCAACTGTGGCTCCGCGAGGAGGTCCGCGACCGACAGGAAGTCCTGGACGATGTCGCCGTCGGGGCGGTTTGAGGTGCGTGACACGATGCGTTCTTGATTACAGTTTACAGTGAACCAATAAAGTGTGTTTGGGGTCACTCTGTTGGCGTCGCGACGAGATGCTCCTTGTGGGCTGCCGCACCGGACGTCGTGAAGCCACCCGAGTCACAGCGACTGGGGGCTGCCAGCTACACAGATCCCGCTAGGCCGTTTCGATGAGCTGACCGTGGGCTTCTGTGAGTGATCCTTCGAACTGCCACGTCGCTTCACAGAACGCCGCATCTGTCTGGGCGTCCCACCGTGGGAACCCACACTGCTCGCTCACCGCAACCTGCCACGCCGGCGGCTCAACCTGCGCAAGGTTGTACTCAGGGATCGCGACGATGTACAGATACTCTTCGTCACCGTGGATCCCTTGTCGCGGATCCTCGATCCCGTGACCGAGCAGAAACAGCGGTTGCGCAAGATGCTGCATCCGGCTGGGATCACACACGTCCGCGGGCGACGATGCGTCGAGGCGCCGATCCGGCTCCCGTTTGAGATCGAGATACAGCGGCAGCGTGGTGAGCTTCTCGAGGAAGACGTACTGGGCCGCTGCGTACGCAGGCCCACGCACGCTCGCGGTCGCCTCTAAGAGTTGCTTGAGTTGGTGGAGCCGTCCGAGCACCCCCTCCGGATACCCGTCGGAGTGGGTGTACACCTGTGCGACTGGATCGGTCGGATCGGTCGTCCGGCCCTGATCGAGGTCACGGACGAACCGGAGTTGACATCGTGTCGACATCGAATCACACCGGCAACTGACTCGCCGGCACCCATCGCGGCGAGCCACAAACCCACAGACGTCACCTATCCGATCGAGACACCCCGGTCAGCGAACACCTGGGTGAACCCCCGCTCGTGGATCGCGGTCACCAGCTCGGTGTATGCCGCTCGCACCTCGGGGTCTTCGACGAGCTCACGAAAGCGGCTCTCGAAGCGCCGCCCATGCGCGGTCCGGTTCTTGTCCGACCGGTCGTGTGCCGCCTCGTGACACAGCGTCAGAAAGATATCGTGGCTCCAGACGACGCGTTTCGAACTCGTCACCGCCGAGTCAGTGACCACAATCTGCGTCCGGCCGTCCGTCCACGCGTCGGCTGTCGCCTCCCCCCACGCAATCGAGCGGTCGATCCCGATGGCATCGGCGAGCGCCCGAGCGAACAGTAGGTAGCGCGCCTGCCGCGTCGTCAACTCGGTATCCGCTAGCTGCGAGTACCCTTGCCAGACCCCCACCTGTTGGGCCCGCGTCGCAACGTCGAACGTATCCGGGAGCGTCACGTCTGTCTCGGGAGTGTCTGCAGCCTGCACCAACTGCTTGGTGGCAGGGTCCGTCGTATCGAGGATGATCGTCCCACGCTCGACGAGCGCATCTGCACCGTGGCTCGCTCCCTCTTGGACGCCGATCTGGGGGACCGTCTGCACCTGTGCGAGACTCACCGGCGTCTCGGTAGCGAGTTGGAAGAGATCGCGGTCCCGCCACCGCTCGCGCAGCGTCTGGTCGGTGGTCATGAGTTCGGCCATCATCGCGCGGGTCTGGCCGTCGAGTGCGGTATCACTAAGCTGGTCGTATAGCTCGATCCGGGCGTCAGCCAGGGTGTCTTGGATCCGCCCCCACCGTTCACAGCCCGACTGGACAGCTGTTCGCGCAAAGTTGAGCGTGAGGTTCCCTTTCGAGACGATACCCCCACCGACGCCGGCGTCGTGATCAGTCATCACGTAGAGGCCGTTGCTGTAGATGTCGAGCCCTTGCTCGGGCGCATGCTCCAGCGCAAGATACGCATCTGCCGTTTCCCGGGTGACCGCCACCCGGCTGTTGGCGACCGCGTCGAACGGATGGCCGCGATCGACGGACTCGCCGTTCACGACCACGTCGACGTCAGTCTGGAAGGTGAGATACCCGAACCGCTCGTGGAGGCGCTCGTAGATGCGCTGCCACCGGTAGCTGTCGGGATCGGGTACCTCGGTTTCGTAGTGATCGATTCTCACGCAGACGCCGTCGAACGCGTGGTCGGTCGCGAGTACAACCCCTTCACGCCCGCTCACCGTTCCGAACGGCTCTGCCTCGCGCCGATCCTGGTAGTCGAAACAGAGCGCGTGCTGGCCACTCCAGAGGCGGACGGCGCCTTTCGCGATAATCGCGCCGGTGCCGATCCCCCACTCACCCAGGGTGGTGTCGTCGGCACGGGTCTTTGTTCCGGCTCCGAGCACGGACAGATCCCGCGTGCCCTGTTCGGTACCGAGGTCGACGCCAGCGCCGTCATCACAGACGACGGTCCGATGTGGAGTGACGCTCACGAGCACACGCGAGGACCCGGGACTGTCGACCCCGTTCTGGACCGCCTCCCGAATTGCATCGGTCAGATCGGCCATCTGGTCTTCGATCAGATACTGCGCGACCTGATCGGCGGTGGTCATTTCGACAGTGTCGGTACGACTCGGGTCGGTCCCGGACGGGTCCGGGGACGTGGCCTGCTCAGACATGGTGGCCACCCCCTCAGGGCACCACACAAACCGACGATAGCGATCAAGTGATCAGCAGACTGGGACGGCAGCGACCTTGCGCTGGAGCGGCAGCTTACTTCTTCGAGTCAGGATCAGCGGAACCACTCTGCTCGGCAACCGCGTTGATCACAGTCGCGCTCGCCTCTCTGATCCGTTCACACCGCTCTAGGAGTTGATCTGCGTCGTCGCCGCTCCACGCTGCGAGATACAGCGCCGAGCCCTCCATGTCTAACCCGAAGTGACGCCCCACGATGTACGCCGTCGCCTCGGCTTCCAGCTCACGCGCCTCGCGAGTCGCGGTATCATCCGGGTCGTGAAGCAAGGCGTGCGCATACTCATGGACAAGCGTTCCCGCCACGGCTGCAGGTCTGGCTTCCCGCACCTGGATGTGGGTGTCGCCGTCGACGTGGCGACACACACCATCAGCGTCGCCGTGGGGCCACGCATCGGCGCCGACGACGTCGACGTGCAGCTCAAGGTCGCCGGCGGCTGCGAGTAGCGCTGACAGAAGCGCGTCGGCCTCACCACTCGCAGCCGTCTCCAAGTCTGGAAGCGGCTCGCCCTCAGTCTGGGAGACGTCGAACACGGGAACAGGTTTGAACCCGACGATGCCTTCGCTCCACTCCTCGGGCGGCGTGTCGTCGTACTCACAGTCGCTGTCCGCGTGGTACGAGGGACTGTTGCCACACTCGGGGCACTGCCGTGAGATCATCGGCGCCCAGATCCAGATGGCAGATTCGCCGTCTGTCACCTGGCGATTGAACTCTTCCTGCCACGTCCGGTATCCTGCGACCTTCGTCGCGTCAGGGCACTGTAAGGTGATGAGTAGCGTGTTCCGGTGGGAGTAGTCGTGGAACCGACTCTGAACCTCAAGCCACTGCTGGAACTGCTCGCTGGCGCGCGCCTCGTCAACCGCGTCCACGAGTTCACGAAGCCACTGGTCGATCGCTTGATGCATCTGGTCGGCGCGGGCGTCAGCGTCGCCGAAAGCGACGTGCCCGCTCGCGGGCTGGGATTCACTCATGTGCGCTCCCGCCCATCGGGAGCGCCACAAAATCCGGCAGGCGGACTCTCTGGGTACAGAGAGCGGTGCTGCACGAGAGGGGGAAATCCGGGGCAGACCGCTCTAGGCCAAGCAGGCGCCTCATCGATTCGATTCAGCTGTCTTTCCGGCGTTAGCTTCTTGGCTGATCGTGTGATTTGCTCGCACACAATGGGGCGTGCTGCTGACCCCACCCCGCAAACTGAGTCATCTGCCACACACCTCCGCATTCGCCCGACCGACACGCCGCTCACTGCAGCTGCCGTTGCACAGGGGTTTCGTCGCCTCCACGGGCTCACCACGAACGCGAGCTGGTGGGACCGATTGCGTGGGGCAACCCCACAGCCCACGATCGAGTGGCGGCTCCACAGCCCGGCAGGAACTGAGACCGACCTTGCGTTGTACGTCGGCGTGACAGACACGGCGATCGACACGCTGCGTGAGGCCATCCGAACCGCCTGTCCGAACGATTACGAACTCACGCCGGCGACCCCGCCGGCGCTGCCAGATCTGGCCGCCGAGGAGCCCGCTGCTGAGTCCGTTGCCGCCGTCGAGTGGGTCGGTGACGCGGACCGCCGTGATGACTGGCAAACGCGGCTCACGCCGCTTGCGGCGTTCACCGACGCCGATGACGCGCGCTTGCCGCTGGCGGCCGTCGCCGAGACGCTGGCCGAGACACCCGCTGCAGTCACGTATCAGGCGGTGTGTCAGCCGTTTCGCGACTATCGTGACACCGTTCGCGTGCGACAGCGCCAGCTCGATGCGGGACGCGACACGCCAGCCAGCCGGCTTGTCGCCGACTTCGTTGGAGAGTTTGAGGAAGCGGCGACAGCCACATCGGCGACCGACGCGACGACGACTGAGCGCAAAGAGGCACTCACAGCCACCGACCCGCAACACGCCTTCATCGTCAACGCGCGGTGTCTCGTCTGGGGGGAGGAGGCTGTGGAGGTTGCCGACCGGCTCGCCGGAACGCTCACGGACCTCTCTGGTCCCTTCTATACGGTCGACGCACGAGCCGACGTCGAGCCCGCCACGGTCGCCGCCGCGATCCGAGAGCGGACGGTGCATCCACCCCGCTATGACACCCTCACGAACAAGCTCCCGTGGACACGAAACCGGAGCCGCGGGATCATCGCGGATGCGGCGAGCGCCCCGGGGTTCGGGCTGGTTGATGGGCCCGCACTCACAGCCGGCGGGAGCCGTGCGGTCGCGCCCACCGCTGCTGACCGCACCGCGCTGCCACGGCCCCCGACGAGTCAGCTGACACGGTATCGTACAGCGGGGCTCACGGTCGGGCACCCGCTCGATCAAGACGGAACCGCGGCTGAGGAGCCGGTTGCTGTCCCGCCGTCGCTCCAGCCGCTCCACGTGGCGTGGTTCGGCAAAACCGGCTCCGGAAAGTCCACCAGCCTGATTACGGGGATGCTTGCGAACCACGCCGCCACCGACGGCGCAGACATCCTTATCACGCCGAAAGGCGACGCCATGGCCACGGCGTATCTGCGCGCCCACTACGCAGAGTACGGCTCGCTTGACGAGGTTTATTATTTCGACTGTGCGACAACGCTGCCTGCGGTGTCGTTTTTCGACATTCGCAATCAGCTGGCCGCGGGGATCGACCGTGCGACAGCGGTCGAAGACCTCACCGATCACTACATCGAGATTCTGGAAGGAGTGATGGGTCGCGATCGCTTCCGACAAGCGGTGCGGTCACCCGACATTATCCGACAGCTCGTGAAAGCGCTCTTCGATCCCGTCCACGGCAGCGACGCGTTTGCCCATCGTGAACTCCAGCAGGCAGCCGCCCGGTTTCATGAGACGGGTGAACCCCCGCCGGTTGTCGATGACGAGCTCCAGTCGATGCTGTACAACGTCGCCGCCAACAGCCAGCAGTCGTTCGACGAGCTGCTCCAAGGCGTTCACAATCGTATCGAGAAGATCCCGCTCGATGAGCGGGTGGGCCAGCTGTTTAATCATGTCCCCGAAGCTGGCGACCCACACTTCGATCTCCGGGACGTGATCGATGAAGATGCAGTCGTCATCATCGATACCGGCGCGCTACGACCTGCCAGCCAGCAGGCGCTCACGCGGACGGTGCTCTCGAAGCTGTGGACGGCGCTCCAGCGCCGCGCGCAGACGACAGACACCGAGACGCGCCCACTGGTCAATCTGTATCTCGAGGAGGCGGCCCAGCTTGTCACCTCAGGGATCGTCGACGACCTGCTGGCACAATCCCGGTCGTTCGGCTGTAGCGTGACGCTTGCCACCCAGTTTCCGGGCCAGCTTCGCGTCCAGAATGAAGCCGCGTACGTGGAACTTCTCAACAACGTCTCGACGATCGTCACCGGCAGCGTCCCGGTGGATGACGCACTCACCAAGCGGCTCGCGACGGCTGACCACGATCCGGCGGCGATCGCCAACCGGCTGCGCGCACTCGGCCGTGGTGAGTGGCTGGTGCGGCTCCCAGCACCGTTCAACACGCCGCCACCCCCACCGTTTCTCGTCGAAAGCGCGCCGTTGCCGCCAGGGCACCCGGATGGGGAAGGATTTCGACCGGCGCGCGAAACGGCGGTTGCCGCCCGGATCGACGCGTGTCGCGACCGGACACGACACGACGATGGGCTCGATCTAACGACGACACAGGCGACGACAGGCTCCAGCGATGAGGAGTCTGAGCCCGAGACGGCAGCTGCCGACAGTACCGCTGCGGAGCCAGCCCCGCGGGTTGATTCGGCGCTGCCGTACACGGAGCGGCTGCCCGATCCGGTCATGTACGACGAACAGCGCCACGCGCTCGTCTGTGTCGCCTGTGAGACCCGCTACGACCCATCGCCCGATGGGTTGCGGGCGGCGATCGGCTGTTGTCACGACCCGCAGACGGTCGACCGCGATGACTGTCCGATCTGTGATCTGCCGCTCAAGCTCACGTACGCGGAACGCCAAGACAGTCCGATCAGCGACGCTGGGCTGCGGTTTCTCCAAGCGGTGTACTCGGCCCACCAGGGCCAGTACGATCCCGAACTCGAATACGACATCACCCGCGACAGCATGCGCCGGCTGCGTGAGTACGTGGGGATCGACGCGGACGAACTCGACGAGCTCCAAGAGGCGGGGCTCGTTACGCGTGATTGTCGGTATCCGCACACGCTGTATACGGTCACGCCAGATGGTCGCGATGCGATCGGCGTACGCCACCGCGAAGGGGTGGCGCATGGCGCAGGTGCCGGCGATCTGAGCGAGTCGAGTCTCCACGTCGCGATGGTCGAGGTGGGCAGTCAGTTGCTGACCGCCGAGTATGTTGAAGATCCGGAATCGCCAGCCGCCACGGTTGAGCAGTACTACGAAGTCCCCGAGGGCCGGCTCGATGCGGCCGCCGTCGACGAGGCGGGTGACGTGGTCGCCGCGCTCGAAGCCGAACGCATCAACAACGACGCGACCCGTGCCATCCCGGACGATTACGATAAGCTCGCCGCCCAAAACCCGGCTGCCGCCGTCTGGATCGTCAAAAACCGAGAAGCTGCCCACGCGGTCGTCGAGGCGCTCAACACGCCGCCCGATGGCGAGCCACGGGTGACGAAGACCTACGGGAAACAGACGCGCCCCGCGGTGTTCACGATCGACCAGCCTGGCCTGACTGATGTGTACACATTCCAATCGGTGCGCGATACGCACCTGAATAGAGAGGAATCTATTTGACATCCTCCCCGCGCTGAAGCGCGAGGATTCCCACGGTACCGCACCGCTGGGTTGGGATATTGTGGTTTACGACGTTACCTGTTCTTGAGGTGCGAACGCACCAGTTTCCTTGTCAAACAGGAACGTCGATGGCTGTGCCAACCAGCCGTTACTCCTATCGCCGCCATCCGTAGCGGGACTCGGAGTTACTTTCTGTCGAATGTTCTCCGCACCGTTCACATCTGCGTTCGCCACCATACCACACTCATCGCAGACGTACAGCCCACGTTCAACACGATTCGTGTCGCGCTTGCGACCACAACACGAACACGACTTCGAGGTATCTCGCTCGGGCAACTCTTCGAGCGTGATGCCCTCCATCTCTGCTTTGTATTCGAGCAGGTCAGTGAATCGGTCGAACGCCCACGAATGGAGGTCAAGGTTACCGTGTTTGCCCCAGTCTGTTACCTCGCCATTCTCCTCATCCTCGCGGATGCCGGAGAGGTCACCGATCACGATGGTTCCGACTCCTTGGTCAACACATCGCTGAACGATGTGTTTCGAGAGCGTGTGGAAGTAGTGAGTGCGGCGAGCCGCCTTCTTGTGGTTCAGCCGCGTGGCCTGCTCGGAGTTCGAGTCGTCACACTGAGCGATCCGCTTGCTGAAGTAGTAGTCGTCCTGCTTCAGACAGTTGAGTGGGTATAGCTCGGCGTAGCCGTCCTCGTAGGCGAGTGCTGCGAAGTTGTTGATGCCGAGGTCAACACCCACCGTCTTTTCACCCGGTGCTTCGGCCACTTCGATCTCAACTTTACACACGAAGTGTAGCTCCCACTCCTCACCCGTCCAGACTGCCCGAACCTGTCGGACGTTCTCTACGGTGGAGAGGTCTACGTCGGGGCGAGTCTGGTATTCGCAGAGGATAAAGTCCGACCAATACTCCTTGAGGTTCGACCCCTTTGAGAGTCGAACACGGTTGTACTGGGTGTCGAGTTTGAAGCCAGCGGCTTTGAACGTTACCGTCGAACGCGGGTGTTCGTCGCCGTGTTTGCGGTAGCCGGGCGGGTTCGCTCTCGCATTTCCGTTACGTCGTTTGCCGTACCAGCTGTTGAACGCCTCAGCGAGTTCTTGGAGGACTCGCTGACTTGACTGCGAATGCAGGTCAGCATAGCGTTCGTGTGACTTCAGGTACGCGGTGAGCTCGTTGTGGTTGGGGATGTGATCGATTTCATCCCAAATCCGACTACACGTCCACCGTCCGACGTTCCAGAGTTTCGAGGCGGCGAACCCGAGCGAATCAAGATCGTCCTGTACCCGAGACTGATCCCGTATGGAAGCAGTGTAGGTGCGAGTGACGACCTGATACGCCATACGTAACCTATATAGATAAAATTACTTGAAGGCTTGGATTGGAGGCAGCGTGGAATATCCAGCTGTGCCATCGACCGGTGGAGTGTGAAAGGAAGTGTCGGATTCATCCCCGCGCTGAAGCGCGAGGCTTTCTCCTCGATTCTCCGTAAGGGAATACGCGGACGAAACCGTCGATTCCTGCAGTCGGGGCAGGCTGAGTGTCTCGGGGCGTGACCCCGAGGCGGTTCATCCGCGCGAAAACGGCCACCAGCCGCTCGACGCTTCTTCCGTGGCTGCCTCAAGTTGCTGGCGGCGCTCACGTTCCGCCTGAAGCTCCGTCCGGAGGCGTTCGTTCTCTGCCAAGAGCGATTCCACCCGATCGGTAAGCTCTTCGATCCGATCACGCCGTGCCTGGGCCCGCTGGGGGTTGGCTGCTGAAATTGCATCATCCGCACCCGACTCCGCCGCGTTCACAGTGGGGTCTGATGTCGGTGGAGACGAGACTGGTGACGTGGCTGTGGTCGCTGGGGGATCCTGTTGATCGGTGTCAGTCGACGCTGATGGCTGGTCGGTGGAACCGCTGGGGGTAGCCGGGGCAGTATCCGACCGGTCGTCCGCGTCCGCCTCCGGGGGGGTGTAGACGTCGTCGGTATGGGTAATCGCACGCTCGATTGTTTTGTCGCCGTAGGTGCTCCCATCGGCGTAGTGGACCGTATCCCACTTGTCACGGAAGAGGCCTGACCGGCGAAACAGCCGGTCGATACGGGCCGCATCACAGCCTGTCCAGAAGGCGAGCAGCCGACACAGCGCCATGTCGGCCTCCGAGTGGCTCTCGTACCCGCTCGTATTGCCATTCCAGAGACGCGTGAACTTCTCGCCGTTGGCAGCGGCGTGCGCCCGCGTGAGGAGTTCCTCGTCCGAAAGTGTAGCCACCCCGGTCGTCGGGGTGCTGGTATCAGTAGATGGGGACCCCTCGGCGGCGTGGGCTGGAGCCGACGTCCCGTCTTCCGCGGACGACGCGCCAGTGGACGTGTCCATCTCCGTAGCATGGAGCGTCTCGAGGGCTTGTGATCGCTGTTGGATCGTGGACGGTGTCTCACTGACGTGATCGCCGGTCACGGTAAAGAACCGAGACCGGTCGTACAGTTCGAGGTCGCCGGCGCGGTTCCGCCCCTCAGGGAGCGTCCCCGAAACGAGGACGTGGTACCCCGTTCCGGAGGGGCTCACTTCAGTGTAGGAATCGAGCTGGGAGATGATCCGGCTGGCCCACGCTGTGGGCTCGCCTGTCTCTGGATCCCGGCAGTCGTCGAGATCGATTCCGACGAGCGGATCGTCTGCGGTAAAGACGAAGCCCAGCCCGTCGACACTGGTTGTAGTGACAGCCTCACGAGCCGTCTGGAACCGCCGCCAGGTGTCGGGATCGGTCGTCGACGCAAACTGCGTCGTGCCGGGAACGATCGGCACTTTGGTTGGTTTGCCATCGCGCTCATGGGGGCGCCAGCAAACCCACTGGTCACGGTCGATGAGCGCTTGTGGGAGGGCGTCAGCCGTGGGCGGGAGTCCCATCGCTGTCGTGTATAATGATCCCATGCCACATGCAAATAGATGTTGCTGTCTCAAAGAGAGGATGACGTCCTCCTCGCCGTGAACGGCGAGGTTTCCTCACGCTGGAGGTATCGCTCACCTCCCATCACCGGCTGCCGAGCCGCCGCGGAACTCACGACCGACTATCCGATATATCTACTTTAGAAAAGATATATATCGATATAGCTCAAACGTCGACGCATGTCCGAAGACGAATCGAAGGAGGGGTCATCACTGAGCAACACCGAGACGGCGCGACGCCAGTGGCGTGAGGATCGGACGACGTTCCAGCGGGTGTACGACGTGATCACCGGCGTGACTGAGTACGAACGGGCCGATACGATCGCAGAGCGCGCGGCATGCTCGGCGGATGGTGCCCGAAACGCACTCACGCAACTGACGGAGATGGGCATCGCGACACGGCGTGGGAACCGTCCGGCGGAGTTCCGGCGGAACGACTCGTACTTCCGATGGAAGCGGATCGAAACGCTCGCCGATGAGCACTCGCTTCCCGAACTCCGAGAGCGGCTCAACGCGCTGATCGACGAAGACGCCGAGTTCCAAGACCGGTTCGATGTGCCGGACCCAAACGCGGTTCCGTCCACACGGCTCGCCGACAGCGATCACGCGACAGTGCACGAATATCTCGAGTCACTGTCGCGCTGGCGGACGGTTCGATACGATATCGAACTTCTCCAGGACGCCATCACGCGGGCCGAGCGTCACCAGCACGGCGACGATGGGGCCGGGATCTCCGCGTGACGGAGCGCTCAGCAGATGAGCGATGAACACGACGGCACGCCGGGGAGTGGCCGACTCGACCGAACGAGGATGGAAACGCTCGCACGGCGGTCCGAAACCCACCCGTTGGTCGTGTCGTGGGCGTTCACGCCGGATCGACTGTCCCCACGAGCTCTCGAGATCACACTCGATCCGTCAGCGTATCCCGCGTCTATTGAGGCTGTCCGCCTCGAGATTCACTGGTTCGTGACTGGAGACTACTACGTTCACTACGTGGAGATACGCACGGAGACACGCTACCAGTGCCGGTGGGATCGACATCCAAAAACGGATGCTCCACAAACGCACGTTCATCCACCGCCGGACGCTGGCGATGCCGAAGCCTCACCGGTTGGAACACACCACCTCGACGTGTTGTTCGAGGTGCTTGATTGGGTTAGTGAACATGTCTCGACGCTCCATGAGGCCTAATTCAGTATATTAAATTAGGTTGGCTCTGTTGAAATCCTCAGCAGGTGACACATTTTGGGTTGCTGTGGTCAGCACAAGACTTCCAACGCTCAATTATACGCAAGCAAGGAGAATACCTGACCCTTTAGGGTCAGGATGAATCCGACAACTCCTACACAATCCACCGTCGATAGCAAGACCGGATATTCCACGCCAACCGACATGATTAATAAAACACTGTTCATAACCAGTTATGAAGCCAGAAAATGAGTCGTACCGTCCGAACATTCGAGGCCACCATCACGAACCAGCAACAGGTCCGTGATGACCTCGATCAACTCGGATGGGCCGCCTCAAAACTCTGGAACGTCGGTCGCTACTACGCACAAGAACAGTGGGATGAAACGGGCGAGATTCCCGATGACGGGGAACTCAAAGCCGAACTCAAAGGCCACGAACGCTACACGGACTTGCATTCACAATCCAGTCAGCGCGTTCTCGAGGAACTCGCTGAAGCGTTCAACGGCTGGTTCGGCAAGCGTCGGAACGGCGACGACCGCGCCCGACAGCCCGGCTACCGGAAGCACGGAGACTCCCATCCACGTTCAACTGTGTCGTTCAAGCCGGCTGGCTTCAAACACGACGCACAGTTCACCCGCGTCCGCCTCTCAAAAGGTCGCAACCTCAAAGAACACCGCTCAGACTTCATCTTGTGCGAGTACCAGACTCGCCCTGATGTTGACCTGACTGAGTGGGACATTCAACAGGTTCGCGCTGTCTACAAACGCGACGAGTGGCGGCTTCAGTTCGTCTGTCGCACCACTATCGACCCGGAACCACCAGGAGATGAGGTAGCTGGTGTTGACCTCGGGATCTGCAACTTCGCCGCCGTCTCGTTCGGCGGTGAATCCGTGTTGTATCCCGGTGGCGCACTGAAAGAGGACGAGTACTACCTCACGAAAAAGAAAGCCAAGTGCGACGATTCCTCGTCCCGAGAGGCAACTCGTCTCGACAGTAAGCGAACGGGTCGCCGGACACACTTCTTGCACGCACTCTCGAAAGCTATTGTCGAGGAATGTGTCGAACGGAATGTCGGTACGCTTGTCATTGGCGACCTTGGCGGCATCCGAGAAGACGACGAGAACGGCGAACCACGCAACTGGGGCGACCACGGCAATCTGGACTTGCACGGGTGGGCATTCGACCGCTTCACGACGCTACTCGACTACAAAACGGAAGCCGAGGGCATCAACATGGAGTTGGTGTCCGAACGCGATACGTCGAAGTCGTGCTCGGCGTGCGGCCACACAGACGACAATCAGCGAGTTGAACGTGGGCTGTACGTGTGTGAGAAGTGCGATACGGTTGCGAACGCTGATGTGAATGGTGCGGAGAATATTCGGCAAAAGGTACTCCCGAGTCTCGCCACGGATGGCGGTGATAGGGATAACGGCTGGTTGGCACAGCCAGCGGTTCACTTGTTCGACCGTAGTGAGGGCTGTTTCGCCCCACGAGAACAGGTTGTGAACCGCGAACCCTAATATCCCAACTCAGCGGTGTGGTGCCGTGGGATTCCTGCATCTTCAGGCGCGGGAGGATGTCAAGATTACGGTCGGTTGTAGACATGAATATGTCTGAAAAATAGGATATCAATCGGGCCAAATATCACCCTATACACGGTGCGTAGCTCGTACAGAATCAGTTCTTGATTCGATCAGATCGGATCGGTCAGTACAAGACGTTCAGGATGGGTGACCGGCCGTCGACGGCGATGAAAGCGAAAGCAACACCGTTCCTGGTGCCGATAGCCCGGACGAATGAGCGCCCCCTCGTTGCCAACCGGCTACGATGTCTCCAAACACGTCTTTGCCGGCCGTCGCGACTGCCTTCTCACGGTCGGGTTCGACCGACGCCGTCAACGTATCCCGCGCTTTCTCGTTCAGCTCTACTACCGCGTATCGACCGATCCGATCGAGTGGACGTGGATCGCCCGGATGGATCACAACGAAACCTCGGCACTGGGCCACGACGTGTATCATGAAGGACTCCACGTTGATGTCGACCGACGGTCGGGGCCGGCCGCACACCTAAAACTCGCACACTCGCCGCTTCCAGCGAGCCGAGGCGCAGTGATCCGCGGCTGTGTGGACTACTTCAAACGCGAGGCCCAGTATTTCATCGACACCTACGAGGAGCGCCGGCCACCAGGACAGCCGCCGTCGTGGTCGGACGGCGGTGAACCATCACTCACGTTTATCCCTTCGCAACGGGTAGAGGGAAACATGAGCCGCAAAGCTCCGGCCGACGCCGACATCATCTCGGACGAGGAGCTCACCGAGCTGCTCGCCGACGCCGAGGGGACGACGCCCGAGGAGATCGAGCGCGGCGCCGCCGAGCTCGATCTCGCTTCTCCTGAAGAAGCGACTGTCGTCGACGAGTGACGTCGTCGGTGGAAGTGTAGGCTAGTGCCCGCTTGACCCCGCCTAAAGACCTGTCTCTTACCCACAACTTCTATCGCTGTAGTTCGTCGAGAAAGAGACCAAGATGCAGAGCGGTTCACGAAAGCGGCGGACTGACCTAGACGAGGAAGAGCTGTGTCAAACCGATGTTTCTGGCAAGGTTCGAAAGGAGTTCCAGTCTGCTGAGTTCGGTGACAAGCGGCTCACTGACCGATTGATGCAAGTCGGAGATCGGCTCGGCAGGGCACCTGCCGAGTCGATCCCAAACGCCTGCGAAGACTGGGCCTCCGCAAAGGCTACGTATCGATTTTGTGATAACGAGCGTGT